>JAQTUX010000001.1:713949-927922 GCA_028707125.1 Candidatus Omnitrophota bacterium
TATCGCAGATAATGATACCGGGTTGCAGATCATAGACGTCTCCGATCCCGCGGCCCCTGCCCTGGTCGGAAGTCTTAATACATCTGGCGGGACGCGAGCTGTTTCCATAGCGGGCAACTATGCCTATATCGCAGATAATGATACCGGGTTGCAGATCATAGACGTCTCCGATCCCGCGGCCCCTGCCCTGGTCGGAAGTCTTAATACATCTGGCGGGACGCGAGCTGTTTCCATAGCGGGCAACTATGCCTATGCTGTAAGTAATGATGCCAGTTTGCATGTCATAGACATTTCCGATCCCGCGGTGCCGGTCCTATTGGCTCATTCCGATGAATGCAGCCTTGCTGTAGGGATTTGCCTTCTCGGGAATTATCTCTATATTGCCGATGAAGAGTCTAGTTTGCATATATATGATGTCTCCCAGCCGTTTAAACTTAGTGTCAGTCCCATATCCAGATATTGGAGGATTAAATTAGGTCTTACGGATGCGTACGGAAATGCATCTTATGCAACCAGGACTGTATGGACAGTTCCTTATAACAACGCTCCATCCATAGAAGGCATCGATATTTCTAGAGAATCAGGGAATTTGGCAAACTCAGTCGGTAGATTGCATATCTCAGGTTGCTTTGCTTCCCGTATTTATACCTTAGGAACTTATGCTTACTTGATAGGCTCTCGGGAGGGAGTTCTGAAGGTCGTAGACGTCTCCGATCCCGCGGCCCCTGCCCTGGTCGGAAGCCTTGATACATCTAGTTATGCATACGACGTCTACGTTTCCGGGAATTACGCCTACCTTGCAGGTTCTAATGCGGGTTTACAGATCATAGACGTCTCCGATCCCGCGGCCCCTGCCCTGGTCGGGCGTCTTGATACATCCGGTTTTGCAAGAGGCGTCCATGTTTCCGGGAATTACGCCTATATCGCAAATGATAAAGCAGGATTACATATCGTAGACGTCTCCGATCCCACAGCTCCGACACTGGTCGGAAGCATTGAATTAAACGGCACCTCCAAAACCGTCTGTGTTTCCGGGAATTACGCCTACGTCGCCTGTTGGTCAGGAGGACTGCAGATCATTGATGTTTCCAATCCCGCGTCTCCGGTCTTAGTTGGAAGTTTTGATACCAGTTGTGATTTTGTCGACGTTTCCGGGAATTATGCCTATATTGCAAATGACTGTGTTGGCTTACAGATAGTAGATGTTTCCAATCCCGCGTCTCCGGTCTTAGTTGGAAGTCTTGATGAATATCCAGCTTTTAAGGTCCGCGTTTCCGGCAAATACGCATATGTTGTGAATACCTATGATGAATTGCTGATTATCGATATCTCTGACCCCGCGGCCCCTGCTTTATTTAGAAAATTAGGTGCGATGTTGGATATCAGAGATGTTTTTGTTTCGGGTGATTATATATATGTTACCAATAATGAGTTTTATACTTTTTATAGTTATAGTTTAAGTATTGTAGAAGGCAGGGAGGAGCAGCCCAGTTTAATAGCCCGCGCCGTTGGCGCCGCAGACCCTGATATATATACTACCTGGGATAGCATGTTGGAATACAGATGGGATTTTGATAACGACAATGTATGGGATACGGGATTCTTAAACGAGGATTCTATAGTCCTGCCCTACCATGCCAGCGCCGTTGCCTGTGAGGTCAGGGACAGGTTTAGCGCAACGGCTAAAGCCGAGGCCTCTATTATGGGTGACGTTAACGGTGACGGCAGAATAACCAGAGCGGATATAAGAAAGATGCATGCCGCAATGAAAGGATCGGTTACCCTTAGCGAAGAAGAGTTCAGGCGCGCCGATGTTTACCCTAACCCCGGCACGGAGGGGCGCGTCAGGGGCGACGGGAAGATCACGAAGCACGATACCTGGAGATTATACAGGTACATCTTTGGGCATATTTTAAACAGCAACCTGTAAATAAAAACAGGTAGATATTTTTCTGCTTCCCGCCATTTTATCTTTCCACCATAGATTTTTTTCCTTTCTGCCTATTGCAGAGCCGTTGTTTTTCTGCTATAATTAACCCTTCTGGACAGGATAGGAGGGTTAAGATGATACAGAGATATTCACTTCCCGAAATGAGCAAGGTCTGGGAGGACGAGTCCAAGTTCTCCAAAATGCTCCAAATAGAAATACTCACCTGCGAGGCCCTTTCTAAACTCAAGAAGATCCCCGCCGCCGCGGTCTCCAATATCAAGCGCAAAGCAAAGTTTAACATCAAGCAAATACAGAGGTTAGAAGAGAAGACCCACCACGATATCGTGGCGTTCGTGAACAACGTCTCGCGATACATCGGCAGGGACGCGCAATATTTCCATATGGGCATCACCTCATCCGACCTTCTGGATACGGCGCTGGCGCTGCAGATGAGGGAGGCAGCCGACATATTGATCGATGGTTTGAGCGTCCTGTTGCGGGAACTGAAGAAGAAGGCAAAGAAATATAAGGATACGCCTTGCATGGGCAGGTCGCACGGCGTACACGCTGAGCCGACCACATTCGGCCTGAAGATGGCGCTTGCCTATGATGAGATGCGGCGCAATCTTGAGCGGCTGCAATGGGCGAAATACGAGATCTCCGTGGGCAAGATTTCGGGGGCTGTAGGCACCTATTCCAACATAGACCCGCGCGTTGAGCAATACGTCTGCCGTAAGCTCAATATCAGGCCGGCGGCGATCTCCACCCAGGTGATCCAGAGGGATATTCACGCGGTATTCGTTAACGTGCTTGCCTTGATAGGCGCTTCCCTTGAGAAGATGGCTTTGGAGTTCCGGCATTTGCAGCGCACAGAGGTGCTTGAGGTTGAGGAGCCGTTCGCTTCCGGGCAGAAGGGTTCATCCGCCATGCCGCACAAAAGAAATCCGGTAATATGCGAGAGGATATGCGGACTGGCGCGCCTGCTGCGGGCAAACGCGCACGCTGCCTTTGAGGATGTGGCCCTGTGGCATGAGCGGGACATCAGCCATTCTTCCGTTGAGCGCGTCATTTTACCCGACTCAACATTGGCTCTGGATTATATGCTGAACAAAATGATCTATGTTGTATCGGGGCTTAATGTATACCCGGAAAATATGATGGCTAACATCGTGAGGTCCAAGGGGCTGTTTTTCTCGCAGAAGATACTGGTCGCTCTTATGAATAAAGGGCTTAACCGCCCCAGGGCATACGACATAGTGCAAAGGGCGGCAATGCAGTGCTGGAAGCGCAGGGTCAGCTTTAAAGAGGTCTTGCTTGAAGATAAGGCCGTGATGAAACATATGTCTTACAAAGAACTGGATGACTGTTTTAAACTGGATGCCTATTTGAAGAACGTAGGCATGATATTCAACCGATTGGGATTATGATCATGGAAAAGCGGAATAAGATCTACGAAGGCAAGGCAAAGATAATTTACGAGACGGATAACCCCGATCTTGTTATCCAATACTTCAAAGACGACGCCACCGCGTTTGACGCCGCGAAAAGAGGCACGATACTTCAGAAAGGCGTATGCAATAATAAGATCTCTACCCGGCTGTTTGAGTATCTTTACGGTAAGGGCATACCCACGCATTTTGAAAAGATGCTTTCAGACAGAGAGATGCTGGTCAAGAAGGTCAGGATCATTCCGCTTGAGGTGACCATGCGCAATATTACAGCCGGCGGCATGAGCAAATTACTGGGCATAGAAGAGGGCATCACGCTGGAGAGCCCCGTTTTTGAGTATCATTATAAGAACGATTCTTTGCATGATCCTTTAATAAACGATTACCACGCGATAGCGCTTAAGCTGGCTACCGCTGATGAGTTGAATACGATTAAGGCGTTGTCTTTTAAGATAAACGAGTACCTCAAAATTTTCTTTTCCGAAAGGGGCCTGGATCTGGTTGACTTTAAGCTTGAATTCGGCAGGCACAAGGGGACGGTGATCTTAGCCGACGAGATCTCACCCGATACCTGCCGCCTATGGGAGAAGGGCACGGGGCGCAAGCTCGATAAAGACAGATTCCGCCGCGATTTGGGCAGCGTTGAAGAGGCCTACCAGGAAGTTTTGAATAAGGTCCTGCAATAAATCACAAAAGTATGGTCTATAGGGTTGAGGTCAAAGAAAGGCAGGGGGTCTTTGATGCCGTAGGAGAAGGCATCAAAAAGGATATCCTTGATCTGGGGATAAATTCTGTCTCAGAAGTCAGGTTTATCAGGGTATATTATATTGAGAGCGGACTCAAAGAGGATAAGATCAGGCATATCGCGGAGGAGCTGCTTATTGACCCGGTGATAGAAGCATATTCCTTATCCGCGGCGGCCGATGAGGGATACCAGGCAATAGAAGTGGCGTATAACGCCGGCGTGATGGATCCGGCTGAGGAGTCCGCTCTTAAGGCGGTTAAGGATCTGGGTATTGAAGGCGTAAGGCGTATAGCGGGCGCAAAAAAATACTTGCTCAAGGGAGATCCAAGCGGGCAGGAGATCAGGGCCATTTGCGAAAAACTGCTCTACAATAAATTGATACAGCATATTGTAAAGGGGGATGCCGCCTCATACATAACTACCCATTCGGCAGAATATAGATTTCAATTAAACACCGTAGATCTGCTGGGCGCTGGGCCAAAGCGGCTTAAGCAGATAAGCAAAGAAGGGCAGTTGTTCCTTAATCTCAACGAGATGAAGGAGATCAAGAAGTATTTCGCGAAACTCGGCCGCAACCCCACTGACTGCGAATTGGAGACACTGGCGCAGACCTGGTCTGAGCACTGCGGGCATAAGACATTCCGCGGCAAGATCCTTTATAAGAAAGACGGCAAGACAACCAGGATCAACAATCTGCTTAAATCAACGATAATGAAGGTAACCAGGGAATTGAACAAGCCCTGGTGCGTTTCGGTATTCAAAGATAACGCCGGCATTATAAAATTTGACGATAATTACAATGTATGTTTTAAGGTAGAGACGCATAATCATCCGTCGGCGCTTGAGCCGTTCGGCGGGGCGAATACCGGCATAGGCGGCGTGATCCGCGATATCTTAGGCACGGGGCTGGGGGCTAAACCGGTCCTGAATACGGATGTATTCTGTTTCGGGCCTCCCGATACTTCTCAAGATAATGTGCCGGAGGGCGTACTCCACCCCAAGAGGGTGGCTAAGGGCGTGGTCGCCGGAGTAAGGGATTACGGCAATAAAATGGGGATACCCACGGTGAACGGCGCGGTATTGTTTGACGACGCCTACATCGGCAATCCTCTGGTTTATTGCGGCACCGCGGGAATTATGCCCAAAGGCAGGTCATTTAAGCAGACAAAGAAAGGCGATCTGATCGTCGTTGCCGGAGGCAGGACAGGCCGCGACGGGATACACGGAGCGACATTTTCTTCAGGCGAACTCACCTCTGAGTCAGAGACGGTTTCTTCGGGCGCCGTGCAGATCGGCAATCCCATACAGGAAAAAAAACTGCTTGATACGATACTCAAGGCGCGCGACGCCGGGCTCTACAATGCTATCACCGATTGCGGCGCCGGCGGGCTGTCCAGCGCGGTGGGAGAGATGGGCGTTGATCTGGGGGCGCGCGTTGACCTGGAAAAGGCGCCTTTGAAATACAAAGGGCTTTCCTACGCGGAGATCTGGATCTCCGAGGCGCAGGAGAGAATGGTGCTGGCAGTGCCGAAGGAGAAAATAGAGAAACTGCTTGAGGTATTCAAGTCCGAGAATGTTGAGGCGACCCGCATAGGTGAATTCACAGGGACCGGCCGGCTGGAGTTATTCTACGATAAAAATAAGGTCTGTGACCTGGATATGGATTTTTTACATAACGGCCTGCCTCAGATCGAGAAAAAGGCGGTCAGCGTGAGAAGAACGCATAAAGAGCCGGCATTGCCAAAGGATAAGGACTTAACGCCGTACTTATTTAAACTGCTCTCGCATTATAATATCTGTTCTAAAGAGTGGATCATCAGGCAGTATGACCATGAGGTCCAGGGCGGTTCAGTAGTTAAGCCCCTGACCGGAATTCTAAACGATGGGCCTTCTGACGCGGCAGTGGTAAGGCCGCTTCTGGATTCACGCAAAGGGCTGATAATATCCTGCGGCATAAACTACAGGTTCGGCAGGATCGACCCCTATTGGATGGCCGCTTCTTGTATTGACGAGGCGCTGAGGCAGGTTATTTCTGTGGGCGGTTCTCTTGACAGGGTGGCATTGCTGGATAACTTCTGCGCCGGAAATCCGGATAAGCCCGACAGGCTAGGCGGACTGGTTGAGGCAGCCAGAGGCTGCTACAGGGCTGCCAGGGATTTCGGAGTCCCTTTCGTATCCGGCAAAGACAGCTTGAATAACGAATACCGCGTAGGCGATAGATCAATTGCCATTCCCTGCACCTTGCTGATATCCGCGATGGCGGTAATGGAGGACGTATCCGACGCTGTTACGATGAGCGCGAAACAGGCAGGCGACCTCATATACATTGCCGGCAATACCCGCGACGAATTAGGCGGTTCGCATTTTTATGATATCCTGGGGTCTCTCGGCAACAACGTTCCCAAGGTCAACGCGAAGGCCGCGAAAAAAACAATGGATGCCTTGAGCAGGGCGGCGCGGAAAAAGCTGGTCCGGGCGATACATGACTGTTCTGAAGGCGGGATCGCCGTATGCGCTGCCGAAATGGCGTTTGCCGGCGGCCTGGGAATGGATATATTCCTGGCAGAGGTCCCTTACTCAGCGCAAAATCCCAAATATAAGAATTACGATGCGGCAATAATGTTTTCCGAGTCCAATTCCCGCTTTTTGGTAGAGGTGCCGAAACAGGAACAGAAGGAATTTGAAAGGACTATGAAGGGCCTGCCGCTGGGGCTTATCGGCTGTGTCTGTGATAATAACAAATTTAACATATACGGGCTGGATAATAAGGTATGCGCGTCTGCCAAGGCGCGGCATTTAAAAGATGCCTGGCAGAAACCTATGAGGTGGTAACATGAAAAAAGATGACTTCAGGGACGATTTCACCAAAGAGGACCCTTGGCGGGTTTTCAGGATCATGTCTGAGTTCGTTGAGGGCTTTGAGGTGCTCTCTGGCATCGGCAAGGCAGTATCCATTTTCGGCTCATCAAGGCTGAGCCGTCAGGATAAATATTATAAAGTAACGGAGGAGATCGCCTATTCTCTCGCCAGGGAAGGTTATGCTGTAATTACAGGAGGCGGCCCCGGGCTTATGGAGGCGGCAAACAAGGGAGCGGCCAGGGCAAAAGGCAGGTCAATCGGGCTGAACATCCAGATCCCGTCGGAACAGAAAGCCAACCCTTACGTGAAGACCCTGCTTGATTTTCATTATTTTTTCGTGCGCAAGGTCATGTTCGTCAAATACGCCAAGGCATACGTGGTCATGCCCGGAGGCTTCGGCACTCTTGACGAACTTTTTGAATCGCTTAATCTGATACAGACAGAGCGCATCCAGAGATTTCCCGTAGTGCTTGTGGGTAAGGTCTATTGGAAGGAGCTGGTGGCCTGGATAAAACAGACGGCGGTACAGAGAGGGTGCGTGCCTGAGCAAGACCTTCGCATATTCACAGTGGTGGATGAGCCGAAAGAGGTGGTCTCAGCCATCCGGAAATTCTACCGTAAATGAAGAACAGGGTAAAAGTCATTGTCCTGCGCAGCGCGGGGACAAATTGTGATAAAGAAACGGCCTTTGCCTTTAAGTCGGCCGGGGCCGAAGCGGAACTTGTGCATATAAACGAGTTGTGCTCGGGGAAAAAGAGTTTATCGTCTTATCAGATACTCGCCATACCCGGAGGTTTCTCCTACGGCGATGATCTGGGGGCGGGCAAGATCCTTTCCGTTGAATTGAAGCACAGTTTGCGCGATGACCTGCGCGGGTTTATTGCCGGCGGCAAGTTGATAATAGGCATATGCAATGGATTTCAGGTATTGGCCAGGGCGGGGCTTTTGCCGGGAAACGGAGATTTTACCCAGGAGGCGACTTTGATGCTGAATACGTCGGGAAAATTTGAAGATAGATGGACGTATTTAAAAAGTAGAAATGATACGCTTTGTGTGTGGACGAGAAATCTGCCGGAGATCATTTATCTTCCCGTCGCTCACGGCGAGGGCAATTTCCAGGTAAAGGATAAGGCGGCGCTGGAAAGGATTAAGGGGAACGGCCAGGTTGTTTTTCAGTATTGCACGGAATACGGCAACCCGGCAGGTTACCCTTATAATCCAAACGGTTCAGTCGACAATATCGCCGGTATTTGCGACAAAACAGGCAGGATACTGGGGCTTATGCCCCATCCTGAAAGGCACGTTCAGAAAACTCAAGGCCCCAGATGGGCTTCTATGAAAGAGCCGTTTGGGCCGGAGGGAATCCAGATCTTTAAAAACGGAGTAGAATATGCGAAGAAAAACTTATTATCCTAAGGAATACTGCGGGCTTTTCGGGGTGCACGGAAATAAGTACGCGAGTTATCTGACTTATTCCGGGCTCTACGCCTTGCAGCACAGGGGCGAGGAGTCGGCAGGCATTGTTTCCTATAACGGGAGATCAATGAAGTTCCACAAGGGCATGGGCCTGGTTTCCGACGTGTTCAATGCCGAATCGCTGAAGCGGCTCTGCGGCAGAATGGCAATAGGGCACGTGCGCTATTCCACTACCGGCTCGAGCCTGGTGAAGAACGCCCAGCCGCTGGTGATCGATTACCTCAAGGGCTCCATAGCCATCGCGCATAACGGCAACCTCGTGAACGCGGCGGAATTAAGGTCAGAGCTGGAAAAGGCCGGTTCCATATTCCAGAGCACCACCGACTCCGAGATCATAGTCCATCTTATGGCAAAGTCAAAACAGCGCTCCACAGAAGAGCGGCTGCGTTACGCGCTCAAGAGGGTCAAAGGCGCCTACTCCTTGCTGCTGATGGATGACAGGCAGATCATCGGCGTAAGGGACCCCCATGGATTCAGGCCTTTATGCCTGGGAAAACTTAATGGGGCATGGTGCCTGGCTTCGGAGACCTGCGCCTTTGACCTTATCGGAGCAAAGTTCGTAAGAGAAATTGAGCCGGGTGAAATAGTGTTTTTAACCAAGCGCGGCGTGCGCTCTGTGCATCCGCCTGAGCTGAAAGTGCGCGCTAAAGCGATGTGCATATTTGAGCATATTTATTTTGCCAGGCCCGATTCCATGGTTTTCGGCGAGACAGTGCACAGGGTAAGACGGCGCTTAGGCGAGCAGTTAGCGCTGGAGCATCCGGCTGTGGCGGATATCGTAGTGCCCGTGCCTGACTCAGGCACATCCGCGGCATTGGGCTTCAGCGAGAAGTCAAGGATACCTCTTGAATGGGGCATTATCAGGAACCACTACGTAGGCAGGACATTTATCCAGCCCAAGCAGGAGATAAGGGACCTGAACGTCAAGATCAAATTCAATATCCTCAAGGACGTGGTCAAGGGCAGGCGCATAGTAGTTGTGGATGATTCCATAGTCAGGGGCACGACGTCGCGCAAGCGCGTAAAGAATCTAAGGCAGGCAGGCGCCAAGCAGGTGCACCTGAGGATCTCCTGCCCGCCCCATATACATCCCTGTTTTTATGGGATCGATTTTCCCAGGTCATCGGAGCTGCTGGCGCGCAAGATGAGCTTAAAGAGGATCAAAAGGTTTTTAGGGGTGGACAGCGTGGGCTATCTGAGCTTGAAGGGGTTGTTGAAGTCGGTCTGCCTGCCCAAGCAGAACTACTGTGTTGCCTGTTTTACCGGGAAATATCCCATCAAGGTCAAAAAGGCGGATAAATATATGCTGGAGAACTGCTGATGGACTACAAAAAGTCAGGGGTGGATATAACCAGGGCAGGTATTTTTAAGGCGAAGATAAAGCCGCTGGTGAGAAGGTCCTTCAACAAGGACGTGCTCAGGGATATCGGCGGGTTCGGGAGTTTTTTCAGGTTACCCAAAGGCCTCTACGCGGATCCCATCCTGGTATCTTCTTCGGACGGCGTGGGCACCAAGTTAAAACTCGCCGTCCTTGCCGGAAAACACGATACAGTCGGCATTGACGCGGTGGCGATGAACGTAAATGATATTCTGTGCGTCGGGGCGCGGCCTTTGTTTTTTCTGGATTACATCGCTTACAGCAAAGTTGGGGCGGGCGTGCTTGTGGACGTAGTCAAGGGCATAACCGAAGGTTGTATCCAGGCGGGCTGTGCTCTTGTGGGCGGCGAGACCGCGCAGATGCCCGGGATGTACAAGGCAGGCGATTACGACCTTGCCGGTTTTTGCGTAGGCGTGGTTGAGCGTAAAAGTATTATTGACGGCGCGAAGATCAGTCCGGGCGATACTGTCATTGGCTTAGAATCAAGCGGTATTCATTCTAACGGATATTCCCTGGTAAGAAAGGCCCTTTCGCGGGGCGATCTGAGAAAATACAGCAAAGAATTACTTGAACCCACGCGCATATATGTCAAGCCCGTGTTATCGTTATTGAAATATCAAAGCATCAGAGGCATTGCCCATATCACCGGCGGGGCGTTTTACGATAAGATCGCGCGGATTTTACCCGATAATGTGAATGTCAGGATTTATAAGGATTCCTGGCAGGTATCCAGGATATTCCGGCTTATTCAGAGTAAGGGCGATATTGAAGACAGAGAGATGTATCATACCTTTAATATGGGCATAGGTATGGTTTTGGTTGTCGCGCCCGGCGCGGCAAAGAAGACGATCTCAAAACTGGCGCAGTCAAAGCTTAAGTCCTGTGTCATCGGAGAGGTCGTCAGGGGCAAAGGGAAAGTAGAGATTGTATAGATGGAATTCACTGGTAAGGTAGTTGATTTATCGGGATTGCTTGATTATCAGGATTCCGCGGTGGTAAGCAGGGAGATCATCAAGAAGGACGCGGGCACGGTCACCCTGTTTGCCTTTGACAAGGGCCAGGGGCTAAGCGAACACACCGCGCCCTTTGACGCGCTGGTCTACATAGTTGACGGCTCGGCAGAAGTAATGATTTCCGGCAGGCCGAATAAACTGAAGGCAGGTCAGATGATCATTATGCCGGCGAACAAACCGCACGCCTTAAAGGCGATAGAAAGATTTAAAATGCTGTTGGTCATGGTCAGGAAATAAATATGAAGATCCTCGTCATCGGTTCAGGCGGCAGGGAACACGCGTTGGTTTGGAAGATCGCCCAGTCAAAGTTGGTGAGCAAGATCTTTTGCGCGCCGGGTAACGGCGGGATCAGTCAACAGGCAGAGTGCGTAGATATAAAGGCGGATGACATCGCGAAGTTATTAGATTTCGCGCGCAGGGAAAAAATTGACTTGACCGTTGTGGGGCCTGAAGCGCCGCTTGCCGCGGGGATCGTTGACGAATTCACCAATTATAAATTAAGGATTTTCGGGCCGCAGAAAATGGCCGCGCGGTTAGAGGCAAGCAAGGTCTTTGCCAAGGAATTAATGGCAAAATATAAGGTGCCGACCGCGGATTTTGATATCTTTGAGGACGCGGACGCTGCCAGGAAATACATTGATAAGATCGGTGCGCCTTGTGTGATAAAGGCAGACGGACTGGCTCAGGGAAAAGGCGTGGTAGTAGCTAAAACCGCTGATGAGGCAAAAAAGGCGGTCAGCGCGATGATGCAGGAAAAGATATTCGGCGCTGCCGGCAAGAGGATAATCATTGAGGAGTGCCTGCAAGGTCAGGAGGCCTCCATACTTGTTTTCACGGATTCAAAAGAAGTCATCGCGCTGGCTTCAGCGCAGGACCACAAACGGGTCTTTGACAACGATGAGGGCCCGAATACCGGCGGGATGGGGGCTTATTCTCCGGCGCCGGTAGTCACCGCGCCGTTGTTCAAAGAGATCCTGGAAAAGGTAGTTTACCGCACCATAGACGGCCTGGTAAAAGAAGGCATAACCTATAAAGGTGTCTTGTACGCCGGTATTATGCTGACCAAAGAGGGCCCTAAAACTTTAGAGTTTAACGCGCGTTTCGGCGATCCCGAGACACAGGCGATCTTGCCGCGTTTACAATCCGATCTGGTAGAGGTGATGCTTGCGGTAAGCGAGCAGAAACTTTCCCGCCTGAAAATACTGGATTGGGACAGCCGCGCCTGCGTCTGCGTTGTCCTGGCCTCAGGCGGCTATCCGGGTAATTATGAAAAAGGCAGGGAGATCAGCGGGCTTGATGAGGCGGCTAAGGTTAAAGACGCGGTAGTGTTTCACGCCGGCACCAGGAAGGACAAGGACAGATTTTATACAAACGGCGGAAGGGTCATGGGCGTCACCGGGTTGGGGGAGGATATCAAAACAGCAATTGAACATACATATAGCGCGGTTGAGAAGATCAGTTTTGAAGGCATGCATTATAGAAAAGATATAGGGTGGAGAGCGGTTAAAGGAGGGCAACATTAATGGCGAGTAAAGTCAGTGTCATAATGGGCAGCGCGTCTGATTTAAGCGTTGTTAAGGCATGCACGGATATGCTCAAGGAGTTCGGTATAAGTTTTGAATTAAAGGTGTTGTCCGCGCACCGCACTCCGAAGGAGTTAGAGAAGTATACGCGTAGCGCGGAAGGCCGCGGCATCAAACTGTTTATCGCGGCCGCGGGCGGTTCCGCGGCGCTTGCCGGAGTTATCGCTTCTTTCACCACGCTTCCGGTCATCGGCATCCCCATCCCTACCAAAGCCCTTAAAGGATTGGATTCTTTGCTTTCCACCGTGCAGATGCCAAAGGGCGTTCCGGTGGCATCAATGGCGATAGGCGAGGCAGGGGCTGGTAACGCCGGCATATTGGCCGCGCAGATCCTGGGTTTAAGCGATAAAAAGATAAAACAGAAACTAACCAGGCATAAGAAAAATATGGCGGCAAAGGTGCTGAAGATAAAAGTCAGATTATGATTGAAACAGCATACGTAAGGATAAACGATGTTGTCCCGGACAGGAGCGTAATGCTTGACGCCGTAAAAGCGCTTAAAAAAGGCGGCATCGTTGCCTTTCCCACTGAAACCGTATATGGCCTGGCGGCAGACAGCCGCAATAAAAAGGCGATAAGGCGGCTTTACGAGATAAAACAGAGGCCTGACTCAAAGCCGTTTTCCCTGCTCGTCGGCAGCAAGGACAGCGTGGATAAGTTTTCAAAATCCCCGCCGATGGCTGTTTACAAGCTTATGGCTAAATTCTGGCCGGGCCCGCTGACGATAGTCATGCCTTCCGGGAATTCAAAGGTGGGCTTGAGGATGCCGGACAACGTGGTCGCCTTGATGCTTATCAGCGAATCAGGCCTGGAGCTTGCCGCGCCGTCCGCGAATATCGCGGATAAAGCGCCTTGCCTTAGCGCCGACGAAGTGATGGAGCAGTTTAGCGGCAAGATAGATATAGTTTTAGACGGGGGAGAGGCCAAATTAGGCAGGGAGTCCACGGTTGTTGAAGTTGACGCCGCCAACAGCGTGACTGTTTTGCGGGAAGGCGCCATTAAGGCGGAGGATGCCGTCAAGGCGGCCAGGACCAAGACAGTGCTTTTGGTCTGTACAGGCAATACCTGCCGTTCTGTGATGGCGGAAGGCCTGCTTAAACAAAAGACAAAGGACAGGCTGTCTGTTGAAGTCGTCTCTGCCGGGATTTCAGCGCTTTCAGGCATGCCTGCTACGGCCGAGACGCTTTCGCTGTTGAGCAAGGAAGGTATTGATATGTCCGGCCACAAGTCAAGGCGCGTTAGTATGGATATGCTTAAAAGCGCGGACCTCATACTCGTTATGGAGCGCATCCATAAGGAACGCATAAAGGAAATGGCGCCGGAAATAGAAAATAAAGTGTTTTTATTGAAAGAATTTGCTAAAATAAAGGACGGCAACAGCGATATCAAAGATCCCATAGGCGGATCCATAGACACATATATGAATATTTTTTATATAATCAAGGATACAATAGAAAGGATAAGCAAAACAATACTATGAAGATAGTCATAGGCGCCGACCACGGCGGGTTTAAGTTGAAGGAGGAGCTCCTGCGTTTCCTGAAGAAGAAGGGCATCGAGGTTTCTGATTTCGGCACGTATTCCGAGGAATCCTGCGATTATCCCGAGATCTCATACAGAGTTGCCAGGGCCGTGTCTAAAAAGCAATACAACAGAGGTATCTTGATCTGTAAAAGCGGCATAGGCAATTCCATCGTCGCCAACAAGGTGCGGGGCGTGAGGGCGGCATTGGCCTATAATTTGAAGGCGGCAGAATTTTCCCGCCGGCACAATGACGCCAACGTGCTGGTGCTGGGGGCGTCGTTTGTCACCGGCGATACGGCAAAAAAGATAGTAGATGCCTGGTTGAATACGGAGTTTGAAGGCGGCAGGCACAGCCGCCGCGTCAGGCAGATATCGGCTATAGAGAAAAAAATTGACAGGAGGGTTGAGTGAAACACCACATACAGTCAGTTGACCCGGAGATTTACAAGGCGATAACCAGCGAGATCGAGCGCGAGGAGAAGACCATAGAACTCATCGCTTCGGAGAATTTCGCGCCTTTGGCAGTGCTTGAGGCGCAGGGTTCCGTGATGACCAATAAGTACGCCGAGGGCTATCCTGCCAGCCGCTGGTACGGCGGATGCGAGTTCGTTGACGACGCGGAGCGCCTTGCCATTGAGCGCGCCAAGGAGCTTTTCGGCGCGGAGCACGCCAACGTGCAGGCGCATTCGGGAACGCAGGCGAATATGGCGGTGTATTTTGCCGCGCTTGAGGTGGGAGATACGGTCATGGCTATGGACCTTGCCTGCGGAGGCCACCTTTCCCACGGCCACCCGCACAATTTTTCCGGCAGGTTCTACAAGATCATTCCCTACGGCGTAAACAGGGAAACAGAGCGCATTGATATGGATGAGATCCGCCTCCTTGCCAGGAGGCACAGGCCCAAGATGATACTGGTGGGCGCCTCCGCCTATTCGCGCGTATTTGACTTTAAGGAATTCAGGGACATATGTGATTCGGTTGGGGCGTATCTTTTTGTGGATATGGCTCATATTGCCGGCCTCATCGCGGCGGGGGTCCATCCCAGCCCGTTTCCCTATGCTGATTTCGTAACTACTACCACGCATAAGACACTGCGCGGGCCCAGAGGCGGCGTTGTGTTCTGCCGCGGCCAGTTTGCCAAAAAAATTGACGGCTATGTATTTCCCGGCATACAGGGAGGGCCGCTTATGCACGTTATAGCGGCCAAGGCGATCGCCTTTAAACTCGCGGCGACGGAGGAATTCAAGGCATACCAGCGCCAGGTGGCAAAGAACGCCAAGGCGCTTGCCGAAGCAATGGCCTCTTTCGGCTACCGGCTGGTGTCGGGCGGTACCGATAATCATCTTGCGCTCGTGGATCTGACGCCCAGGAAGGTATGCGGCAGGGACGCGCAGGTGGCGCTTGAGAAGGCCGGTATCACAGTGAATAAGAACCTCATACCTTATGACCGGTTAAGCCCCATGCTTACCAGCGGAATACGGCTGGGAGCTCCCGCGGTCACTACCAGGGGAATGAAGGAAAATGAAATGAAACAGATCGTTTCATTGATAAACGAAGCGATCCTGGCGAGGAGCGACGACGGTAAATTGGAGGATATCCGCGGAAGGGCATACGCCTTGACCGCCAGGTTCCCGATCTACCCCGAATTAAAATGAAAGACAACCGCCCCGGATGGGATGAATACTTTATCGGTATTGCCAAGCTTGTGGCAAAGCGCTCTACGTGCCTGCGCAGGCAGGTGGGGGCTTTGATCGTCAAGGACAGGAGAATACTTGCCACCGGCTACAACGGCACACCCTCAGGCATCAAGCATTGTTTTGAAGCCGGCTGCCTCAGGGAGAAACTCAAGATACCTTCCGGCGAGCGCCATGAACTCTGCCGCGGGCTGCACGCCGAACAAAACGCGCTGCTTCAGGCCGCGCTCTACGGCATAAGCGTCAAGGACTCATCGTTCTACATAACCAACCAGCCCTGCATCATCTGCGCCAAGATGCTTATAAACGCCGGAGTGAAAGAGGTCGTTATCTCCGACGGTTATCCGGATAAGATGTCGGCGGAATTCCTCAAAGAGGCGGGGATAAGAGTCAGAAAGAAGAAGTGAAGTGCCCTTTTTGCCATTATAGAGAAAGCAGTGTAGTTGATTCGCGCCCTACATCAGCCAACGCCGGGATCAGGCGCAGGCGCCAGTGCCTGAAATGCTCAAAGCGGTTCACCACTTACGAATACAACGAGGAGCTTCCCATGATGGTGGTGAAGAAAGACGGCCGGCGCCAGGCATTTGACAGAAAGAAGATCCTGAACGGCATAGTAAAGGCCTGCGAGAAAAGGCAGGTAAGTGTAAAGAAGATGGAGCAGATAGTAGCCGGCATAGAGCGGCATATCCATAAGAAGTTTGACCGCGAAGTCGGTTCTACCTACATAGGCGAGAAGGTAATGGAGCATTTGGCCGCGCTTGACGATGTGGCCTACGTGCGCTTTGCCTCAGTGTACAGGCAGTTTAAGGACGTCAACCAATTCATGAAAGAGCTGAAAGACATGTTCAACAAGGGAAAGAAGAAGGCGCGGAGATGATCATATGATTGAAGTAGGGTTAAACAAGATAATAATAGACGAGAAAAGGCACGATCAGGTCATCGTGCTCAAAGAGAAGAAGGGCGAGCGGCTGCTGCCTATCGTCATAGGGTCCACGGAGGCATCCGCCATAAAGATGGAGGTAAGCGGTTTTACCCCGCCGCGGCCGTTGACGCACGATCTGCTGTTAAACACCATTACCGAACTTGATTCCCGCATAGATTATGTCCTTATAGACAAGCTGGAGCAGAGCACATACCACGCCAAGCTCTACCTGAAATATGACGGCAGGCAGAAGGTCGTGGATGCCAGGCCGTCGGACAGCATCGCCCTGGCAGTGCGCGCCAGGGCGCCGATCTTTGTGGAAGAGGATATATTTAAGCAGTCTAACCCGCTGAAGGAAAAATAGGCGTTTTCCCGCCGCGTATGCTTAGCACTTCACTAATAAAGAGCGACCCCCTCATAAAAAAGCTTATTCAGTATATTTCCCGGCAAAAAAGGCGGCCCGGGCTCTACATTGTGGGCGGTTTCCTCAGGGACATATTCCTCAAGCGCCGCAAAGACGTGGTGGATATTGACTTCGCGGTCGGCAGGAATGCCGTCGCCTTTGCCCGCGGCTTTGCCCGCCAGATCAAGGCGGGATTTGTGGTGCTGGATAAGGCGCGCGGCTGCGCCAGGGTCGTATACAAGACAAAGCAAATGCACTATACCCTTGATTTTACCGATTTTCGCGGCAGGGACCTGAAGGATGATATGCTCCATCGCGACTTTACCATCAACGCCCTTGCCCTGGATGTGGCGCGGCTTAAGGCAGGCAGGCGGCTTGAGGACTGCGTAATTGATTTTCACGGCGGGCTCAAAGACATCAAGCTGAAAAAAATAAGGGCGGCATCAGAGTCATCTTTTAAAGATGATCCCTTGAGGGTATTAAGGGCGTTCAGCGCGAAGGCGATGTTCGGATTCAATATAGATAAACAGACCTTGAGATCAGCGCTGAAAAGCAAAGAGAAATTAAGGGGCGTTTCTTATGAGCGTATAAGAGACGAGTTGTTCAAGATATTTGAAAGCGAGAACGCCTGCAAAACCATAAAAGAACTGGATGATCTGAAGATACTTTATGTTGTCCTGCCTCAGTTAAGGGTCATGCGCGGGGTTGACCAGGGGCCGTATCACCATCTTGACGTCTGGGGGCATTCGTTGGAGGCGCTTAAACAGTTTGAGGCGCTGCTTAAGGAGATTAAACGCGACAAGAAGATAGGCCCATATCTCGGCACTATCCTCTCTCCCACAAGGAGCCGGCTGGGTTTATTAAAGTTTGCCTGCCTTCTGCATGACATAGGCAAACCGGAAAGCCGCGTGCGCAGGGAAGGTAAGATCATATTCCACGGCCACGAGCGCTGCGCCCTGAAGATAGTCCGCGGGATCACGGAGATGTTGAAACTTTCGCAGGACGAGTATTACGCGTTGAAGAAGATCGTCTTCTGGCATTTACGCCCCGGATACCTCGCGGATATAGAAACGCTCAGCGAGCGGGCAAGGTTCCGTTTCTTCAGGGATACGGCAGAGGAGGCGGTAAGCGTGCTTTTGCTCGCGATCGCCGACCAGCGCGCGACAAGAGGGCCGCTTACGGCGGGCGAGGACCGCAGGCATCACGAGAAGGTCTGCCTTGAGCTCGCGCGCGAGTTCTTCATCCGTAAGGGCCGGGAAAAGATCGTGCGGTTGATAGACGGAAATGACCTGATAAAGATATTAAAACTTACGCCTTCCCCGATTTTCAGTAAGATCCTGGACGAAGTAGAAGAGGCGCAGGCGGCCGGAGAGATAACAACAAAGAAACAGGCGCTGGCGCTGGCGCGTTCATTAGCTAAGATATGAAAGATATAAGTTATTTAGGCACAGCTGTGCGGGCCGCGAGGCGGGCCGGCGTGATCCACAAAAAATACTTCCAGAAAGGGTTTAGGGTGCGGACGAAGTCCTCGTCCTTTGACCTTCTGACCAATGCCGATACAGAGGCGGAGAAGGCGGTTGTCTCGTTGATAAAAAGCCGTTTTCCCGAACATAACTTTCTTGCCGAAGAATACCGTTATAAAAAGACCGGTTCGGAATATACCTGGATCATTGACCCGCTTGACGGCACAAATAACTTTGCCTGCGGACTGCCGATCTTTTGCGCTTCGGTCGCGCTGGCGCGTAAAGATAAGGTGATAGCCGGCGCTATTTACGACGTAACGCGCGATGAGCTGTTTTACGCCGAGAAGGGCAAAGGCGCGTTTCTTAACGCGAAGCCCATCAGGGTCAATTCAGCGGCTACCCTAAGGCAGGCCATGCTCATAACCGGATTCTATTACGACAGAGGCAGGGAAATGGTTAAGAGCCTGGAGACCATCAAGCGCTTCTTGTTTCGGCGGATCCTGGGGCTGCGCCGTCTGGGCGCCGCGGCGCTGGATCTTTGTTATGTGGCCTCAGGCCGGGCAGCGGGTTTCTGGGAGTTTGAGTTAAGCCCCTGGGATTTTGCCGCGGGCAAGCTGATCGTTGAGGAGGCAGGAGGCAGGGTCACAGGAAAAAACGGCGAGGGGGTACCGCTTGACAGGAAGCATTTTATCGTGTCTTCAAACGGAAAGATACACAGGCAGATGCTTGCGGTAATAAAGGAAAGATAGTATAATATCATAATGGATATCAAGGGCTGTGAAATAAAGATCATTCAAGGGGATATAACCGCGCAGAAGGTTGACGCGATAGTCAACGCCGCCAACAATAAGCTGGTCATGGGCGGCGGCGTGGCGGGCGCGATAAAGCGCAAAGGCGGCAAAGAGATAGAGGATGAAGCTGTCAAAAAAGGCCCCATAGCCATAGGTGAGGCAGTCGCGACTAAGGCGGGCAAACTCAGCGCGAAGTTTGTGATACACGCCGTGACCATGGGAATGGACTTCCAGACCGACGAGAAAAAGATACGGCTTTCCTGCCGGAACGCGCTGCGGGCCGCCGAGGAATTAAAAGTAAAGTCCCTTGCCTTTCCCGCGCTTGGCTGCGGAGTGGGGGGATTTTCTCTTGTTGCCGCGGCTAAGATAATGTCTCAGGAAGTGTTGAGGCATCTAAGATACAGCGATTCGCGGCTTAAAGAGATCGTGTTCGCGCTTTATGATAAGGAGGGTTTTGAAATATTTGACAAGCACGTAAACGGTTATTTAGATTATATGCTCAATAAATTAGGCAACGGCCCTTATGTCACCGTGGACGCCTTAATAGAGATGCCTGACAACAGGATAGTTTTAATTGAGCGCCAAAATCCGCCGTTCGGCTGGGCAATACCCGGCGGGTTTGTGGATTACGGCGAGAGTTTAGAGGACGCGGCCAGGCGCGAGGCAGAAGAGGAGACCGGTTTAAGGATCACGGGGCTGAAGCAATTCCATACTTATTCAGAACCGAAGAGGGACCCGCGTTTCCACACTATAGGCACGGTATATATTGCTAAAGCCGAAGGCAGCATCAAGGCAGGTGATGACGCGGCAAAGGCGGCGGCATTTACGCCGGATGAGGCGATGAAGCTGGATCTTGCCTTTGACCATAAGGACATCCTGCGGGATTATTTAGAGTATAAGAATAGGGGGGCAGGTGTCTAGCAGGAATTTCCTGGAGAGTTTTAAATATGCCTTTGACGGGCTGGGCTTTGCCATCCGCACAGAGACGCATATACGCATCCATATAGCGTTCGCCTGCTTCGCGGTTTTGTTCGCCGTATTGCTCAAAGTCGCCCGGATAGAATTCCTGTTTATTTGCGTATCCATAGCGCTGGTATTCGTGGCGGAGATAGTAAACACCGCCTTTGAGATCCTTATAGATTTCCTTAAGGGCCAGAAAAAAAGCGTTTCAATAAGGGTGCTGAAGGATATTGCAGCTGCCGGCGTTCTCGTCGCCAGTATCAATTCTCTTATCGTCGCCTGTTTTATCCTGGCGCCCAAGTTCATCAAGCTGTTCGCCTAAAGAAAGGGAGCAAATGGAGATCACGGTCCAGTATAAAGGCAATATAGTGGTCCTGTCCGTCTCAGGGGAGATCGATATAAACGCTTCAGAGTTGGTGGAGAGGGTCGGCTGGTGCATCAGGAGCGGTTTCAAGGATATACTCTGCAATTTTGAGGAAGTGAATTTTGTGGATTACGAGGGCCTGTCCGTATTGACCATTGCCTATAAGAACGTGATAAATAATAAATGCAGGATCAAGTTTGTGAACGTCCCCGTCTATATAAGGCGGCTTTTTGAACTGGTGCATATGGACAGCGTATTTGAGGTATACGATAACATGGAACTGGCATTGAACGCGTTTAAGGAAGACAGGGCCATAGCCGAGATACAGAGCAAGAAACTGAGGAGGAGGTTCAGGCGGCTGCACTTTGAGCAGACAGTGGAATACTGGCCCGGACAGGCGGGCGGCAAGCCGCATAAGGGCAAGATCCTGAATTTGAGCGCCATAGGCGCTTTGATATTCTGCGACAAGATATATCCGTTAGGCGAGATCATTACTTTGAAGTTTGGCCTTGGGCCGCACATGTCAAAGACAGAACTTGAGGCCAGGGTCGTCTGGCATGTATCCAGGGAGCTGCAGCATGAGATCTATCCGGGCATGGGTGTTGAATTCTATAAAATTGATTCTGAGATTCAGGCAAAGATAGTCGCTTTTGTAGAGAGGAACCTGGCGTTGGACAAAGACGCCTCCGGCTCTACCGCGTAAACAAGGAGGATGTTATGCTGCGTTTTCTTACCGCTGGAGAATCGCACGGAAGGTGCCTCGCGGCGATCCTGGAAGGCATTCCCGCGGGGTTAAAGATCAACGCCTACGAGATAAATACCGAGCTGCAGCGCAGGCAGGAGGGTTATGGCAGGGGTAAACGCATGCAGATCGAGCAGGATTCGGCCTTGATACTTTCCGGTTTAAGGCGGGGGGTCACTATCGGCTCTCCCATTTGCCTGATGATCAAAAACACCGACTCCAGGATAAACGAGCTTCCCGACGTTGTCTCTCCCAGGCCGGGTCACGCGGACCTGGCCGGAGTGCTGAAATACGGATTTCAGGACGCGCGGCCTGTGCTTGAACGCGCCTCTGCCAGAGAGACGGCGGCCAGGACCGCGGTAGGCGCTTTGTGCAAATTGTTCCTGCGCGAGTTTGATATCAATATCAGCAGCCGGGTTATTGAGGTTGGCGGGGAGTCAGACAAGGACAAGATGAAGAAACGCGTAGATGCCGCCGTAAAGAAACGGGATACGGTGGGAGGCGTATTTGAAGTAAAGGCGATAGGGCTGCCTCCGGGCCTGGGCAGTTACGCGCATTTTGACAAGCGGCTTGACGGACGGCTGTCGGCCGCGCTTATGTCCATACCCGGAGTTAAGTCGGTGGAGATAGGTTTGGGCCTGGGCTACGCGGATAAGTTCGGCTCTGAAGCGCACGACGCGATCTTTTACTCGCGGAAAAAGGGTTTCTATAGAAAGACCAATAACGCCGGCGGCCTTGAGGGCGGCATGACTAACGGGGAGCCGTTGATCTTACGGTGCTGTATGAAACCGATATCTACCCTGTTCAATCCGCTGCCTTCCGTGGATTTGAATACGCGCAAGCCCAAAAAAGCGGCGATCGAGCGTTCCGACACCTGCGTGGTATTGTCCGCCGGAGTTGTAGGAGAGGCGGTCTCTGCCACAGAACTTGCCGGGGTATTGCTGGAGAAGTTCGGCGGCGACTCGCTTTCCGACATAAAGGACAGTTATAAAAATTATTTGAAGCGGATCTCTTAAACAAACCAAATGCTCTCCGGATTAATTGAACGCTGTATTGCCAAAGACAGGGAGGCCTGGCTTGAGTTCATACGGCGTTTTCAGGACACGGTAACCGTCAGTATTAAGGCAAAGTTATCCCGCCACGGTTTTAGTTTTAGCGAAGAAGACATAAAAGACATATCGCAATCAGTATTTATTGATATCTGGCAGAAGGAAAAACTCCTGCAGGTCAGGGACAGGAACAGGGTGCGGGGCTGGCTTTCTGTGGTGAGCCAGAACGCCGGTATAGATTTTATGCGCAGGAATTCCGCGAGAAGCAGGATTTATTCCCTGCTTGATGATTCTGAGGGGCCGGCATTATCGGAAGGGCTGCCGGATGCCTCCCATAATCCGGCAGATATGATGGAGATCAAGGATTTGCAGCATGAGGTCAGCCGGTTTATCTCTCATCTTCCTGAAAAGCACAGGATCGTATTGTCGTTATGCCTTTTGCACAACCAGACGCACAGGGAGATCGCGGCCATACTTAATATAAGGAACGCGTCGGTATCGTCCATAATCGCCAGGGCGAAGAAGCGGCTTAGAAAGGTTCTTGAAGAAAAGGGCTATTCCGGGTGCAAGTAAAACGCGTTTTTTTGCGTCTATATAAGTGAGGGCATAAGTTATGGAAAGGATAGACGAATTATTAAGCAGGTCGTTAAAGAGCAATATGCGCGAGAGCGCCCTGAACAGATGCAATGAATGCCCCTCAGACGCGGACCTGGGCCTGTATGCGGAGGGGGGATTAAGCAGAAAGAGGCGCGCAGAGCTTGAGGCGCACATTGCCGCGTGCCTTTATTGTCAGGATATGCTTGTAGTCGCAAATAAGGCAATAGGCGGAAGGCGCCAGGGCCTGCTGCGTATGTTGGCAGGGCGCAAGTGGCTGGCGGGCTGCCTTTTGTGTTTCGCGCTTTCCTTTTTTATTCCCAGGTATTTTATGCAGTTTCTTATCGCCGCTTTGATCCTGGGGATCCGGTGGGCGACAGAAGGGGCAAAGAACGTTGTTATGGTATATAAAGAGCTCCAGCGATCCAGAAACAGGGAAGGGATAAGAAAATGAAGGAACGCAGATTTGTCAGGTTAAGGATCAATATGGACGTATCTTACCGCAAATTGTTTGATTTTGATGAGGACTGCCCCAAGACCTGCGATGTTTCGGAAGACGGCCTCTGTTTGAACCTGCCGGAACGTCTTTCCATTGACAGGCACATTGAGCTTGCATTGCGTGTCCCTGATGAGGAGCCGATCACGGTGCGGGGCAGGGTGGTCTGGACGCGCGGCGACGAGCCGCAGAAGAGTTTTCTGACTGGCCTGCAGTTTGTGGAGATATCCGAAGAGGCGAGAGAGCGCCTTAAGGCCTATGCCCACGCCAATTGCGTAAAGGGCTGATCTAACGGAGGGCTATAAATGAAGCGCTGTCTGATAATCGCTCTTTTATTGTTAATTGCCTTGCCGGCCTTTGCTTATGATTTAGATGATTTGTCTTCCCGTAATCTGGTTCTCCAGGCATGGAAAGCGCTGGCTAACAGGGAGTATGGCGTAGTCCATTACGCGGCTGACAAGTGCATTGAATTGTATTCAAAGGAGGCGGACAAGCAGCAGCGCCAGCTTCGCGATTTTGCCCCTAAGAATAAGGCATTTGACTATTGGGCGCTCAACGACGTTGCCACGGCTTATTTTATTAAGGGCGAGGCATATGCGGCTGAAGAGAAATACGCAGAGGCAAAAAAGGCATTCAGGACTGTTGCCCGCCGTTATAAATTCGCCCAATGCTGGGACCCTCAGGGTTGGTTCTGGGAGGTGTCAGATGGGGCAAGGGAAAGGATAAAGCAGATAGAGGATTTTGAAGGAGGGGTATTTAACTAAAAAAGAGATATTTTTTGCAAGTAAAACTCGCTTTTTTACGTCATATATAGTAGAGGCCCAAAGCCCCTACTTTTTTGTTGACATATATAGGTAAGGGGAGAATGTGTTGACAGCAACGTAACTCTGTGTTAGAATTGCGGTTCAGATGATTTCAGGAGGCAATATGGCTGATAATATATACCTGGTAGGCTTTATGGGGACCGGCAAGAGCGCTGTGGGCAGAGAGCTGGCAAAGCGGCTTAAGCGGCATTTTATTGATCTGGATGGCATCATCGAGAAAAGAGAGAAGCGGCAGATAAGCGAGATCTTTTCCAGGGAAGGAGAGCCGCATTTCAGGCAGCTGGAAAAAGAGGCGCTTCAACAGGCAGCCAGGCAAGACGGCGTTGTGGTTGCCTGCGGAGGCGGCATTGTTATGGATGACGGTAATATAAGGACTATGAAGGATAGCGGCAAGATCATCTGTCTGAGCGCCTCGGTTGAGGTAATATTAGAGAGGACTGCCGGTTACGCGCACAGGCCGCTGCTCAATGTGCCTGACCCGAACGTCAGGATCAAGGAACTATTAAAGTTACGCGCGCCTTTCTATGCCAGGGCAGATCATTCAATTGATACCTCCGGGCTTTCGGTGAAAGAGGTAGTTGAAAAGATCGAGGAATATCTAAAGTGATGACGGAAAGAGAAGCGTTAATATGGCTGCACTTAAGCGCGGATATGGGCGTTGTGAGGTTTCGCCGCCTGCTTGAGCATTTTGGCTCCGCGGCAGGGATAATCAGGGCAGGGGCGATTGCGGTAAGAGAGGTTGATTTCAGGAGAGAGATGTCCCGTTCAGAGAAGCAGGGGATCAAGATGATCACCATGCTTGATGAGGATTATCCCGCCATTCTTAAACAGATCTACGACCCGCCGCTTGTTTTGTATGTCATGGGCGATCTGCAATTCGATACAGCCGTAGGCATTGTCGGCTCAAGGCGCGCGTCCTTTTACGGCCTGTCTTCCGCGCAGCGGCTTGCCGCCGGCTTAGCGGCTTCAGGCATAACGGTAATATCGGGGCTGGCGCGCGGCGTTGACACTGCCGCGCACAGGGGCGCGCTTAGCAGTAAGGGAAATACAATAGCGGTTTTAGGCAGCGGCCTGAATAATATCTACCCGCCGGAGAACGAGGAGCTGGCTTATTCAATAGCGGGCAGCGGCGCGGTTATCTCGGAATTTCCTCTTGATACCGGGCCATTCCCTCATAATTTTCCCCGCAGGAACAGGATAATCAGCGGCCTTTCAATGGGTATTGTAGTTATTGAAGCGGCGGAGAATAGCGGGGCGCTGATCACCGCGGATTGCGCCCTGGAACAGGGCAGAGAGGTATTTGCCTTACCGGGAGAGGTCAATTCTTCCACCTCATACGGGACCAATAATTTGATAAAACAGGGGGCAAAATTGGTCACCGATGTGGAGGATATATTAGAGGAGTTAAACTTACAATCTTACGGAGGTATGAATGTCAGAGGAAAAAAAGCCGCTTGTAATAGTTGAGTCGCCCACAAAGGCAAAGACCATAGGCAAGTTTCTCGCCGGGAAATATAACATCGTTTCTTCCATGGGCCATTTGATAGACCTGCCCAAGAAAAACATCGGCATAGACATAGAAGACGGTTTCAAGCCGAGTTTTGTGGTCATGCCTTCCAGGAAGAAGGTGTTTGAAGAGATAAAGAAGGCCGTAGCCGAAAGCGATACGGTATATCTTGCCACAGACCCTGACAGGGAGGGAGAGGCGATCGGCTGGCATATCATGGAACGCATGAAGGATAAGAAGAAATTCCTCAGAGTCGCGTTCCACGAGATAACCCTTCAGGCGATAAAGAACGCCTTTTCCCATCCTGTGGACATAAATGAGGATCTGGTCAAGGCGCAGCAGGCGCGCAGGATACTGGACAGAATAGTGGGCTATCTGCTCAGCCCTTTGCTTTGGAGGAAGATCGTGCGGGGCCTGAGCGCGGGCAGGGTCCAGTCGGTCGCCTTACGGCTGATCGTGGAAAGGGAAAGGGAGATTCAGGCGTTCAAGCCGCAGGAATACTGGGATATAGAGGCGGAACTGATGAAGCAGAAAGCCGGCGCGCTTAAGCGCGGCCACAAGAGTTTCCAGGCGAAGCTGATGAAGATAGCCGGCGAGAAGGTCCAGATAAATAATGAGAAAGAGGCATACGGCATAATCAACGACCTGAAAGAAAAGTCGTTCAAGGTGGAGGATGTCCAGGATAAGGAAAAGAGGAGGAATCCCTTCGCGCCTTTTGTGACCAGCACTATGCAGCAGGACGGTTTTAACAAGCTTAAGTTCACCGCCGCCAAGACGATGATGGTAGCGCAGCAGCTCTACGAAGGCATAGAGCTCGGCGATGAAGGCCCGGTCGGCCTTATAACCTACATGAGGACCGATTCAACCAAGGTGGCGAATTCCGCCATAGGGGAGTTGAGGAATTTTATCCTTGAGAGGTTTGGCAAGGAATACCTGCCTGATGAGCCCAACGTTTATAAGGTAAAAAAGTCAGCGCAGGAGGCGCACGAGGCGGTCAGGCCGACATCAGTGTTAAGGACGCCCGATCTGGTCAAAAGCTTCCTTACGGGCGACCAGTATAAACTTTATGATCTGATCTACAAAAGGTTTGTTGCCAGTCAGATGAAACCGGCGGTCTACCTGAATACGGCGGTTGATATCACCGCGGATCAATATCAATTGGTCGCCAACGGCTCTAATGTGGTCTTTGAGGGCTTCCTTGCTATCTATAAATTAGAAGAGGAAGATGAAGAGAAAAAGAATATCCTGCCTGCTTTAGAAAAAGGCGAGCCGCTTGACCTGGTAAAACTTGACCCCGGCCAGCATTTTACCAAGCCGCCTGCCAGGTTTTCTGAAAGCTCTCTGGTAAAAGCGTTGGAAGAAAACGGCATCGGCAGGCCTTCTACCTACGCGCCGATCATACAGACGATTGTCTACAGGGATTATGTCAGGAGGCAGAAGGGCTATTTTTCCGCCACGGAACTGGGGATGAAGGTCTGCGATATGCTGGTTGAATATTTCCCCAAAGTCATGGACGTTAAATTCACGGCGTTGATGGAAGAAGAGCTGGATGATATTGAAGAAGGCAAGATAGAGCTTGCCAGGGTATTGAGTGATTTTTATGAGCCGTTCAAGCAAAGCCTGGATTTCGCGCAGGAGAACATCAAAAAGGAAATCATCACCTCCGATGAGGTATGCGGCGTATGCGGAAAGCCGATGGTGATAAAGTGGGGCAGGAGGGGAAAGTTCCTCAGCTGCTCCGGTTATCCCGACTGTAAGAGCTCAAAGTCCATAACCACGGGGATAAAATGCCCGCAGCCGGAATGCGGCGGAGAATTGATCGAGCGCCACTCAAGAAGGGGCGCCTTCTACGGCTGCAGCAATTTCCCCAAATGCAGGTATACCGCGAACAAATTACCCGAACCCGAAGATAAAGATCAATGATGCTGCGCTATATAGAAAAGTTTCTTAATTATTTGAAGATCGAAAAGAATTACTCCCAGTATACAAGCGATAATTATGAGCATGACCTGCGCGACTTTGCCGGTTTTCTGGGAGATATGGCTCTTGACAAGGTGGATTATCTTTTTCTGAGGAAGTACCTGGCTTTCCTGAAAGAGCATAATCTTGGGCAGAGGACTGTCTCACGGCGGCTCTCCTGCCTTCGTTCTTTTTTCAAATTCTTATGCCGTGAGGGGCACCTTAAGTCAAATCCCATAGTTGGCCTTCACAGCCCCAAACAGGAAAAGCATCTCCCTTTATTTTTTACGGAGGATGAGGTGTTGAAGCTTATAGGCGCCCCTGAAGGCCGCGACTGGATGGACTTCAGGGACAGGGCGATACTGGAGGTTTTTTACAGCACGGGAATGCGCGTAAGCGAACTCGTGGGCCTGCGCATAGACGACATTGATTTTATAGGCGGCATAGTCAAGGTCATGGGCAAGGGCAGGAAGGAGCGCATACTTCCCATAGGGGATAAGGCGCTGAACGCGCTGAAGGCATACCTGGAAAAAAGGGATAAAGACAGCGAGCGGGTGTTTCTTAACAAGAATAAAAGGCCGATCACCACAAGAGGGGTGCGGATGATCATAGATAACTATATTCACCGCGTATGCCGGAAGCACGGCGCCTCCCCGCATACGTTAAGGCATTCCTTTGCCACTCATCTGCTTGACAGGGGAGCTGATCTGCGCTCGGTGCAGGAGCTGCTGGGGCATGCCAATCTTTCAACCACACAGATCTACACGCACCTTACTACCGATAAATTGAAGAAGGTGTATGATAAGGCGCATCCGAGAGCGTAGAGTAGAATGTTTATATTATACGATTTATTTTTTCTGTTTTTTGCGTTGATTTACCTGCCGTATTCTCTGGCGAAGCGCAAGATCAACGCGGGTATTTTTCAGCGGATGGGGTTTTTGCGGCTGAAACAAGCCCCTGGCGCGGGGCTGATATGGCTCCACGCTGTAAGCGTGGGTGAGGTAATGGCTATCAAGGCCTTTGTCCGTGATACAGGCAGGGAATTCAGCCGGAACAAGATCGTCATCTCAACGGTAACCACAACCGGCAATAAGCTGGCGGTAAAATTATTCGGTAATAACGCGCAGATATTCTATTTGCCTTTTGACCTGAGTTTTATCATCAAGCGCGTAATAAGGCGGATCAAGCCGTGTTTATTTATCGCGGTTGAAACAGAGCTTTGGCCGAACCTTCTTTCTTATCTTAAACAAAGCGGGGTGCCGACAGCGATCGTGAACGGCCGTATTTCCGACAGGTCATTCAAAGGTTATTACCGCATGAAATTTTTATTCAAGCCGATATTAAATAAGGTAAGCTTATTCTGCGTGCGTTCTGACCAGGACGCGAGGCGGCTGGTCCAGCTGGGAGTTGATGATAAAAAAGTCAAAATAACGGGCAATATGAAGTTTGACCTGGAGATCAGCGCGCATTCTCTGGATATCGGGCTTAAAAGCGATGAGAAACTGTTCGTCTGCGGCAGCACGCATCCGCGCGAAGAGGAGATACTGCTGGGCGTTTACAGGCAGGCGCGCAGGCAGTTTCCGGATTTGAGGCTTTTAGTCGCGCCGAGGCATATAGAACGGTGCGGCGAGATAGAGGGGCTGGCCAGGAAAATGGGGTTTGACGCCTTGAGGATCTCGCGGATAAAGGCGGGCTGTCCCGCGGGCAGGAACTGCGTATTTCTTCTGGATATCATAGGCGAGTTGCCGTCATTATATAATATGGCCGATGTTGTGTTCATAGGGGGCAGTTTGATCGAGCACGGCGGCCACAATATCATTGAGCCGGCATTTTTCGGCAAGCCGATCGTGTTCGGCAGGCATATGTCCAATTTCAGGGATATTGCCGAGATGTTCCTCAAGGATGAAGCAGCGATACAGGTAAAGGATGAAGCTGGATTAGGAAACGCTCTTAAGGATATTCTGGGCAGAGAAGATGTCAGGCAAAAGTTAGGCAACAACGCCCGTTCAGTGGTTGAGAAGAACAGAGGCGCCGTAGCGCGGACAATAGAGGAGATTGGAAGGATATTGGAGTATACCCCACACTAACGTGTGGGGATGGATATTATGATAAAGCGGTATTTTTACAATTTAGCAACCGATAGTCAGAAAGGCATTATAGCCGGCATACTAAAAGTATTCCTGTTTCTGCTTTCTCTGGTCTATGGAATTATTCTACGTATTTGCCGCAGGATTGCTTTGTCAGGGGCATTCCGTCCTGCCTGCAAGGTAATAAGCATCGGCAACATCACCTGGGGCGGGACAGGAAAGACATCGTTAGTCAAACTGATCTTGCGGGTGTTAAAAGATAACGGCCGCAATCCGGCGGTCTTGATCAGAGGCTACGGACGCGAGGATAAGAACAGCCCTGTTATTGTGAAAGGCAGGCCTGAGGAATTCGGAATAAAGGGTATAGGGGATGAGGCATATATGCTGGCCGAGGATTTTCCCGATGTGCCGATATTGATAGACGCCGACCGCCGCAGGTCTGCCGCTAAGGCGGCAGGCGAAATAAAAGCGGATACTGTTGTGCTTGATGACGGGTTTCAGCATTGGAAATTAGAGCGCGATCTGGACATCGTCCTGCTCAACGCCAACGATCCTTTCGGTAACGGCCGCCTGATCCCGCGGGGCATATTAAGGGAGCCGCCTTCCTCGCTGAATCGCGCCGATATAATCTTGTTTACAAAGGCGGGAAGACAGGAAAGGGAAAAACTGGCAGCGTTGATAAGGGGCATAAACCCTTCTGCCCTGATGGCGTATTCTGACTATGTGCCTCGGTATTTTTATGATCTGGCCGATGAAAAAAGCACCTTGGAGGTGGATTCGCTGAAAGGCGAGGCGGCCTGCGTATTTTCCGGCATAGGCGATGCCGGGTCTTTTGAGAAGACAGTCAGCGAATGCGGCGTATATATAAAGCTGCATTTAAAATTCCCCGACCATCATCTTTACAGCGATAGCGATATTATAAAGATCAGGGCCGTCTGCCGCAGGAGCAGTATAAATACGGTGATCACCAGCCAGAAGGACGCGGTAAGGATAAGGGACCGCGCTTTGTTCGGCGGCCTGCGCGCGCTGGCGCTGAAAGCGGAGCTGGAGATAACACACAGCAAGGATGAATTTGTCCGGAGATTACTTTCTTTATATACTGCTTAAGTCTTTAAGCGGGGTTTTTATGCTTATGCCTGTCGGCTGCGCCATATTTACAGGCGCGCTGTTGGGCAGGCTGGGGTATTATCTTGACCGCCGCCATAGAAACGCTGCCTATAAGAATTTACGCATTGCCTTTGCCTCTTCTAAGGAGCCGGCAGAACTGCAGAGAATACTTAAGGGCTGTTTTGTGAACATCTGCCTGAGTTTCGTTGAGATGCTGCGGCTGCCCAAGGTGGATAAGCGGTATTTAGAGAGATTTGTGACCATAGAAGGCAGAGAGTATTTTGAAGAATGTTTCAGGCAGGGGAGGGGCCTGATAATTTTGGCCTCTCATTTCGGCAACTGGGAGCTGGCAATGTCCATGTGTTCGGCGTTTGGTTATCCTTTCAGCGTTATCGTACAGGAGCAGAGAAAGAGCGGCCTGTTGAATGAGCTGCTTAACGATTATAGAAAGTCAAAGGGATATAAATTGATACCCGTGGATAAGAGCGCCAGAGAGGCAATGGCCGATCTAAAGGCGGGCAGGGTGCTGGGGATCGTGGCTGACCATGGAGGCGGCAGGGAGGGCAGCATGATAGAGTTTTTTTCACGCCCGGCATCTACGCCTCAGGGCGCGGTAAAGTTAGCGCAACGGCTTAATGTTCCCATCATTATGGTTCATGTCATACGCCGGAAAGGCGCCTACCATAAAGTTGTTCTTTCTCCTCCTTTACGTCTGGCAACGGATGTGGATGAAAATCTGAGGATGATAAATAGATATATTGAGTCCTATGTGGGGAGTTTTCCGAATGAATACCTCTGGTTTTATAAGCGCTGGAAGTATTCTACGAAGCGGGACGCGCTTATTTTAAGCGATGGAAAACAAGGCCATCTGAATCAGTCAGAAGCGGTGCTGAAGGCCGCGGGAATGGGGAAGCGGCAGGTAGTCGGTAAGATCGCGAAGGTAGAATACAAGAACTTATTTATGAAATTTTTATTTTACTTTCTTGTGTTTTTATCGGGATTCGGCCGTATCTGCCGCGTTTTTATATTGAAGTCCTGCCTTAAAAAAGAATGTTACAAAGAATTGATCCATTATTACGCGGATATGGTTGTATCCTGCGGCTCATCGCTCGCGGGGGTTAACTTGCTTATCTCAAAGGAAAATGGCGCAAAGTCAGTCGCGGTTATGCGGCCGGGCGTATTCAGCCCCAGGAGGTTTGATCTGGTCATAGCGCCTAAGCATGACAGGCTCAGCGGGAAGCTTAAAAATATCGTAGTTACGGAAGGCGCGTTAAATACGATTGATGATTCCACAATTCAGGAGGCAGGAAGGGCATTGATTAATAACGCCGGTTTGAATATTCAGCCGGACAGGAAATATTTAGGCATTCTTTTGGGCGGCGACGCAAAGGATTATGGGTTGAATATAGAGGCGGCGCGCGATATCTTTAAGGCGCTAAAGTCGTTTTGCGAGAAGAATGGATGGGAGGCCCTTCTGACTACCTCGCGCAGGACATCAAAGGATATTGAGAACCTTGTAAAGGATGAATTCGCGGCGTATCCGCGCTGCCGGCTTTTGATCATTGCTAATGAGAAGAACATTGAAGGGGCTGTGCCGGGCATCCTTGCCTTGAGCAGCGCGGTGATAGTATCGCCTGAAAGTATTTCAATGATCTCCGAGGCCGCCTCAAGCGGAAAGCCCGTATTTGTCTTTGACGCGGAGAGAATAAGAGACAAGCGGCACAGGCGTTTTCTGGATAATCTCAAGGCAGGCGGGTATATCTCTGACTTCAATGTCGCCAATATCACAGAGCATAGCCCTAAGGTCTTGCGGGATTTGGAGCGTGTCCGAGGAAAGATTGTTGATTTGTTAGTATAGTCAGATTCTACACACGTAAGTGTGTAGAGCCGTGGACCCCACACTTACGTGTGGGGAATTAGGATACTACAGGCGTAAGCCTGTAGAGGACATATGAATATCTTACAGATAGTTCCGGAACTGAATGTGGGCGGGGTAGAGACAGGGACGATAGACCTTGCCAAATACCTTGTAAGGCAGGGCCATAAGGTAGTTGTGATCTCTGCCGGCGGAGAGCTTGTGGCGGGCCTTGAGGCATCCGGCGCGAAACACTATTCGTTGCCCGTTCACAGGAAGTCACTGATAAGCATCTTAAAGACAATAGGGAAGGTTGCCAGGGTGATCAGGGACGAAAATATCCGTATAGTGCATTGCCGTTCGCGCGTGCCTGCCTGGATAGGTTATTTCGCGGCGCGGATAACGGATACGATATTTATAACTACCTGCCACGGGTTCTACAGCACGCATTTCTTCAGTTCCGTGATGGGATGGGGTAAACTCATCATTGCCCCCAGCCAGGCCATAGCCCGCCATATGATCGAGGACTTCGGGGTCCTGCGGCAGCGCGTTCGTATAGTGCCGAGGAGCGTGGACCTTGAGAGGTTCAGGTTTATCCCGCCCAGGGACAGGGACTGGTCGTGCTTCAATATAGGTATCATAGGGCGGCTGAGCCCTATCAAGGGGCACATTGATTTCCTGAAGGCCGTTTCAAAGGTTTTACGCCAGCATCCGGCAATAAAGGTTTGGGTCGTCGGAGACGCCGCGCCGGGAAAGCAGCCGTATAAGGAGGAGATAGGCGTTATGGTGCGCCGGCTGGGGCTTTCTCACTGTACCGAATTCCTGGGTAACCAGAAGGACATCCCTGGCGTTCTCTCTCAGCTCAATATGCTTGTAATGGCTACGACTACACAGGAGGCATTCGGCAGGGTGATAATCGAGGCGCATGCTTCGGGCGTGCCGGTAGTGGCAACAAGGGTGGGAGGGGTGGTGGATATCGTAGATGACGGAAAGACCGGATTATTGGTCTCTCCCAATGACCCGGAAGACATGCACAGGGCAATGATGAAGATCATAAAGGATGAGAAGCTCAGGAGCAGCTTGGTATATTCCGCTTACGAGAAGGTCAAAAGGGACTTTAACGTTGAGCTTATGGTCTCAAATACGCTTAAGGTTTATGAAGAGGCGGGCAGCAAATTCAACGTTCTGATCATAAAGCTCGGGGCAGTGGGCGATATAATACTGTCTGTGCCGGCACTCAGGGCGGTCAGGAAGAATTTCAAAAAGGATAATTACAAGATCGCCTGTGTTGTGGGAAAAGAGGCGAGGGAGCTTCTGGACAGATGCCCCTATATAGATGAGTTGATCCTTTACGATTATAAGGGTAAAGACAAGGGAGTCAGGGGCCTCCTGAAGACGGGTAAACTCCTGCGTAAAAAGTATACTGATTTCGTTATAGACCTGCAGAATAACCGCACCAGCCATATTTTAAGCCGGCTTTCCATGTCTTTAAAAAGATACGGGTACGATAACGGGAAGTTCAGTTTTCTTCTTAACAGGAAGGTGAGGTGGCCGGAGAAAAGATTGTCTCCTGTTGAGCACCAGTTCAGGATACTGCGTATGCTGGGCATAGAGCTCGAGGATGACCGGCTGGAGCTTTGGCCTAAAGACGAAGACAGGCGGCGCGTGGAGGACTTTCTCGGTTCGCAATTTTTAGCCCGGCCCAAATATCTGGCAGGCATGAATATAGGCGCTTCCGGCAGATGGCAGTCAAAACAATGGCCGAAGGAATACGTGGTTAAGTTGATCGACGGCCTCTCCAACATCGGCGTGCGTTGCATACTTACCGGCCAGGAACGCCATTTGCCTGAGGCAAAGGAGCTTTACGCGATGGCCAGGGCGCAGAGCAAGCCCATAATCGCCTGCGGTAAGACCAACCTTAACGAACTGGCCTGCCTCATAGAGAAATGCGACGTGTTTATAACTCAGGATTCGGCCCCCATGCATATGGCGGCGGCGCTGGGGGTCCCTTTTGTGGCAATGTTCGGGCCAACCGATCCGGTGAAACACCTGCCTCCGGCAGAAAAATGCGTCCTGCTCAAGAAAGACCTGGCTTGTTCGCCTTGCTACAAGCCGAAATGCAAAGACGCTCTGTGCATGTCCGGCATAACCGTCAATGAGGCGCTTGAGGCGGTGGAGAAATTATTGAGAATAGAAAGCAGTCATGATTAGGAAGGCATTATTAATATTGTCGGCGGTATTAATTGGCATAGTTTGCGGACTGTTGGCATCAGAGTTACTTCTGCGTATAAATCCGGTACTCGGTTATTCTTGTGATTCATTTAAGTCAAGGGTCAATCCTTCTCCTTTTGCTAGCGGATCAGTGGCCAGATATCGCCCTTCGGACCTGCTGGGTTATGAATTGATACCAAATTCTCATCCCGATATAAACTCTTATGGGTTGATAGGCAGGGAGTATAAATTAGCCAAGGATAAAGGGGTATACCGTATACTTGTTATCGGCGATTCTATTGCTGAGCAGGGTTATGGGAGCGTGTTCTTAGAGGCCCGCTTGAATACAGACCCTCTGCTTAGCAAGAGGTACGTATTTCAGGTTTGGACGCTCGGCACTGGCAGTTACGACGTACGACGCTACGCCAGGTTCTTAGAACATAGAGGATTGGATTATAATCCCGACATGGTTATTACTTTCCTTTTTATGAATGATTTTGAACTAAATATGAATATTTATTATAAGGCCAAAAATGACGTCATTGAATATTGTTTCCCGATATCCGAGGTATCAAGGACCTATAATGTCAACCCTTTTCTTATGAAGCATTCGCATCTTTATCGGTTTATAACCCTGGGGCTTAACAAACTCTTCTTATTAAATGAAAGAAAAGCAGGCGATATGCTTATGAAGCAGGAGTCCGGGGCAGATTATTTACAGAAGATAAAGGAAATATGCTCTCAAAACCAAATTACCTTGTTGCTGACAATATTTCCTTATCTTAAGCCGCTTAGTGAGTACGATGAGTATCGCAGGGGCAATTATAGATGCCTTAACACAGCCGCAGGCGAATTAGGGTTGGATTATATAAACTTATATGACGGTTTATCGGCATATGATCTTTACAGTTTAAGGGAGGATATTAATGATGATATGCATCCTAACCTGAAAGGGCATCGGATAATTTCAGGGATTATTCATGATTATATATTGAAGAAAGGATTGATTAAATAAGCGGTCGGAAATGAAGATTCTAATACTGACAAATCATTTTAACTGCGGCGGGATCACCAGTTATATCCTTAATCTTTCAAGGGGCCTGGCTGGGCGCGGTAATAATATTTATGTCGCTTCCAGCGGAGGAGATTCTGCGGGCAGGCTGGAGGATCTGCGTATACCGCACTTTACTATTCCCATACGCACAAAATGTGAGGTGAGCCCCAGGGTATTGGCCGCGGCGCTGAAACTGGCGGGATATGCCAGGGATAACGGTATAGATATTATTCATTCCCATACGAGAGTAACGCAGGTTTTAGGGTGCCTGCTAAGCAGGCTTTCCGGGTTGCCGCATTTGTCTACCTGTCATGGCTTCTTCAGGAGGCGCCTGTCCAGAATGGTTTTTCCATGTTGGGGGATGCGGGTCATAGCCATAAGCGAAGCGGTGAAAGAGCATTTGACCGGCGATCTCGGCGTTACCCCGCAAAAGGTAAGGGTGGTATATAACGGCGTGGACGTAAAGGCGTTTAGTGATGTCAATAATACGCAGACGGCGGGAATAAAGGGCAGGTTTGGCCTGAAAGACGGCCCTGTGATCGGGATCATTGCCCGGCTTTCAGATGTTAAAGGCCACATGTATCTTATTGAAGCGATGCCGCAGGTCCTTTCGGAGTTACCCGAGGCGCAATTATTTATTGTGGGCGAAGGAAGGGAGCGGGGCAGATTGGATAAGATCATCAGTAAGTTAGGGCTGAAAGAAAAAACCGTTATCATGCCGTCGGTTGCCAATACATCTGAGGTGTTGGCCGCGATGGATGTGTTCGTGATGCCTTCTTTGCAGGAGGGTTTAGGTCTCGCGCTTATGGAGGCAATGGCAGCAGGGCTTCCCATCGCTGCTTCTAACATCGGAGGCATACCCGCTTTGATAAAAAACGCTGAAACAGGCCTGCTTGTTGAGCCAAAGGATACGGCAGGGCTGGCGCGGGCAATCACATTTTTACTTAAAAACAGAGATGAGGCGTATCTTATGGCGCATAAGGCCAGAGATTTTGTAAGGGAGAATTTTTCTCTGGAAAAGATGGCGCGGGAGACAGAGAATGTCTATAAGGAGTGCGTATCATATGCAAAACCCTAAGCGCATTTTGATCTATAACGTCAACTGGTTAGGCGATGTTTTGTTCTCTACGGCGGCGATCAGGGCGCTGCGCAGGAGCTTCCCCGACGCCTTCATCGCCAGCGTTATCCCGCCCCGCTGCAGGGAGATGCTGGAAGACAATCCGCACATAAACGAGATACTGACATTTGACGAGAAGTCGCCGCCCGCGGGTTTGTTCGGTTTGATCAAATTCATATTTTTACTGCGCGGCAGGCGGTTTGATACCTGTATTATGCTGCACCGTTCGCTGACACGCTGCCTGCTTGTGTTTCTCGCGGGCATCCCCCGAAGGGTCGGCTACAATTATAAGAAACGGAATTTTCTCCTGACCGATGTCGTAGCATTGCCCGATATGAATAATACGCACAGGGTTGACTTCTATTTGAATCTGGCAAAGGTGATCGGCGCCCGGCCGGAAAATAAGAAATTGGATTTCTATTTCAAAGAGGCGGACCGGGTTTTTGCGCGCGGGTTGCTGCGGGAGGCAGGGGTAAAAGAGGGTGATTTCTGCGTCGCGGTTAATCCCGGAGGTAACTGGGAGCCCAAAAGGTGGCCTAAAGATAATTTTTCTTCGCTTTGCGATAGATTGGTCTCTGATTTTGCCGCCAGGGTTATTGTCGTAGGCGCGGGCAAGGACAGTGGTTTAGTTAAAGAGATCACCGCTTCCATGAAGAATAAACCGCTGGATCTCGCGGGAAAACTCACGCTTAAACAATTAGGCGCTTTATTCACGTTGATGGACATCGTGGTTTCAGCTGACAGCGCGCCGCTGCATATAGCCAACGCCGTGGACGCGAGGGCGATCTGCCTTTTTGGGCCGACTTCTCCCGAGGTGACCGGGCCGTACCTGAAAGGCGATAATATCATTGTGCAGAAGGATGTTGGCTGCAAGATACCCTGCTATAATCTTAAATGTCAGGAGAACCGTTGTATGCAGGCGATCAGGGTGGATGATGTCCTGGCGGCGGTGAGGGAGATGCGGACGAAATGAGACCCCACACTTACGTGTGGGGAATGGATACTACAGACGTAAGTCTGTAGTCGCAATTATGTATAAAATACTCTTTGTTACCCTCAGCAACATCGGTGACACAATCCTGACGCTGCCGGCCCTGGATGCCTTGATCGGCCTATATCCTGAAGCAAAGATCACTGTTGTCTGCGGCCCAAGGCCAAAAGAGATATTTGAGAATAACCCCGGGATCGCGCGCCTTATTGTCTATGACAAGCATTCTTCCGTATGGGAGAAGATCCGTTTGTTCAGCGAACTGAACGCCCAGAAGTTTGATATGGTAATTGATCTAAGGAACACGATGTTCGGCATTTTGCTCAAGAGCAGCTTTCGCAGTAATCCCTTTAACAGGCCGCCTGAGGACCTGGCGCATGCCAAAGACAGGCACCTGTTCAAGATAAGGGGGTTGATTGACAGCCGGATCAGCGGGGCTAAAGAATTTGAGCGGGCGAGTTTCCATATCGGCGATAACGACAGGCGCTATATTGACGATGTCCTCGGCAGATCCGGCATCGGCTGCGCGGATAGATTTCTGGCCATCGCCCCCGGCGCGAGGAGCAGCACAAAACGCTGGGCAGCGGATAATTTCAAGAAAGTAATTGAGGCGGTAAGGCCCGGCATTCTCCCTAAGGCCGTACTTGTCGGGGATGAGGGCGATATGCCCACATGCGGCTCTATATGCTCAGGGCTGAAGGACGTTGTTAACCTTTGCGGCAGGACATCTCTGCGCCAACTTGCCGCCTTGCTCAATAAAGCATCCTTGCTTCTTACCAATGATTCCGCGACAATGCATCTGGCAAGTTACTTAAACCGCCCCATAGCGGCGATATTCGGGCCTACAGACGAAAGAAGATACGGGCCATGGTCGGATAAATGCGTGGTCTTGCGCGCTTCTCTTGCCTGCGCGCCCTGCCGGGAGGCGCAATGCCGCTATGGGACATTGGAGTGCCTTAAGTCGGTAACTCCATTTGAGGTGATCGATGCGATCAGAAAGACCATTAGAATTTAAACGCATACTTATCTGCCGCACAGACAGGATGGGCGATGTAATATTATCTACGCCCGTAATCAAGGCGCTGCGGGACTGGTATCCGTCTTCTTACATAGCCGTAATGGCCGCGCCGGAGACTTCCGCGCTGCTCAAGGGTAATCCCTATCTGGATGAATTGATCGTCCTGAATAAAAGGGGAGAGCATAAGGGCCTCAGGGGAATTTTAAGGTTGATCAGCCGGATAAAAAAGAGAAGATTTGACCTGGCCGTTATATTGCATTCAACAAACAGGGTCAATTTTGCCGTTTATTTTGCCGGCATACCTGTCAGGATCGGTTATGCCAGAAGGGCGGGATTTCTTCTTACGCGTAAGCTGCCTTATATCAAGCCGCAAGGCCGGAAGCACGAACTGGAATACTGCCTTGATGTTTTGAAATTGATCGGGATCGATTCGCGGGAGAAAGAACTGTTCGTCCCCCTTGAGCAGGATGCCGAAGGCAGAATAAGAAGGCTGCTTAGAGAAAATAACGTATGCGAGAAAGATAAATTCGTGATAATCCATCCTTCCGCCAGCTGTATTTCCAGGATCTGGCCTGAAGAGCGCTTCGCGGAGTTAGCCAACCGTCTCATAGATGAGCTGGAAGTAAAAGTCGCAGTTATATCCAACAAGGGGGATAAGCCGATAGTGGACGGTGTTGTCTCATTGATAAAACATCCTGTTTTAAATCTGGCCGGAGAATTATCGCTGGGTGAAATGGTCTCTTTATTAAGATGGGGGAGTTTATTCATCTCAAATGATTCTGGGCCGGCGCATATCGCCTCCGCGGTAGGCACCCCTGTGGTCTCCATTTTCGGCAGAAAGCAGCCGGGCTTAGGACCTTTGCGCTGGAGGCCTTTAGGCGAGAAGGTAAGGGTCCTGCAGAAAGATGTCGGCTGCATAGAATGCCTGGCGCACAACTGCGTCAAGCATTTTGCCTGTCTCAAGGCCATAACCGTGGATGACGTCTTCGCGGCGGCAAAGGAGCTGCTGAAATCTGATATACGTTGACGAAAGCGGCAAAATATGCTATTATTTAAACTCCTATGAATATAGATATCAATAAGATAAAAACATATTCGCTGACTAAGCGCAAGAGCAAGGTCAAGGTCTCTGAATTCGCCAAAGTCCTTAGAAAAGGCATAAGTTTTAAGGGCTTCTACGATTCGCTCCCTGACATTCTGAAGGCCTCCGAGCTCAGGAAGATAGTTGACGCTGTTATATCTGCCCGTCGGAAAAAGAAACCCGTGATCTTCATGTGCGGGGCGCACGTGATTAAATGCGGCCTGGGCCCTCTTTTGATCGATTTAATGAAGAGGGGCATAATCAGCTGTATTTCCTTGAACGGCGCGGGCATCATCCACGACTTTGAGCTGGCCTATTGCGGCCAGACCTCTGAAGACGTAGGCGAATCGCTGAAAAGCGGGAAATTCGGCATGTCCCGCCAGACCGCGGAATTTATCAATGCCGCGGTTAAAGAGGGCAATGGGCTGGGTATGGGCATCGGAGAGGCGGTAGGGTTGAAGATCGAGAAAGAGCGGCTGCCCAACCGGCATCTGAGCATCCTGTCCTGCGGCTACAGGCTGGATATCCCCGTTACCGTCCATGTGGCGATAGGCACGGATATAATACATCAGCATCCTTCATTTGACGGCGCGGCCTGCGGCGAGGCAAGCGCTAAAGATTTTTACCGGCTGGTTGAGGAGACCGCTAAGCTTGATAACGGCGGCGTGGTCATCAACTTCGGCTCTACGGTAGTGCTTCCGGAGGTTTTCCTGAAGGCGTTGAATCTGGCCCGTAACCTGAAGGGAAGCATCAGAAACTTTACTTCAGCAAACTTTGATATGTATTATCATTACCGGCCGGCGATGAATGTGGTCTGCCGCCCCACCGAAGGTTCGGGAAAAGGGCATTATATCTTAGGCCACCATGAGATAATGATACCGCTTTTGTACGCGGCGATCATTGAGAAGATACGATGAACATCAACAAGAACCGGATAAAAAATATCATTAACGGGTTTTCCCGGGCCAGGGTCCTTGTAGTCGGAGACCTCATCCTTGACCAGTATATTTTCGGAGAGATCGACAGGATCTCTCCGGAAGCGCCGGTGCCTGTGGTGCATGCCAAGGAGAGGCAGTATTTGCCCGGCGGCGCCTGCAACGTAGCCGCCAATATCACAAGTTTAGGCGGCTCTGCTCAACTCGTCGGGGTCATAGGCAGGGACCTGCTTGCGAAGAAGTTGTTATCCGAGATTAAGGAAAGGCGCATAGGCACGGCAGGTATTATTCAGGACGCCGCGCGGCAGACCATACTTAAAACCAGGGTATTGGGCCAGAAACAGCAGGTAGTCAGGGTGGACTGGGAAGATGAGTCCGCGATATCGGATAAGACATCAGGCAGGATGTGCGAATATATCCTTAAAAACGCGTCCAGGTTTGACGCGGTCATTATTGAGGACTACGGAAAGGGCGTCATAACAGAGAAGGCCCTCAGGACGCTGAAGAGCGCGGTCGGCGGCGGCAAGATAATAACCGTTGACCCGAAGGAAGAACATTTTGATATTTACAGGGCGTTGTCTGTGACCTGCATAACCCCTAACCGCAGGGAGGCGGAATGCGCCATAAGGTATATAAAGATAAAGGATAAAGATAACGCCCTTGATATTTACAGCGATAAACTGAGGAGCGACAACGATATTAATCTGGCAGGCGAAGAGCTAAGAAAATACTTAAGGTGTAAATCCGTGCTTATCACTCTTGGCGAGTCAGGCATGCGTTTATTTGAGACGGGAAGGGTTACCCCCATACCTACTTTCGCGCAGGAGGTTTTTGACGTATCTGGAGCAGGCGACACCGTGATCGCCGCCCTGACCCTCGCGCTTGCCTCAGGCGCCGGGCTCGCGGAGGCCGCCTTTATCGCTAACCACGCCGCCGGCATAGTCGTGGGAAAGCTGGGCGTGGCTACGACGGATAGAAAGGAACTAAGGGAGCGTTTACAATGGACGTGATCGGAGTAATACCGGCGCGGTTTGGTTCAAGCAGGTTTCAGGGCAAGGTGCTTGCCGATATATTGGGCAAGCCGATGATACAGCATGTCTGGGAGCGTTCCAAACAGGCGAAGCTGCTTGATGACCTGGTCATTGCCTGCGATGACGAAAAGGTGGCGCGGGCCGCGGAGGGGTTTGGGGCGAAGGTGGTATTTACCGCCAAGGCGCATTCCTGCGGCACAGACAGGATCGCGGAGGTGATCAATCCCATTGATGTGAACATCGTGATCAATATTCAGGGAGACGAACCGCTGGTCCATCCCGCGATGATAGATAATGTTGCCAGCGAACTCCTGGGCAATAAGGACGTATATATGGTAACGCTGATGAAGAAGATAGAGTCGGCGGATGAGGTCTCCAGCCCCAATGTCGTAAAGGTCATAACCGACAAAGACGGCTTCGCGATCTATTTTTCCCGCTCCGCCATTCCTTATCATCGTTCGGAAAGCGCGGATGAGCCGGCCCCGGTTTATTATAAACATATCGGGCTCTATGGGTACACCAAGGATTTCATCTTTACTTACAAGAATATCCCGAAGTCAAAACTGGAACTGGCGGAGAAACTGGAACAATTGAGGGTTTTGGAGCATGGGCTGCGCATTAAAGTTCTTGAAACCAGATTTGATACCGTGGGAGTGGACAGGTTTGAAGATATAGCCAAGGTAGAGCGATTGCTCAGGGAAGGGCTATGAAGACGGTAAGGGTAGGAAAGATAAAGATAGGCGCCGACAGCCCTCTGGTTTTGATCGCCGGGCCCTGTGTCATTGAATCAGAGGCAATGGCATTGTCCTGCGCGGGAAAATTAAAGTCGATCTGCGACGGGCTTAAGGTACCGTTCATATTCAAGGCCAGCTACGATAAGGCAAACCGGCTTTCAGGCAAGTCCTTTCGCGGCCCCGGCATAAAAAAAGGGCTTAATGTGCTTAAGCGCGTTAAGAAAGAGATCGGCGTTCCCGTGCTCAGCGACGTGCATTGCAGGGAAGAGGTAAAGGAGGCTGCCGGGGTATTGGACGTGATCCAGATCCCCGCGTTCCTCTGCCGCCAGACCGACCTGCTTGTTGCCGCGGCAAAGACAGGGAAGCCGGTAAACATAAAGAAGGGGCAGTTCATGGCTCCCTGGGATATAATCCCGGTGCTGCATAAAGTGGAATCACAGGGCAATAAGAACATATTGATCACCGAGCGCGGCGTGAGTTTCGGTTACAACAATTTAGTCGTTGACTTGAGGTCGCTTGCCGTTTTGAGCGAAAGCGGCTACCCGGTTATCTTTGACGCCACCCACAGCGTGCAGCTGCCCGGCGGAAGAGGCGATGCCTCTTCGGGGCAGAGGCAGTATGTTGCCGGTCTTTCGCGCGCCGCCGTTGCCTTCGGCTGTAACGGGCTGTTTTTGGAAGTCCACCCTGACCCTGATTCGGCGCTTTGCGACGCGGCCAATATGATCTCGTTGAATGAGGTCAAGCATTTACTTTCCCAGGTAATTAAAATAAACGAGGCGTTGAAATGTGCGTAAAGAGGGCAAGAGAGGTCTTGAGGATCGAGGCCGAGGCGATAAAAGGCCTTACGCCCCGGCTAAACGAAGATTTTAATAAGGCAGTGAGGACCATATACGAATGTAAGGGAATGGTCGTGCTTACCGGCATGGGCAAGGCAGGCATCATCGCCCAGAAGATCTCCGCGACGCTCGCCTCTACGGGCACGCCCAGTTTGTTCCTTCATTCCGCGGAAGCGATACACGGGGACCTGGGCAGGGTCAGGAAGGAAGATGTGGTAGTCGCCCTTTCCTATAGCGGAGAGACGCAAGAGGTAAAGCAGCTGCTCCCGATATTAAAAAAGATCGGTTCCACGCTTATATCAATTACAGGCGGCCCAAGGTCAACGCTGGCGCGCTATTCCGATGTGGTCCTGGACGTCAGCGTGAAAAGAGAGGCATGCCCTTTAGGTCTGGCGCCCACGGCCTCCACTACCGCTATGCTGGCCATGGGGGACGCGCTTAGCGTCTGCGTTCAGGAAAAGAAGGGTTTCCGCGAAGAGGATTTCGCGCTGTATCACCCCGGCGGTTCGCTGGGTAAGCGGCTTCTGCTGAAGGTCGCGGATATAATGCGCAAAGGCAGGGATAATCCGGTAGTGAAAGAAAGCGAGAAGGTTTCCAGGGTGCTGTACAAGATCACGCAGGCGCGCGCGGGCGCGGCTTCAATTGTAGGCAAAGATGGAAAACTGAGCGGCATATTTACCGACGGAGATCTGAGAAGGCATCTTGAGTCGGATATCGATATTGCCAACTGTCATATCTCTGAAGTCATGACCAGGAGGCCGGCAACGATCACAAAAGAGCGGCTGGCTGTAGAGGCGCTGAAGATATTAAAGGATAAAAAGATCGATGAGCTGCCTGTCGTAGATGAGAAAATGCGGCCTGTGGGCATGCTTGATGTGCAGGATCTGCTTAAGGCGGGATTAGTTTAGGATATGGATAATCTTACAGAAAAACTAAAGAAGGTCAAAGTCCTGCTGCTGGACGTGGACGGGGTGCTGACGGACGGCAGGATCATCTATGATTCCAAAGGCAGGGACATGAAATTTTTTGATGTCCACGACGGCATGGGCGTGCACCTGCTTAAAAAGGCGGGCATCAAGGTCGTGCTGGTGACCGCGCGCGGCTCAAAGGCGATAAGGCCGCGCGCAAAAGATATGGGGGTTGATTTTATTTTTGAGGACCTTTCGCCCAAGACATCCTGCCTGGGCAAGGTGCTTGGCCGTTTTAAAGTGGCTGCCGACGAACTTATGTTCGTAGGAGATGACCTCGTTGACCTCTGCCTGATGAAGGCGGTAGGGCTTCCTGTCGCCGTATGCAATGCCTGCCCGGAAGTCATAAATAAGGCGGCGTATATAACAAAAAAGTCAGGCGGCAGGGGAGCTGTCAGAGAGATATCCGAGCTTATCCTTAAGGCGCAGGGGAAGTGGGATGAGGTAATAGCGAAATATGTCTAAATATAATATTCTCTTCTTATTATTTTGTATTTTTATAGCGGCGAGCTCCTTTCTCGCTTCCGCTGAAGAGGAGCAGAAAGATGCGGAGCAGCAGATGGAGGAGTTCAGCATAGCCGGCTTCGGCGAACAAGGGAAGAAGACCTGGCAGCTTAACGGCAAGAACGCCGATATATATTCCAGCAACATAAAACTGACCGATATAGTCGCGGATATGTACGGTGATCAAGACGACATCACGCTTACCGCCGACCGCGGCTCTTTTGACAAGGCAAACGGCAAGATGCACCTTGAAAGCAACGTGGTGGCCACGACAAAATCCGGCGCCAAGATGACCACGGATTCGCTGGATTGGGACAGGGAGAAACAACTGGTCACCACTCCGGACAGGGTGAATGTTTACAGGGAGAATATGCACACGCAGGGCACAGGGGCAGAGGGAAAGACAGACCTCCAGACCGTGACCCTGCAGAAGGATGTTAAGGTTGAGATAGAGCCCAAGGAGGGAGAGAAGGCCCAGGGTACGGTCACCATTACCTGCGACGGAGCGCTTGAAGTCGATTACGGCAAAGAGGTCGCGGTGTTTAACGAGAACGTTAAGGCGGATGACGGGGAAAATCAGATCTACAGCGACAGGATGGACGTCCATTTCAGCATGTCGGGGGAGGTTGACCCCAAGACCGGCCAGAAAAAGGGCAGTATAAAAAAGATAGTGGCAGAGGGTAATGTGAAGATAGTAAAGGGCGAGAACGAGAGTTACGCCCAGAAAGCGGAGTATATTGCCGAGGAGAAAAGGGTCGTGCTTACCGGCAGGCCTAAACTTATGATTCTGTCTGAAGGCGGAGGGCTGGATGCATCTTTTGGAGATTAAGGGCCTGACCAAATCATACGGCGGAAGGACGGTCGTAAAGGGCGTAGACCTTTTAGTCAAGCGCGGTGAGATAGTCGGGCTGCTCGGCCCCAACGGCGCGGGCAAGACCACGACCTTCTATATGATAGTAGGGGTGATCCCGCCCGACAAGGGCAAAGTCATCTTTGACAATCATGATATAACCAGGTTCCCCATTCACAGGCGTTCGCATTTCGGCATAAGTTATTTAAGCCAGGAGGCATCCGCGTTCAGGAAACTCACGGTAGAAGAAAATATTATGGCCATACTGGAGATACTGCCGTTGGGCCCCAAAGAAAGAGAGAAACGCCTCAGAGGCCTGTTGAAGGAATTGAATATCGCCCATCTTGCCAAGTCAAAGGCCTATACCCTTTCGGGCGGCGAGAGAAGGCGGCTTGAGATCACGCGGGCGCTTGTCACCAACCCTTCCTTTATATTGCTGGATGAGCCGTTTTCAGGCATTGACCCCATCGTGGTCGCCGAAGCGCAGGAAATAATAAGGGAGCTTAAGGCCAAGGGTTTGGGCATATTATTGACTGACCATAATGTAAGGGAGACCCTTGCCATTACCGACAGGGCGTACCTGATAGCGGACGGCAAGATCCTGATCTCCGGCAGCGCCGGCGATCTGATAGATAACCCCAGGGCCAGAGAGTTATACCTGGGGGAGAAATTCAAAATGTGAAGCCAGGAAGGAGCAGCTTAAGTGAAAAAACAGATCAAGAAGATAGACGCCACAAAGATGGAAGTGCATATTGAGGCGGGCGCCGATGTGGTAGCCGGTAAATTCAACGAGGTTTACGAAAAGATCTCAAAAGAGGCGAAGGTCAAGGGTTTCAGGCCGGGCAAGGTGCCGCGCGATATCCTGGAAAAACATTATTCATCTCATGCCCATCAACAGGTAGTCAACGAGCTTGTTCCGGATCTATTGAAGAAGGCGGCGGATGAAGACAAGATTAATATAGTAAGCGTCCTCAATGTCAGCGACGTCAATTTAAGCGGCGCGAATATTTCCTTTAAGGCGGATGTTGAGGTTGAGCCGGAGGTCAAGCTCGGCGAATATAAGGGCATTAAGGTCAAATGGGAAGAAGTAAAGATCGGCAAGGATGACGTCAAAAGGTATATAGAGGCGCTGAAGGAAAAGGGCGGGCTGGAAGTCCCCGGCGAAGGGCTCGCGCGCGCTCTCGGCTACCCCAGTAATGAGCAGATGGAGGAGTCGGTGCGCATGCAGTTGTATCTTCAAAAAGAAAATCAGATAAGGTCGGGCATAGAGCAGAAGATAATAGACGAGCTTCTAAAGAGTTCTTCCTTAAGCGTCCCGCAGAGTTTATTGGCCAGGCGCCTTGATGAGCTTGCCTCCGACGCCAAGATGCAGCTTGCGATGAGGGGTTTTACCAAGGAGCAGATCGAGGGCAAGGACGAAGATTTGAAGAAGGAACTCAAGGCAAATGCCGAAACGCAGGTGAAGATATACCTTATATTCAAAAGTATAGCGCAGAAAGAGAATATAACCGTAGACAATCAGGTGACTCAGAAGGTGATGGAGTTCTTGCTTAAGGCCGCCGACTGGGATGTCCCGTCGAGGATAATAACATAACTGACTCCACACTTACGTGTGGGGAATTGGAGAGGAGGATATATGCAGGGGACACACGGACAAATTCTGGTACCAATGGTTATCGAACAGAACCCGAGGGGTTTTGAACGCGCCTACGATATCTATTCCCGCCTTCTTAAGGACAGGATAATATTCATCGGCACGATCATTGATGATAATGTGGCCAATCTTATCATAGCCCAGATGTTGTTTTTACAGATGGAGGATACAAGCAAGGAGATCAGTATATACATAAATTCTCCGGGCGGCTCGGTAACAAGCGGCCTTGCCATTTACGATACGATGCAATTTTTAAAGCCGGACGTGGCCACTTATTGCGTGGGCCAGGCCTCCAGCATGGGGGCGATGCTTCTGGCGGCGGGTGTTAAGGGCAAACGTTACGCCCTGCCCCATTCGCGCGTGATGATACATCAGCCCTGGGGAGGCGTGCAGGGCCAGGCGTCGGACATATCCATTCACGCCAAGGAGATCCTCAGCTTGAAAGATAAGATAAATCAGATACTTTCCAGCCATACGGGCCAGCCGCTGGAAAAGATCGAGAAGGATACGGATAGAGATTATTTTATGTCTTCCGATGAGGCAAAAAAATACGGCCTTATCGATGAGGTGATCACACATAAAAAGAAATGATAATTAAAACACTAAACCCTAAACACTAAACTCTAAACAAACTCAAAATACAAAACACAAAACAGCAAGTAAGTTTTGACATTTGAGTTTGGGGTTTTGGGTTTATTTAGGGTTTAGGATTTAGAGTTTAGGGTTTGGAAAGGAGAATTTATTTATGAGGAAGAGATACTTATTAACACCGGGGCCTACGCCCATTCCGCCGAACGTGCTTGAGGCCGAAGCCAGGCCGATCATACACCACAGGACTCCGCAGTTTCAGGGGATACTGAAGGAAGCGGAGGATGGCCTGAAGTATGTTTTTCAGACAAAGAACGACGTATTCATCCTTGCTTCATCAGGCACGGGCGCGATGGAGGCGGCAGTGGTTAACCTGCTTTCTGCCGGCGACAGCGCCATTACGATCGAAAGCGGAAAGTTCGGGGAAAGATGGACCGAGCTTTGCGCCGCTTACGGCGTAAACGCGCAGGTGATCAAGGTGCAGGACGGCAAGGCAGTTGAGCCGAATGTTGTCAAGGAGGCCCTTAAATCCAACCCCGGGATCAAGGCGGTGTTTTCCACGCTTTGCGAGACATCCACAGGCGTCACTAATGACATCAAGGCGCTGGGCGAGATCGTAAAAGGTACCGACGCGGTTTTAGTGGTTGACGCCATAAGCGGCCTGGGGGCGGTTGACCTCAAAACCGATGAGTGGTCGGTTGACGTCGTTGTGGCCGGTTCGCAAAAGGGGCTGATGCTTGCGCCGGGGCTGGGCTTCATCAGCGTAAGCGAGAAGGCGGGCAAGCGCGTTAAGGAAACAAAGTCCCCCCGTTATTACTTTGATTTAAATAAGGCGAAGAAGGCGCTTGATAAGACCGATACGCCTTTTACTCCGGCGATATCGCTGATCATCGCTTTGAACGAGAGCCTGAAAATGATAAAGCAGGACGGGCTGGAGGAGGTTTTCAAGAAGCACAAGCGGCTCGCGGATGCCGCCAGGGCGGCTGTCAAGGCGCTTGGCCTGGGGCTGCTTGCGCCTGATGCCGCCTCTGACGCGGTCACGGCCGTAAAGGTGCCTGCGGGCATAGAAGGAGAAAAGCTGGTCAAGACCATGCGGGATACTTACGGGGTCACCATTGCCGGAGGCCAGGGAGAATTAAAGGGGAAGATCTTCAGGATAGCCCATATGGGCTTCATAGAGGAGTTTGATATCATTGTCGGTATCGCCTGTTTGGAAAAGGTATTGAACCAGATGGGCTATAAATTTCAGTTAGGGGCCGGTGTCAGGGCGGCGCAGGAAGTCTTTTTAAAATAGTTGTCGGTAACGGTCCGGGTTACGGTCATGTATCGGTTACGTGTAACGGTTTGGGTTACGTATTTATAACGATAGACGTAACCGAATGCCGTTACCGTTACGTAGCCGTAACCCTAACCGACAGACGTAACCTAAGAGGGGAAAAATGATTAAAATACTGGTCAGCGACCCTTTATCCGAAGAGGGTTTGAAGATCTTGAGGGATGTTAAAGAATTCAAGGTCGAAGTAAAGTGTGAACTTAAGAAAGAGGAATTGCTCAAGATCATAAAGGACTACCATGCCTTGATAGTGAGGAGCGCCACTAAAGTCACGGCGGATGTTATTAAGGAGGCGTCAAACCTTAAAGTCATAGGCAGGGCAGGCGTGGGCCTGGATAACGTGGACCTGGAAGCGGCCACGAGCAAGGGCATTATCGTCATGAATACGCCGGGCGGCAATACCATTTCCACCGCCGAGCACACAGTGAGTATGATGCTCGCGCTTTCCAGGAACATACCACGCGCCAATACCTCAATGAAAGCGGGCGAATGGAAGCGCTCCAAATTCATGGGCAGCGAACTCTATGGGAAGACCTTAGGCGTAGTGGGGCTGGGCAGGATCGGTTCGGAAGTCGCAAAGCGCGCGGCGTCCTTCGGCATGAAGATAATAGCTTATGACCCGTTCCTTACGCAGAAGGTCGCCGAACAGATAGGCGTTAAGGTGGTCGAGCTTAAGGAAGTCATCAAGTCCGCCGATTACATAACCGTGCATACGCCGCTTACCGACGATACCAGGCACATGCTTTCTGATAAAGAGTTCGCGATGATGAAGAAGGGCGTTAAGGTCATAAATTGCGCCAGGGGAGGCATAATTGATGAGGCGGCCCTGGCAAAGGCGATCAAGGAAGGGAAAGTGGCGGGGGCTGCCATAGACGTATTCGAAAAGGAGCCGCCGGAGGCGTCAAACGAGCTCCTGAGGTTAGACGCGGTTGTGGCAACGCCTCATTTAGGCGCTTCCACCGAAGAGGCGCAGGTCAATGTCGCCATTGAGGTGGCAGAAGTTGTGCGCGACGCCCTTCTTGGCAAAGGCATAAGGAATGCCGCCAACTATCCCTGTATTGACGAGCAGGCCTGTAAGATCCTTGATCCCTACATCGGCCTTTCGGAAAAGATCGGGCTTCTTGCCGGCCAGTTGATCGAGGGCCGGCTCGTGGAAGTGAATATAATTTACAGCGGCGAAATAGTGCAGCTTGACTCCACGGGGCTGACCCTGGCCTTAATGAAAGGCGTATTAACCCCTATGCTGCAGGATACGGTAAATTTTATAAACGCCTTGAGCCTGTCCAGAGAAAGGGGCATTAAGGTCAGCGAATCAAAGATCTCAAAAGAGAGCGAGTTCGTTAACTTTATTTCGGTTGATATCAAGACAGACAAGCAGGTATGCAGGATCGCCGGCACCTTATCCGCCAACAGGCAGCCGCGTATCGTAAAGATAAATGAGTTTTACGTGGAGATCATTCCCGCGGGGCACCTGCTGGTCATAAATAACTGGGATAGGCCCGGCATAATCGGCAACCTGGGTACGCTTCTGGGCGAGCACAAGATAAATATAGCCGGGATGTCCTTCGGCAGGGTCAAGCAGGGAGGAGAGGCCATAACCGTGCTGAATGTTGACAGCGCCCTCCCCCAAAATGTCCTGGAGAAGATCAGAAAGGCAAAGAACATCCTTTCCGTGAAGACCATCAAATTATAGGGGAAGAGTTGAGAAAAAATATTCCAGTTATTGCCCTTTTGTTTTTTATATGGTGCGGGTATGCAAGCGCTCAGCCGGTGATGGAAGTTGAGCCGAAAGAATTTTCGCTCGGCGATCTGCGGGAAGGGAAGGTGTCCAGGCATGAATTGGCAATAAGGAACGCCGGCGACGAAGAGCTGCGCATAAACCCGATCAATGTAAGCTGCAGCTGCGTGCAGATAGTGGAACCGAAGTCATCGTTTGTTCTGCCTCCCAAACAGGAAGGCAAAGTGGTGTTTACCTTTGATACTACAGGTTTTAGAGGCGAGCAGAAGAAATATTTATTTCTCAGTTCCAACGACCCGCAAAGGCAGAATGTGAGGATGCGAATAACGGCGAATATCAAAGATTCGCCTCAAAGTTTTCTGGAGCGCTTCAAAAGCTTCACCTTCAGCGCCATTCTGGTTGCCGGCCTGGCAGACGGATTTAATCCTTGCGCCTTTACCGTGCTCGTATTTTTTGTTTCTTTTCTGGCGTTTGTGGGCTACAGGAAAAGAGAGATGGTTGCCGTAGGCGCGATGTTCATACTGGCAGTTTTTCTTACTTATCTCTTGATCGGCCTGGGCCTGTTCAAGGTCTTCATGCAGGCAGAGGTATTCGGGCTGTTTTCAAAAGTCATTTATATATTGACGGGGGCCATAGCCATAGTGCTGGCTGCCTTCAGTTTCTACGACGCGTATATCTTTAAGAAGACGAAGGACCCGGAGAGGATGAAGCTAAAACTCCCCGGCCTGATAAAAAAACAGATCCACGGGGTCATAAGGGGGGGCACGGACATACGTGATGACAGCCCCTCGTGCTTCAGGTTTTTAAAATTCCTCATACCGGCTTTTGTAAGCGGATTTTTAGTGACACTGCTTGAATCCGTCTGCACGGGCCAGTTGTATGTCCCGACCATCGCGTATATCTTCGGCATGCCGGAACTTAAGGCAAGGGCGCTGGCATACCTGTTGCTTTATAACCTTATGTTCATCCTGCCGTTGGTCGGTATATTTATTTTCGGGGTGGCAGGCGTCACTTCTTCCGATTTTGCCAAATTCGCACGCAGGCATATCTTTCTGGTCAAGGTGGTTACCGCTTTGGTATTTTTATTGTTAGGTTCGGTACTTCTAATTGTGAGGTAAGAGATGGGCGTAAGATTCAAGATTTTGACGATATCTTTAGGCCTGATATTGTTTTTGTCCTGCGTTAAGGCGCGCGCGGCGCAGGTACAGATAGTATTTACCGGCGAGGCGCATTCGGCGTTATACCCTTGCGACTGCCCCAAAGAGCCGGACGGCGGAGTTGCCAGGCGCGCCGGCGCCATAAAAGAACTAAGAAAGAAGGCGGGCGGCGTTATTCTTCTTGAGACAGGGGGGTTCTTTGCCGGAGGTATGCAGGACACATATTCTCAGAACGTTGACTTCGACAAGAACAGGACACAGGTTTATCTCAGGTCGCTTGAGCTTATGGGCTATGATGCCGTAGGCATAGGAGACGACGAATTCAATTTCGGCCCCGATTTCTTAAAAGAGGTTGTTCAGAAAAGCGGCCTGAGATTTCTTTCGGCGAATGTGGGCATAGAAAAGATAGCGCCTTACACGATCAAGGAAATAGAGGGTATGCGTTTCGGCATAATAGGGGTAACTACAATGTCCGCGAGGCAGAAGGCGGGTATTGTGGGCATAAAGGATGCCTTTAGTTCAGTCAAGCAATACGCGGCAGAGCTCAAGGCTCAGGGCGCGGACTTCATAATACTTCTTAGCCATATGGGAGAAGAGGAAGACGTGAGGCTGCTGGATGAGGTTTCCGGCATAGACATAGTCGTCGTTTCTCATTCGAGGGTTTCCAATGAGATCTACTCAAAGAGAGGCGAGGTTATTCTGGTGAGGCCGGCCTGGCAGGGGCGCCGTCTTGGAATATTAAAGCTGGAGATAAAGGATAAGAAAATCATTGATTCCAAGGCAGAGGACATGCGCCTTTCCGACCAGGTCCCCGACGATCCGGACGCCCTTTCCATATTACCCCAATGTTTTCAGGATTCGGACTGTAAAAAGGGCCAGCTTAAGGGCGCCTGCGGCAATCCCGGGACTAAAGATGCAAGCTGCAGTTTCAGCCGGCCCCTGGAGGTAAAACTGACGGTTATTAACTCTAAGCAGTGCCTGGTCTGCAATACGGAGCAGACGATCGGATTGCTCAAGTCATTACTGCCCGGCCTTGATGTGAAATACCTTGATCATAACAGCAGGGCTGCCAGGAAGATCATTTCAGAAGTTAGCGCCGATACCTTGCCCGTGTATCTTTTGGATAAGGGCGTGAAAAAGGCGGCCAGATACGGCGAGTTGAAGCCCAATCTCACGGAGAAAAAGGATTTTATCATGGTCAATCCTCAGTTTGCGGGCGTAGGTTATTTTATGAACAGAGAGAGGATCAAACCGAGATTAGACGTATTTTTGACCCTCTATGATAAGAATACCCCGAAAGTACTGGACGCGGTAAGGAAATTTAACGCGCGGGTGCATTTTCTGGCAACACAAACTCCTGCCGGTGATTTCAGCGCTCCGGGCGGCCTTGCCGAGATAGAAGAGGATTTGAGGTCTGCCTGTGTCATGAATTTGTACCCGGATAAGGCCTACGACTACCTGCGCTGCCGTTCAGCCAATATCGCCAGCTCCTGGTGGGATGACTGCGCCCGGGATATGGATCTGGAAAAGATAAGATCGTGCGCCAAGTCGGAAGACGGCAGGAAGATGTTGAAGGAAAACGTCGCTCTGAATAAGGAGCTGCAATTGATGCACGGGCCCACGTACCTCATAAATAACGTAGAGATCGCCTCTTCCGTTGAGGCGCCTCAGCCGGCTGAGTTGAAGCGGCTTATTGAAGAAAAAAATGGGAGATAGACAATGAGCAAGAAGCCGAAGATCTATATTGTTGACGTGACCAACCGCGACGGTGTCCAGACATCCCGCATATGCCTTTCAAAGCTACAGAAGACGATGATCAACATCTTTCTCAACGATATGGGTATTTTTCAATCGGAGTTTGGTTTTCCTTTCACGCGGCATGAGATAAATTACCTGAATGCCAACCTGCGTCTTGTCGAGGCAGGGCGGCTTAATAAGATCCGCCTTAGCGGCTGGCTGCGCGCTACAAAGGAGGACGTGGAAAGCGCGTTTGATTTTGTGCCCCGCCTGAAGCACGTGAATCTTTCCATATCCACCTCCGACCAGATGATAGTGCATAAGTTCAAGGGCAAGCTGGACCATAAGTCCGTGATCTCGGAGATGGCAGAGGCGGTAAAGGCGGCGAGGAAGCACAAGGTTGAGTCGGTAGGCGTGAACGCGGAGGATGCCTCCCGGACAGGGCTGGATTACCTCATAGAATTTGCCGCCGCCGCGAAAAAGGCCGGGGCAGACAGGTTGCGTTACTGCGATACGCTGGGAGCGGATTCTCCTTTGACGATCTATGAAAGGATCAAGCGTGTGGCTGAGGCAGTAAAGATGCCGGTAGAGATACATTGCCATAATGACTTAGGCATGGTGGTGGCGAATTCCGTCATGGGGGCGCTGGCCGCCAATGACGCCGGCTGCGATGCCTATATCAATACCTGTGTTAACGGTATGGGCGAACGCGCCGGCAACGCGGACCTGGTTTCTGTGATACTGGCGTTAAAATATGGCAACGGCATAAAAGACAAGTACGCATTGGATGAACACGTTGATTTAAAGCTGGCCTGGAGAATAGGCAAGTACGCCTCCTACGCGTTCGGCGTGCCTATACCCATAAACCAGCCGGGGGTGGGCGCTAACGCCTTCGCGCATGAATCAGGCATACACGCCGACGGCGCGCTTAAAGACAGAAGAAATTACGAACTGTACGACTTTGAAGAATTAGGCAGGGGCGAGCCGGAAGTGGTCGACACCGGCAGGAAGATCACCGCCGGAGAATATTCCGGGATAAAGGGTTTTCGCAATGTTTATGATAAGCTTGAGTTGTCTTTCAAGAATGAAGAGGAGGCCACGCAGATACTGGAGTTGGTCAGGTACGCGAACGTCCATAATCAGAAGCCGCTTGTTGACGATGAGCTGAAGTTTATCGCCGCTTATCCCGATATCGCGCGGCAGATATTTACGATGGCGCCATAATAATAAAGACCATGCCAAACACAATAATCATAGGCGCGCAATGGGGAGACGAAGGCAAGGGCAAGGTTATAGATATCCTTGCCAGGGACGCTGATTTTATAGCGCGTTTTCAGGGAGGTAATAACGCCGGACATACTGTTGTTGTCGGCGACAGGGCGTTTATATTCCACCTTTTGCCTTCCGGCATACTGCACAAAAAGAAGGTCTGCGTTATAGGCAACGGGGTAGTCGTTGACCCCGCCGTGCTCAGGGATGAAATAGCGCAGCTTAAGAAAGAGGGCGTGAGCGCCGAAGGAAGATTGAAGATCTCAGAGTTGTGCCACATTATATTTCCCTATCACAGGATCCTTGATAAACTCAGGGAGGCCAAACGCAGCCATAAGATCGGCACGACCGGAAGAGGCATAGGGCCTTGTTACGCGGATAAGATCGCCAGATGCGGCATAAGGGCCGTGGACTTATTGGATCCGGCCGGGTTTAAGGCGAAACTGCGCGATAACCTGAAGGAGAAAAACGAGATCTTCAAAAAGGTCTACGGGCATCCCGGTTTTTCCTTCAATGAGATCTACCGCGAGTATGCCGGTTACGCGGGCTTATTCAGAAAGTTCATCTGTAATACTTCCCTGCTGCTTAATGAGGCCGCGCGGAGAAAAAAGAATATTTTATTCGAAGGCGCGCAGGGCGTTTTTCTGGATATTGATTTCGGCACTTATCCTTTTGTCACTTCTTCCTCTACTATAAGCGGGGGCGCCTGCGTGGGAAGCGGGGTATCGCCTCTTCTGATAGACAGGGTGATCGGAGTAACGAAGGCATATACTACCAGGGTGGGGGAGGGCCCTTTCCCTACGGAGTTCAGCGGCGACTTCCAGCGGATCATGAGGAATAAAGGCAATGAATTCGGCGCTACCACAGGCAGGCCGCGCAGGTGCGGCTGGTTTGACGCCGTAATGGTAAAGACCGCGATAATGGTAAGCGGCATACAGGACATCGCCGTTATGAAACTGGATGTTTTAAGCGGGCTTAAGACACTGAAGATCTGCACCGCGTATAAATATAAAGGGAAGGTTTTCAAGGATTTTCCTTCGGATATCAATGTTTTAAGCAAGGCAAGGCCGGTTTTCAAGGAATTACCCGGATGGGATGAAGATATAACCGGCATAAGGTCCTTCGCCAAATTGCCTGCCGCGGCAAGGGATTATATAAGTAGATTGCGTGAATTATCGGGCGTGGATATCTCCATCGTCTCTGTCGGTTCCAAGAGAGACGATACGATATTCATATAATTAGATTATTTTATCATGAGTAAGTCGCTCTGCATGAAATCCCGCCACCTAATAATTATAGGTATATCACTCTTTTTGAATGCGAGTTATGTTTGTTATGCTAGAAATGACGAAAGCCAAGATTTGAAATTATTTCAATCAGCCCTGCATGACCAAAAAGACCTTAAATGGCAGGAAGGCCTCGCTAAATTCCGGCAGATTGCAGCATTCTATCCACAGACTCAAACCGCTCAAAAAGCCCATATTGAAATCGGGAAATTCTATAAATACAATCGTAACTGGCAAAGGGCCATTGACGAATACCGTCAGGCCATAGCCATTGATCCTTATTCCCGCCCGGCCCACGATGCCAGGACTGCCGAAGCCGCGACATATTATTTTCGTCAAGATTTCCCACGGGCCCTGGAGCTCTTTGAAGCAGTGCTTTTAGAAACGAAGGATTGGGACCAGATAAAATACTGTTCATACTGGATAAAGGAAATAAGGCGTAGAATGTCTTTTGCGCCTGAGGAGTCGTTTTCTTGCGGCCCTGAGAGCCTGAAGATTGCGTTCAGGATTTTAGGGATTGATTTTTCCGATAAGGAATTGAGCAGGGCATTTACTTATAAAGAGGGCAAATCTGTTTCAATCTCTGATCTATCCAGTGTTGCCTCAGGAAAAGGGCTTAAGCCCAAAATAGTAAAAATAAACAGGAATGAAGTCCAAAATTTGACCGCGCCTTTTATCGCGCTTGTTGATCCGGAGCATTATGTGGTAGTTACCGGAATTGAAGATTCTCAGGTAAAATTCATTGATCCGGCTAATCAGAGCGGCTATCAATTAGAAGGCCTTGATAAATTCATCGGCGATTTTAAGGGCTATGCCCTGATTTTCTTGGAAGACTCCAGGCTTGCCAAGGCTAATTACGTAGTCCCTACTAATGAAGAAGCGCAAGAACTGAAGGGCGGAATATGTTCCTGTTGTCCTCCCGCGGCATTAGGCGGCCGGCAGAGCAATCCAAATGTAGAGTTTGACGGCAGCCCACCCTGTTCTCCGGGTATGCCTTCCTGGATGGTTAATATGATAAGCCTCAATCTTGTTGTCCAAGATATAGATTTTAGATACATCTCCAGAGGGGTGCCTGCGGAGCTCATCCGCACATATAACGGCGATGATCCGCGCGAAGGGATATTCGGCCGCTCCTGGACATTTAACTATAATGTTTCTTTGGTAGAAAACTCTGATAGTAGTATAGACATACGAAGAGGAGACGGCAGGGTGGACCATTTCACCTGGACCGGTGTCCGCTATCAGGGGCCAAATGATGTTTATGATACGCTGGCTAAGAATGCCGATGGGACATATACGTTAAAGATTAAGAGAGATAAAACCATACAGGATTTTGATGCCTGGGGCCGGCTCATTGATATTAAGGACCGTAACGATAACGCTATAACATTTACCTATAATAGCGAAGCCAATCTTATTCGTATTACCGACCCTAATGGCAAGAACACGGTTCTATCTTACGGTGCGAATAGGAAAGTTTCTCGTATAACCCTGCCTGATGGACGATATGCAAGATTTATTTATGATACCAATAACAATTTGATTCAAACTGTGGATATGAAGGGCGCTACTTCAAGCTATACCTATGATAGCGCCAGTTACATTACCGCTATAACCACACCGCATCGCGGTATGACCGCTATTGAGTATGGAGTAGGCAGTTATGGTGAGGACCCAAGCGGTAGATCGCACTATTATGTTAAATCCATCACCGATGATGCAGGGAATAAGAGGAGATATGCAATCGATGAATGGCATCATCAGACAGGCGTCCTGGATAGCCGTAATAATACAATGCTATATGAAGATAATCTTTCGGGATATACAAGCGCCATAACGACGCCCTCCGGGAATAAAATAACTTTTATATATGACTATTACGGTAACCGGGAGAAAATTATAGATGCTTCCGGCAATGTAACCGTTTTGGCCTATGATTCAAGGGGCAATACTATTTCTATAACCGATACCCTGAATAATAAACTTACCCTTGACTACGATACCAATGATAATCTTATCCAAGCCGCCGATCCCAAAGGAGGTATCTATAATTTTAATTATGACGGCAAGGGCAACCTTATTTCTGTCAGGGATCCGGAGAATCAGATAACAGGTTTTGCCTATAATAATTTTGGGCAGATAAATCGTATTGTTGATGCAAACGGGGGAACAACGGACTTTGAATATGATACGTCAGGTAATCTTATTAACGTTACCAACCCTTCAGGCAGGAAGACCGTTTATAAATATGATACATTAGGCAGAGTCAGGTCCTTATCTGACCCTGAAGGCAATACCTTTTCCTATACTTATGATGGAGTTGACCATTTGACCAGGATAGACAATCCCGATGAGGACCCGATAAAGTATTTCTACAACTGCTGTAACATTACCAGGGTTAGGGATGGACAAGGGACAATGCGTTTTACCTATGACGCCTTAGGCAGGATGAGGTCATTCAGGAACTATGATTCTAAACTCATCGCCTACGAATATGATACAGAGGGTAACCTGTCCGGCTTGATTTATCCGGATGGAAAAAAGGTCTCCTATGAATATGATAAAGACAGCCGTTTAATTAAGGTCACGGACTGGCTGGGTAACGCAACACGATATAATTACGATGCGGTAGGCAACCTCATCTCCGTTGTTTCTCCGGGTTTAATCACAACCTATAAATATGATTCTGTAAATCGGCTGATTAGGTTAGCGAATTATAACTCCAACACATTGGATATTGTTTCTATTTTTAATTTTACCCTTGACCCGCTTGGCAACCGCACCCAGGTTAAGCGCCTTCTTCCATTAAATATCCCTGATTTTAACATAGCCGATTCTAGTTACTCCTATAACAGCGATAACCAGCTCACCTCTGCCACAGGCAGGAGCTTTGAATATGATGACAATGGTAATCTCACCAGGCAGATTGCCGGCGCTGCAACCACGAATTTCACCTACAACCACGACAACCAGCTCACCCAATATACCTCTGGTTCAACTAATCTATCATATCGCTATGACTCTTTTGGCAACCGCATCCGTAAAACGCAGGGCTCGCAGGTAACCAAATACATCGTTGACCCCAATCGTTCCCTTCCCAGCGTGCTTTGCGAGACCGATGCCAAGGGAAACATCAGCGCCTACTACATCTATGGCCTTGGCCTTATCTCTAAAATCATCGGAAATAACTCCTACTTCTACCAGTATGACGGCCTTGGCTCAACTATAGCCCTCAGCGACTCAGCCGGCGCCATCAAGAACAAATACGCCTACGATGACTTCGGCAACCTTGCTACTAACTCCACAGAGACCATTGACAATCCCTTCAAGTATGTGGGCAGATTTGGCGTGATGACGGATACGCCAGATCTCTTGTATATGAAGGCGAGGTATTATATGCCCAGCGTGGGCAGGTTTATCAGCAAGGATCCGATTGGGTTAGCGGGTGGGATGAATATGTATGGGTATGTGGGTGGGAATCCGATAAATCTAATAGATCCATGGGGACTGAGACGCTGGGGGCCTCGGTGGATTGAAATATTTGTTCCCGGATATGGATTTTATGGAGGTCCTTTTAGGACTGATCCTAATTTTCAGGTAATCCCCGAAGATACCATGGATGAGTTATTTATGGAGCACGATAGAGGTTGGGCAAGCGATCAATGTAGCATTTCTAACAAGGGTCTATATTATGATCTTAAAAGTTTGCCACTTAATCCAAATAGGTGGAAGAGAAAGTCTAAGAGTATTGTATGGGCTGTAATATATAGCATGGGGGCTACGGCTTATTTCTTTTGGTTTTAGGAACTAAAATAGTTCTTCAATAGAGTAAACTAATTTTATCTGAGGGAGTTAAAATGATTAAAAAAAGGAAAATTGAAATAACGGTTACAGTAACATTTTTAACAGCCTTAGGTTTAATCTTTTTTTATGGATTCAAATATTTTGCAGGATTCAAATATGCTTCACTACTTGATCAACAAATCATTTCTATCTTAGGAATAATTTTTGTTTTATGTTTGTTATATTTTGTTTATAGGTTTTTAGAGTGGTTTATTAGAAGAATAAAATCTTTATTTAACAGATGACAAGGACCGGGATAGAAATATGTTGGAACCACTTTTGAATAAGCCCGTAGGGATAGCCGTTATTTTGAGATATTTATTTTTTCCTATATCTATAATTTTGTGTTTTTCACCCTGCGTTTTCGCAGCTCAGCCGGTAAATATTTCTGTCGAGCCATCATCCGGCACATTTGAGGTTGGTGAAACCCATTTATTCACCACAACTTACTCGGATTCCGATACAAGGAATGACATCCGTTTTGCAGAATTTCTTATTAGGGGCGCAGAGGGCTCGGTTAGATTGCTCTATGTGCCCGGAGAAAACAAGATAAGCCTGATGGGTGATAACGGTAGCTGGTCAGGGAACTATGCTCCCGGATCAAATCATACGGTTGAGAACAGATACGCAACATTGGATTGCTCAAAGACAATGGTTCACAGCAACGATCCAGACAATATCACCATTGCCTGGGCGCTAAAATTTAAAGAAACATTCTCAGGCAGGAAAGACCTCTTGCTTGCTGTAACAGAATGGCCTGTTTCAGGTAGGAATCCATTTATCGGCTGGGATAAAAAGGGAGATATTACAGTTACAGAAACATCCGCAACCAGTATCCCCATTGCTTTTGGCCAGACCCTTTTGGGTTCAATTGATGATGCGGGAGAGAAAGACGATTTTATTTTCTCCGGTATAAACGGTGATGTGATAACCTTCTTTTTTGCTAAGACGAGCGGCAACATCAGCCCTTATTTGGAACTTTACGGCCCTGATGGCGCGCTTATCGGTTCCGCCTCTGTTGATTATCCTTATAGCGGTAGATTTGATAAGACATTAACGGTTAAAGGCATATTTAAGATTGCGCTTAGAGATAAGAATAATAGAGATGTGGGTACCTACTCTTTAAGCATGCAACGTGTAAATAATCCCGGCCTTGCCAGCGCGCTTAATTTCGGCCAGCATGTCTCAGGAGCCATTGATTCCTTTGCCAAGATAGTTACCTATAAATTCTCGGCCTCTGTCAATGATAAGATCTGTATGCCCTTTAGCAGCGCCTCAGGGTCTTCAAGTTATTTTCAACCGTACCTTGAACTTTACGACTCCACCGGTAAAAAGATTGCGGATGCATATACTATGTATCCAGAATATGAGGGGCAGGTACTGTCTGCAACTATTACTGTTTCGGGGGAATTCGTACTTATAGTTAGCGACAAGGGTTTAAATAGCACAGGCACTTATGAGCTCGTTCTTCAGCGTGTCAACAATCCGGAGAATCCAACCGGTATTAGATTTGGTCAAACAATACAAGGCAGTATCGACACAGGTTCAGATATTGATGTCTTTAGTTTTAACGCTTCAGCTAATGATGTGGTATATGTGTGTTATATGAAGACTTCAGCCGCTGGAGGTAGTTTCTGGCCGTATTTTGGATTATATGATTCTACAGGCACGCCTATAGCATGGAGTGATAGTAGCGGAAAGTTTATTCATAAACTTTCCGCTACCGGCAGATTTTATCTTTTGGTTACTGATTATCGTCATTTCAGCAGCGGTACCTATGAATTTACTCTTCAGCGTGTCAACAATCCGGTGAATGCTGTTTATCTTGATTTCGGACAAACTGTTTCCGGCGCAATATCTACATTGGCCGATATTGATGTCTACAGTTTTACTGCCTCGGCCAATGATGTCGTGACTGTTCGTTTTGCCACAACCTCAACTACTTATGGGGCGTTAGAGCCAAATCTTGAACTCTACGATACAGCCGGTAATAAAATTCCAAACCTTAGTACCTATGCACGTTCAGGCTCTATTACCGGGAAATTGGATGCTTCAGGAATGTTTTATCTCTTGGTGACGGACATTTGGCAAAACGGAACCGGCACGTATGAGCTCACTATCCAGCGTATCAACAATCCTGGGAATGTAAGAGACTTGAATTATAATTCCAGTGTTGAAGATACGATAGATTCTACGGGAATTAAGATGTATAGATTTACTGCTGCTGCCGGAGATGCGGTAACCCTGTATTCTCATATTAAGACATATACTTCGATTTTTGATTTATATTTAGGGATATATGATGCCATAGGCGCGCTTCTTACTTCTTCTTCGGGGCGCCTTAAATATACCTTTACCACCGGAGGAACATTTTATCTTTTTGTCGGCAATTCTTATCTAAAGGGCGGCGGCAGATATAAACTTATCTTATTAAGCGGCGATGTTCCCTATTCATCCATAGATTTGATTGATCCGCTGGTTTCTTTATCCAGGCCGCTGACAGGAGAAGCAATTGAGAGCGGTTCAACATATACTATCAGATGGCATTCTTCAGATAATGTAGGTATAAGTTTTCAGGAAATCAGATTATCTACGGATGGCGCAGTAACCTATCCTATCGTGATTGCCTCTGGTTTATCTGCCGACACCCAATCTTATAATTGGGCTGTTCCGGCAGATTTATCCACCACCAGAGCAAGGATAAAGATAGTCGTTCAAGACGCCGCAACCAACATGGGCGAGGACGCAAATCGAGACGATTTCTTGATACTTAACGCTGTTCTGCCGGCAGGCGCCGTAGATATTAATTATGAATATGACAACCTCCATCGTCTCACCAGCACAATCTCCACAGAGAAGCCGTCTTTGGGGTATGTTTATGATAGTCTGGGGAATCGCACAGAATTAGATATAATTAGGGGGTCGCCCTGAATCCAATATTGAGCAATAAAAACGGGATATTGTTTTCTCTTGACTTAAGATTATGGCTGTGTTATAGTTAAAAATGAACTTTAATCAGCACAAGAAGGAGGCCAGGAATGAGGTTTTTTAGAAAAGGCATGGAGCTCGGTATCGTATTCATAAGTATAATTACCCTTATGGGTTGCACTATAATATTACAAAAGGGCAGGCGTTCGGATGTTGAAAAAATAGAGCGGCTGGAAGACCAGTTGGACGAACTTGCCAAGATCCGTTCTTTACTGGAGGACCGGCTCAAGCAGGAGATCAAGGATAAACAGGTAAAACTTGAGATGGCGGAAAAGGGCCTGGTGATTACCTTTGTTGCCGATATATTGTTTGATTCCGGTAAGGCAAAACTTCGGCAGGAGTCATACCCCGTGCTTAATAAGGTGGCTACGGTATTAGAGGAGAACGTTCCGGAGAATAACATCGGCATTGAAGGCCATACCGATAACCAACCGATAAAATATTCGGGCTGGAAATCCAACTGGGAACTTTCTACCGCGCGGGCTTTAAGCGTCCTGCATTTTCTTGTGGACGATAGAGGTATCCTCCCTGAAAGGGTATCCGCTATCGGTTATGGAGAATTCAATCCGGTTGCCTCTAACGATATCAAAGAAGGCAGGCAGGCAAACAGGCGCGTAGAGATAGTCATCCTTCCAAAGGTTACGAAGGTCAGTGCCCCGGCAGCTAAATCCGGCGGCGCTAAGGCAAAACAGGAAGAGATGCTTGAGCCGCAGGAAAACCTGAAATAGCCCTGACGCAATTCCGGGAGATGAGAATGATGGAGGAAAGGACCAAAAACAGGGTTATCCTGACTTTAGGTATTATTGCGGTATTCTTGTTCATATTTATGTTGAGTACCTGTAATAGCAGCAGGGCCCAGAGGAATATAGCCCAGAGAGAAATGGCTGACAGGATACAGCTTGAAGAGAGCATGGATAAGCTGATGAAAGAAAAGGCCGCGCTTGAGGAAGAATTGCTTGCCAGGGAAGAAGCGCTTACGAAAGAGAAGAACGCGCACGGCAAGACCATGGATGAGTTGAGCGGGCTGCGGGCATCGTATGAAAAGATAGGCCTGGAGCTGGAAAAGACAGTCCGGCTCAAAGAAGCGCTGGAAAATGATCTAAAAGACGCGCTTATGAATAGTACGCGTTCAATGAAGAGATAAAGAATAACTTTGACCAGAGGAAGATATGGCCTTTTGGTTTAATGGGGGGAGATAGATTCCCCCTTTTTGTTAAGATGAAGGGCGGCAATTTAAGCCCCGCCTTTAATAAATCATGAAAAGAGAAAATCTGGAATGGGCCGTAGAAAACAAGGGCCGCCTGCCGCGGCACATAGCCATAATAATGGATGGTAACGGCCGCTGGGCGAAGAATAGGGGCCTGCCGAGGAATGCCGGGCATAAGGCAGGTATAGACAGGATAAAGACCACCTCTGAGGCCGCGGCAGAGTGCGGCATAAAGGCGCTTACCTTTTTCGCCTTTTCCACGGAAAACTGGAGCAGGCCCAAGAGTGAAGTAGGCGCGTTGATGAAAATGATGGAGCGCTATTTAAAAACCCAGCTTGGTTATCTGATGAAGAACAATGTGCGGTTCAGCGTCATCGGCAGGCGCGATCCTTTGCCGCCGGGCCTCATTGATACGATATCCCGCACGGTCAAAGCGACCCAGGGCAACAGCGGCATAATGGTGAACATCGCCCTGAATTACGGCTCGCGGGCGGAGATCGTGGATGCCGTAAAGAAGATCGCCAGGATGTATAAGATGGATAAACTTAAGGATGGGGATATAGATGAGGATACCGTAAGCAGTTTTCTTTATACCAAAGGCCTGCCGGATCCCGATCTTCTTATACGCACCAGCGGTGAAATGCGCATCAGCAATTTTCTCCTCTGGCAGCTTTCTTATGCCGAATTATATTTCACAGAGACATATTGGCCTGATTTCGGCGAGGATGAGTTTACGCGGGCGCTGAAGGCGTTCAGCGGCAGGCAGAGGCGGTACGGAGGTGTATAATGTTGTTATATAGGATCATCAGCGCGGCGGTCCTTATTTCCCTGGTATGCCTGGCTATAATATTTGACCGCGTCTATGTTTCGGTCGTTACTATCCTGATCGCCCTTGGGCTGTATGAGTTCTTTGCTATGGTGGAGCGCAAGGGCATCAGCATCTACAAGTATTTCGGTATAGCCATAGGCATTGCCATACCGCTCTCCATTTATTTCAAGTTTGAGTTGACCAAAAGCTGGGAACTCTTGTTCACAGTGCTGGCGTTGATCATCCTGATCATCCTGCAGCTTACCCGCAAGGACCACTCTCAGGCAGTGCAGGGTATCTCTGTCACACTCTTCGGCATAATTTACGTGGCGTGGTTCTTCAGCTTTCTCATAAAGCTTAGATACCTGCCTGACGGAGGCAACCTTGTCGCCAGCATTCTTTTGATCACAAAGGGCTCCGACATAGGCGCCTATCTTGTGGGTGTGCGCTGGGGCAGGGTGCCCCTGATCGCGCGCATAAGCCCCAAGAAGTCAGTAGAGGGGGCGTTGGGAGGGCTGATCTTCAGCATACTCTGCGGCATGGCCAGCAGGATATTTATCCCTTTTTCGTATCTGCACCTCGCGATTATGGGGGCAAGTTTCGGGGTCATCGCCCAGTTAGGGGACCTTTCCGAGTCTCTTTTCAAAAGGGACTGTCAGGTGAAGGATTCAGGAAGGCTCATCCCGGGTATGGGCGGCGTCCTGGATGTGATCGACAGTTTACTTTTTACGGTACCGGTGTTTTATTTTTATATGAGCGTAATTATGAAGCAATGAAAAAGATAGCAATTCTCGGTTCAACAGGTTCTATAGGCAGGAATACGCTCGCGGTAATATCGCGGTTCCCCCGCCATTTCAAGGTCGTGGGTTTAAGCGCCAACAGCAGCATAAGCGCCCTTATCAGTCAGGCGCGCAGATTCAGACCTAGGTCCCTGTGCGTCGGAGATCCGAGGTCCGCCTCAAGGATCAAGAGGGAGCTCGGCGGGACCGTAAAGGTATTTTCCGGCGCTTCCGGTTTAAGGGAACTGGCCTCTCAGGTTGAGGCGGACATGATCGTCCTTGCCATAAGCGGTTCGGCTGCTGCCCTGCCTTTGCTTGAAGCGGTGCGAAGAGGCAGAAGCGTGGCGCTGGCAAATAAAGAATCTCTGGTCATGGCGGGCGAAATCATAATGAGGGAGACGCAGAGATATAACGCTCAAATCCTGCCTATTGACAGCGAGCAGAGCGCGATCTGGCAGTGCCTCGCGGGTAACTGCAGGAAGTCGTTGAGCAGGATATACATTACCGCCTCGGGCGGCCCGTTGCGTAAGATGCCGGCGAGCAGTTTTAAAGGCCTTACCGCCGATGTAATACTCAAGCACCCCAAATGGAAGATGGGCAGTAAGATCAGCGTTGATTCCGCTACTTTGATGAATAAGGGATTTGAGGTGATAGAGGCGCGCTGGCTTTTCAACATCGGCGCGGAGAATATCAAAGTGCTTATACACCCGGAGGTGGTCATTCATTCTATGTGCGAATTCCGCGACGGCTCCATAATAGCGCAGATGGCTTCCTGCGATATGAAGCTGCCGATACAGTACGCGCTTAGTTTCCCGCGGCGGCTTCAAAGCATAGTAAGGCCGGTTGATTTTCTGAAAATAAGGAATCTGACATTTTTAAAACCGGACACAGGCACATTCCCCTGCCTTAATCTTGCTTACGAGGCGGACAGGGAAGGCGGGCTGGCGCCTTGCGTGCTTAACGCCTCAAATGAAGAGGCGGTGAACGCGTTCTTATCCGGCCGTATCAGTTTTGACAGGATACCTTATATCGTGGAAAAGGCGCTCTCCAGGAAACATAATAAGAAAGGCCCGGATCTGAAAGAGATACTGGACGCGGATGACTGGGCGAGAAATGAGGCAAGGAGGTTGATGAGTTGAGTCTGCTTATCTTTTTGGCGGTATTAAGCATATTGGTCATTATACACGAATTCGGCCATTTCATAATGGCAAGGAAATCCGGCGTGAAGGTGGAAGAGTTTTCCGTAGGTTTCGGAAAGAAATTATTTTCTCTTAAAAAGAAAGAGACCGAGTATTCTCTGCGCCTTGTTCCGCTTGGGGGATTCGTAAGGCTTGCCGGGGATGACCCCGAACAATGCAAAGGGGCGGATTACGAATTCCTTTCAAAGGGCGTGCTTACGCGCGCAAAGATCATATTTATGGGGCCGCTCCTCAATTACATTCTGGCATTGGTCCTTTTCTGGGCCATATTCATTATCGGCTACCCCACGCTCACTTCAAAAGTGGGCGGGTTCCTGGATGGTTTTCCCGCGGCCGCCTCAGGCATTGAGAAAGGCGATGTGATAACCGCCATTGACGGGTTTACGGTCGCGAATTGGGAAGATATGCAGTCCATTATAAGGAAGGCAAAATCCGATCATATTAACGTCACTTTGGAAAGGGGCGGCGAGCCGTTGACCAAAAAGGTGGTGCTGAAAAAGGAGACCGTTGAGGATCTAACCGGCCGTAAGCGCGAGATCAGGCTTATGGGCATATTGCCTTCCGAAGATATTGTGTATGTTAAGAGCGGTTTTTTAGGGTCATTTTTACGCGCGGCAGAGACATTGCTGGCGCTTACCAGTATGACTTATCAGGCGCTCTGGCGCATGATCACCGGAGGCCTTTCCGTGCGCGAGTCGGTTACGGGGCCGCTGGGGATGTTCTATATAACCAGCAAAGCGGCAAGCGCGGGCATCTCCGCGCTCCTGCATGTTATGGCGGTAATAAGCATGAGTTTGGGGATATTCAACCTTCTGCCGTTTCCGGTGCTTGACGGCGGCCACATAACACTTCTTCTGGTTGAGAAGATCAAGGGCTCAAGGATAAGCTCTAAAGTCAATAAGATGATAAACGATATCGGATTCACCTTGATCATATCCCTGGCCATACTGGTATTTATAAACGATATCATAAAGTTTCAAGTCGCGGAGAAGTTAGGCGGATTTTTTAAATAAGGTTGAGGCGGTATGCGGATCAAACGGCGTAAAAGCAGTGTGGTTAAGATAGGCAGCGTCAGCATAGGCGGCAGCCATCCCGTCCTTATACAGTCCATGGCTAAGGCCCGGACGAGCGACGTCCAGGGTGTACTTAAGCAGATAGAAGGCATGGCGCGCCTGGGATGCTCTACCGTGCGCGTTGCCGTAAAAGACAATGCCGATGCCGCGGCCATAAAAAGGATAAAGGGGCAGGCAAAGGTCAATCTTATTGCCGATATCCACTTTCATTATAAGCTGGCCCTGTTGTCGTTAGAGAACGGCGCGGATAAAATACGGTTAAATCCGGGCAATATTTATAAACGGGATGAAGTAGGAGAGGTTGTCCGGCTTGCCAAAGACAGGAAAGTCCCGATAAGGGTAGGTTTGAACTCCGGTTCAGTGGCCAGGGTTAAGTCGGACAGAAGTATCTCTGATTCTATGGTGAAGGCCGCGCTTAAATATATACGGCTTATTAATTCTTTCGGATTTGACGAGATAGTGGTGTCGTTGAAGGCGTCCAGCGTGATGGAGACCGTGGCTGCCTACAGGATGATCGCGCCTGTTTGCGGCTATCCGCTTCATCTGGGCGTGACTGCTTCGGGCCTGCCGCGGGACGGCGCCGTAAAATCGGCCCTGGGAATCGGGGTATTGCTATCCGAGGGAATAGGTGATACAATACGTGTGTCTTTGACCGCCGCTCCCGAAGAGGAGATCGCCCTGTCGCAGCGTATTCTGCAGGCGTTAGGGATGCAAGAGAGAAGAGTGGAGGTAATAAGCTGTCCCACTTGCGGCAGGTGTTCAGTAGACCTTGCTGAGATCGTAGGGCGGGTAGAAAAAGGGCTTGCTGATTTGAGACAGGCGGTAGGAGGCAGGCACAGCAAGGTTGCCGTGATGGGATGCGTTGTGAACGGCCCGGGCGAAGCAAAACAGGCAGACATCGGGATCGCCTTCGGCGCGGACTCGGCAATGCTTTTTGAAAAGGGGAAGTTTGTGAAGAAGGTGTCAAAGCAGGAATGTGTTAAAGAATTATTGAAGAGGGTTCAGTAAATATGTTATGGTCAAAGTCATTCATACCTACGCTCAAAGAGGCGCCTAAGGAGGCGGAATCAGAGAGCCATAAGCTTATGCTGCGCGCGGGACTGGTGCGCATGCTTATGGGAGGGGTTTATTCCTATCTTCCTTTGGGGTTAAGATGCCTCAATAATATTGAGAATATTATCAGGCAGGAGATGAACGCCGCCGGCTCGCAGGAGCTGCTTCTTCCCGTGCTGCAGCCCCTTGAGCTATGGCTCAAGACAGGCAGAGACAAAACAATAGGCGATGTGATGTTCCGGATCACCGACAGGCGCGGGAGAAAGGTGTCGTTAGGGCCTACGCACGAAGAAGTCATTACCGAGGTAGCCAGGGGGTTTGTTTCTTCTTATAAACAGCTGCCCTTTATACTCTATCAGATACAGACGAAATTCAGGGACGAGATACGGCCGCGGTTCGGGCTGGTGAGGTGTTGTGAGTTTATTATGAAGGATGCCTATAGTTTTGACAGGGATGAGGCGGGGCTGGACAGGAATTACAAATTGATGCTGGCCGCGTATAAGAATATCTTCAAGAGGTGCGGGCTCAACTTTATTACAACTGAGGCAGACACCGGAGTTATGGGGGGCAGCGAGTCGCATGAATTCATGGTGCCGGCTGAAAGCGGAGAAGACGTGGTGGAGGGGAAGAACGCCTTAGAGGTGGGGCACATCTTTAAGTTGGGCACAAAATATTCAGAGGCCATAGGCGCGCATTTCCTTGATGAGGACGGGAAGAGCAAGCCCATCGTGATGGGCTGTTACGGCATCGGCGTATCGCGCATGATTTCCGCCATACTTGAGCAGAACCACGATAAGGACGGGATCGTCTGGCCGGATGAAGTGGCGCCTTTTAAGGCGTTGATCGTAGCGGTTGACGCTACCGACAGCGCCATTATGAAATTCTGCGGCTCTCTTTACGAAGGACTGGGCAGAGAGGGGATAGAATGCCTTTTCGATGACAGGGATGAGCGCGCAGGCGTTAAGTTCAAGGACGCCGACCTCATCGGCATACCGCTTTCGGTTATCGTGGGAAAGAGTTACAAGGAAAGCGGCAAGGTGGATATCAAGGACAGGCGCAGCCATAAAAGCATAAGCGTGGCGGATAAAGAGGCGGCTAATCGCGTCAGGGAGATCTTGGATGGAAAGAGCGGAATTACTTAATAAAGTAAAAGACATATTTGATGCGGAATTCGCCGATTCCGGTTATGTGTTGGTAGATATATCTACATCAATAATAAACAGGCAGTTAAATATCCGCCTGGCGGTTGACAGGAAGGATGGAGGCATCAATCTTGGGGAATGCGCTGGGATAAACAGGCGTCTCTGTGAAATTCTGGACAGAGAAGATCTGGTTCAGGAAAGCTATGTCCTTGAGGTCGCCTCTCCCGGCGTGGACAGGCCGCTTGCCGGCGAGGCGGATTTTAGACGGAATATTCATCATACTATTTTTGTGATGTTTGAAGATGAAGCGGGAGGCATCAGTCAAATAGAGGGCGAACTGCTTGAGGTTAACGCGGGGGGCATAGCTATAAAGGCCAAGGATAAAACAGTGGATGTCCCTCTTGACAGGATCAAGAAGGCGAAACAAAGAGTTAAACTAGGAGATTAATATATGAACGGTGAATTATTGGCGATTCTTGAACAGATGGAGAGAGAGAAGGGCATAAAGAAGGACGTGCTGATCAAGGCGGTTGAGGCGGCGATCGCTTCAGCCGTAAAGAAGGTATTGGACGTCAAGCCCGGGGTAAACGTCAGGGCAGAGCTTAGCAGCGCGACCGGAAAGATCAAGGCCTATGCCGGAGATGAGGAGATAACCTCTATTGATATGGGCAGGATCGCCGCTCAGACCGCCAAGCAGGTTATAATCCAGAAGATACGCGAGGCAGAGAAGGATGTTGTCTATGAAGAATTTTCCGGAAAGGTGGGAGAGATCGTAAGCGGAGGCGTATACAGGTTTGAAAGGGGTAACATCATAGTTGACCTTTTGGGCAAGGCAGAGGGTATGTTGCCTAAAAACGAGCGTTCTCCCAAGGAAGAGTTCAAGCAGGGCGACAGGATACGGGCTTATGTGCTTGAAGTCAGGAAAGAAGCGAGAGGGCCGCACATATTGCTTACGCGCGCCCACCCTAATTTTGTGAAGAAGATGTTTGAAATGGAGGTGCCTGAGATCTATGATAATATTGTGGAGGTAAAAGCCATATCGCGCAAGCCCGGAGAGCGCACCAAGATCGCGGTACATTCAAAGGACGAAAAAGTCGACTCTGTGGGCGCCTGCGTGGGCATGCGCGGCTCGCGGGTAAAGAACATAGTCTCCGAGCTGCACGGAGAAAAGATAGACATTGTCAGGTACAGCGATGATACGCGCGAATACATAAAAAACGCGCTCGCGCCTGCCAAGATCACCGAGATACGGCTGGATAAGGACAGCCAGCGGGCAGAGGTTGTGGTAGAGGACGACCAGCTGTCGCTGGCAATAGGAAAACACGGGCAGAATGTGCGCCTGGCATCGGGCCTGGTTGGCTGGGAACTGGATATCCGCACAAAATCGCAGCTTGAGGCAAAGGCGGAAGAGAAAAAGCGGGCCGAGGTTGAGGAGGCCGCTCCTTCAGAGCCGCAAGAAGAGGGATCTCTACGCGCGCTTTCAGGGGTAGGTGAGAAGACCGTGGAAGAATTAAAGAAGGCGGGTTTTACCTCGCTCGCATCAATAGCCGATACCGACATAGCGGGCCTTACCAGGGTAAAGGGCATAGGAGAAAAGAAGGCGAAGAAAATGATCGCCGAGGCGAAGAAGGCGCTGAAAAAATAAACATACAGGACAAATGAGAGTAAACGAATTAGCGAAGGAATTAGGCATACCTACTCAGAAGCTGGTCAATAAGATAAAGCGGATGAAGATAAGTGTTGCCAGCGCCGTAAGCGTTTTGAGCGACAAGGATGTTCTGCGCATACGCAAGGAAATAAAACCGGGGGCAGGCATTAAGCCGGTTAAGAAGCCGCCGGTAAAACAGACAGCAGCTGCCCCTAAAAAAAAGGCAGAGCCGAAGCTGAAAAAGGCCGCGAAGGAAATAAAGAAAAAGCCGGTGCCGCCGCAGGCAGTTAAGAAGCCGCCGGTAGAGAAGAAGCCAAAGCCGGTTGCCGCGGCGCTTCCCGAAGTAAAGGCCGCCGCGCCGCAGCCGCAGAAACCGGCTGTTAAAGCCCCCGCGCCGAAGCCGGTCCCCGTGCCCGCGCCAAAACCCGTTCCAAAACCCGAGATAAAAAAAGAAGAGCCCCCTGAAGTATACGAGACGGCCATAGTCAAAAGCGTTGAATTGATCCTTCCCATAACCGTTAAGGACCTGTCGGTAAAACTCCAGGTTAAATCATCCATTTTAATAAAGAAGTTGATCGATATGAAGGTGATGGCAGGCCTGAATCAGGTCTTGCCCGAGGAGGTTGTGAGAAATGTCTGCGCGCAGTTAGGGGTGGAGATCAAGCAGATGCCACGCAAGGAAGAGGTGATTTTGAGGCCGCACAAAGAGGACGACCTCCCCGGGTCCCTGCGGTCCCGGCCCCCGGTCGCCACCCTTATGGGCCACGTGGACCATGGCAAGACATCGCTTTTGGACGTGATAAGAAAATCAAATGTCGTTGACAAGGAATACGGCGGCATTACACAGCATATAGGCGCGTATCAGGTAGTTGTTCCCGGAGGCAAGATCACCTTTCTGGATACCCCGGGCCATGAGGCGTTCACGGCTATGCGCAAGCGCGGCGCGCATATTACCGATATAGTCATACTTGTCGTTGCCGCGGACGACGGAGTAATGCCCCAGACGCAGGAGGCCATAGACCATGCCAGGGCCGCGGGTGTTCCTATAATAGTGGCGATAAATAAAATAGATAAGCCGCAGGCCAATCTGGACAAGGTTAAAAAACAGCTTGCCGCATTAGGCCTTAACCCGGAGGATTGGGGCGGAAAGACCATAATGGTGGGCGTTTCCGCTAAGACAGGAGAAGGGGTCAGCAGCCTGCTTGAGATGATACTGCTTGAGGCGGAGATGCTGGAGTTGAAGGCAAACCCTGCCAGGGCCGCCAGAGGCGTGGTGATAGAGGCAAAGATGAGCAAAGGCAGCGGCCCGGTTGTCACGCTGCTTATTCAGAACGGCGCGTTGCGTAAGGGCGATTCCGTAATAGCGGGGCGCTATTACGGCAAGATCAGGGCGATGTTTGACGACCACGGCCGCAAGATCGACGCCGCGGCCCCTTCCGTGCCTATTGAGGTGCTGGGTTTAAGCGGCGTACCTGAGGCAGGGGATGAGTTTTTTGTGATAGAGGACGAAAAGAAGGCTCGGGAACTTGCGGCCCTCAGGGGTGAGGAGGCCGGCAATAAGGAGCCGGAGGCGTCAAAAAAGATAACGCTTGAAGAACTGTATTCTCAGATAAAAGAAGGTAAGATCAAAGAGCTCAAGATCATCCTTAAGGCGGACGTGCAGGGTTCGCTCGAGGCGCTTCTTGAGTCGTTTAACAAGATCGAGTCAAGCGAAGTGCAGATAAACATACTGCACGCCGGCATAGGCGCGATCAACTCTTCAGATGTCATACTGGCTTCGGCGTCTAACGCGCTTATCCTCGGATTCCACGTCAAGCCGGACACACAGGCAGTGGATATAATCTCCAAGGAGGGTGTTGAGGTACGCACCTACAACGTTATCTATGAACTTATAGACGAGTTGAAATTAGCGCTGGAAGGCCTGCTCGAACCCAGGATCAAGAAGGTATTTTTAGGCAAGGTGCAGGTCAAAAAAGTTTTCAGTCTTTCAAGATCCGGGACCATCGCCGGATGTTTCGTGACTAAGGGCAAGATCACGCGGAATTCCCTGGTATCTTTGGAGAGGAACGGGCAGCCGGTCTACGAGGGAAAATTAAGCTCGCTTAAGCGTTTTAAGGACGATGTCAGGGAAGTGCAGGAGGGCTTTGAGTGCGGCCTGTCCCTGGCAGGGTTTAACGACTACCGGGAAGGGGATGTAATAGAGGTATATGAAGAGCAAAAGATCGCAAGGAAACTCTCAGATTAAAAAGGGCAGGGTATTAAGCGGTATGCGGCCTACCGGCAAACTGCACCTGGGGCATTTGGCAGGGGCGCTCGGCAACTGGAAAATGCTGCAGCAGGAATATGAGTGTTTTTTTATGGTGGCTGACTGGCACGCCTTAATGAGCGAGTATAATGATCCCGGCCGCGTAAAAGAATACGCGATAGATAATGTCCGTGATTGGTTAAGCTCGGGCATTGACCCGGACAAGGCCACGTTTTTTATCCAGTCCGAGGTCGGCCGGCACCTTGACCTGTTTATGATCCTTTCCTGCCTGACGCCTCTGGGGTGGCTGGAAAGAAACCCCACATACAAGGAACAGTTGAGAGAGATAAAGAACAGGGATATAAGCACGTTCGGATTCCTGGGCTATCCTGTTTTGCAGGCAGCGGATATACTGATATACAGGGCGGATACAGTACCCGTAGGGGATGACCAGCTGCCTCATCTGGAATTGACCAGGGAGATAGCGCGCCGTTTTAATCATATTTACGGCACCTCGTTATTGCCTGAACCGAAGGCATTGCTTACCAGGACGCCCCGGCTTTCAGGCATAGACGGCAGGAAGATGAGCAAAAGTTTCGGTAATACCATAAATCTTTCTGACAGCGAAGGCGAGATCAGGAAAAAGGTCCAGATGATGTTCACGGACCCTGAGCGCGTAAGGCTGAGCGATCCCGGCCATCCTGATAAATGTAACGTCCACAGTTATTACGCGGTATTCTGCCCTGAAATGAAGGCCGAGGTAGACGACTGGTGCGTTAACGCCAGGGTCGGCTGCACGGAATGCAAGAAGCGGCTTGCCGAATGCCTTCTTGAGGATGTATTGGGGCCCATACAGCGCAAGAGGAAATTGTTTCCAGACAGCAAGATCGAGAAGATACTTTCCCGCGGCACTAAAAGGGCGGGCCTGGAGGCGGGAAAGACATTCAAGGATATTAAAGGGGCCATGAAGATATGAGTTATAAGGTAAAACTTGAGGTATTTGAAGGGCCTTTGGACCTGTTGCTGTACCTGGTGAAGAAAGACCACCTCAATATCTGTGATATCCCGATAGCCGAGGTGACCGAGCAATACCTGCAGTATATTGAGCTGATGCGGCTTCTGGACCTGAATATAGCGGGTGAATTCCTGGTCATGGCCTCAACGCTCATTAACATAAAATCAAAGATGCTGCTTCCGGCGGAAGAAAAGCAGGCGCTTGAGGAGGAGGAAGAAGACCCCAGGCAGGAACTGGTCAACCGGCTTATTGAATATCAGAGGTTTAAAGAGGCGGCGGGAAAGCTCAAGAGATTAGAGGATGCCCGCAGGGAGGTCTTTACCAGGGATGCCAACGATGATCCGGCGGAGATAGACGATGAGGTATATTTTGAGGCAAGCTTATTTGATCTGATCGCCGCCTTCCGCAACGCCTTAAAAGAAGTCCCTAAAGATATATTTTATGAGGTGATCAAAGATGAGTTCACCGTGGAGCAGAAGATCCACGACATACTGCATCTTTTGCTTATTGAATCCAGGATATTGCTTTCGGAATTGTTCAACAAGGCGAGGAGCAAGATCGAGATCGTGTCCACGTTCCTGGCCATACTTGAGTTGATACGCCTTAAAGAAGTGAAGGTGAGGCAGAAGGGTGTATTTGGAGAGGTAGAGGTCATAAGAAATGCGGAAAATATCAAGCCCCACGCAACAGGACAGGCAGAGAATACCGGTCAATCCGAATCCTGATCTGGAAAGGCAGGAGTCCGAAGAAGACATAGTGCTGAATATGTCTTTGAGGCCGCTGAAGTTCTCGGAATTTATCGGCCAGAAGCCGACCATAGATAATATCAAGGTGGTCATTTCGGCGGCAAAACAGCGCAAGGAGCCGCTTGAGCATATCCTGCTTTCCGGGCCGCCCGGTCTGGGCAAGACATCGCTGGCGCATATAATCGCCAGGGACATGGGCACCAAGATCACCGCGACATCAGGCCCTGCCATAGAAAGGGCGGGAGACCTTATCGGCATACTCACAAATCTTGAGTCGGGAGACGTGCTTTTTATTGATGAGATACACCGGCTTTCCAAAGTGGTGGAGGAGTTCCTCTATCCCGCGATGGAGGGTTTTCAGATCGATTTTGTGATAGATAAAGGGCCCTACGCGAAGACCATAAAGTTTAACCTCAAGCCGTTTACGCTTGTGGGGGCTACCACAAGAAGCGGGCTCTTAAGCGCGCCGTTAAGGGGCAGGTTCGGCATATTTTACCACCTTGATTTCTACAGCGACGATGAGCTTGCCAGGATACTTAAGAATTCAGCCAGGAAACTCAGTGTTTCTTTAGACGAAGACGCCGCGCTGGCGATCTCCTCGCGCTCCAGAGGCACGCCGCGCATCGCCAACCGCCTGCTTCGCCGCGTGCGCGATTATGCTCAGGTTGAAGACCTGAAGCGCATTGACCGCCAGAGCGTGGAGAAGGCCCTGGATGCGCTAAGGATAGACAGGGGGGGGCTCGACGAGATCGATCGCAAGGTCCTCAGGGCGTTGATAGAGACATATGACGGCGGCCCTGTGGGCATTGAGTCGCTGGCAGCCTCCCTTAACGAAGAGGTGGATACGATCGTGGACTGCGTTGAGCCGTATTTATTGAAGGCCGGGTATCTTAAGCGCACCAGCCGCGGCAGAATGGTAACTGACCTCGCCTACGAGCATTTGAATATTCCGCATAAGTCGGAAAAGCAGAGCGAATTGTTTTAGAATCTACCCCACACTTACGTGTGGGGAATGACAATCTAATCATAGCCAAAGGATTCTACACACGTAAGTGTGTAGAGGAAAATTCTTCGCTTTGTATTTTTGTTTCTTAGCCCCTCTCCAGAGACAAAATGAAACTCCTATTACACATATGCTGCGCGCCCTGCGCGATATATCCTCTTGAGGTTTTAAGAAATAAGGGTTTTGAAGTCGAGGGCTTGTTTTACAACCCCAACATACACCCCGAAGAGGAATTCATCAAGCGGCAGGAAGCGGTAAAAGAATATTCCCGCTCAAGCGGCCTTGATGCGGCATATCCGCGATACAGCCCCGATGATTTCTTCGCGGGGCTCGGCGGCCGCAAGGATAGTCCCGCGCGCTGCCGGCTATGCTGGCGGCTGCGGCTTAGAAAGGCGGCTGAATACGCGGCAGGCAAACAGTTTCATTATTTTACCTCAACGCTCCTTGTCAGCCCTTATCAGGATATAGAGGCCATCCGGGAGATAGGTGAGGCAGCCGCGGCGGAAAACAATGTTAAATTCGCGGGAGAAGATTTCCGCCCGGGTTTCAGGCAGGCGCATCGCGAGGCAAAGGAGAACGGGCTGTATTGCCAGAAATACTGCGGCTGTATATATTCTTTAGAGGAACGTAATGAGCGGGTTAAGTAAGATATTGATCTTTATGGGGGCGCTTCTTATTCTGGCGGGAGCGGTATTTTATTTTATCGGCAAAGTCCCCTATGTCGGCCGCCTGCCGGGGGATATCTACATCCAGAGAAAGAATTTTACGTTCTATTTTCCCCTCACGACCTCTATAATCGTAAGCATCATAATTTCTTTCATATTATGGCTATGGTCAAGAAGATAATTACGGCAGCGGTATTTTTTATCTTTTCAGCTTCTCTGCCGGCGCTTTGCGCCGAGAGGTACATACGCGTTGAAGTAAAATGCAAGGCGGCTGGAGCGGAATTGGCTATTGAGGGCCGTTTCAGCGTGCGCGATCATAATTCCGGCGGGCTGCTTTATAAAGACCGGGGCCTTATCGGTTACATAAGGCCCAAAGAAGGCGGCATATCGATCGCCGGCGAGTTTTTTAATACAGCGGCGGTCAGGATCTCTTCTGATACCGGCATGCTGCGCGTTGACGGCAGGGATTACAGGGGCGATATCATAGCGCTTAACAGGAAAAACGATCTCAGGCTGGTAAATTATATCGGCCTGGAAGATTATACCAGGGGCGTCCTGTATCATGAGGCATCGCATTTTTGGCCGATAGAGATACTGAAGGCGCAGGCAATAGCGGTCAGGACTTACGCCGCGTATACCGCAGAGACAAGATCATCGTCTGATTTTGACCTGACCGCCGATGTTTATTCCCAGGTTTACGGCGGCGCTACTTCTGAGAGGGGCCGCACAAACAGGGCGGTAGAACTTACCGAATCTCTGGTATTGAAATTCAAAGGAAATATCTTTCCCGCGTTTTTTCATGCTACCTGCGGAGGGCGCACAGAGGATGCCAGCGAATTATGGAAGATAGACATAAAACCCCTTAATGGGGTCGCCTGTCCTTATTGCAAGTTGTCGCCTCATTTCAAATGGAGCAAGTCAATACCTTTGGATGAGATCAGGGAGGCATTGAATGACAACGGCATACCGGCGCGCGAGATCAAAGAGATATTTATTTCCGGAACTACCGCCGGCGGCAGGAACAAGACCGTGGTGTTAAGGGATAAATTCAAGGAATTCCGGCTTACGGCAGGCAATTTCCGGCTGTTCGTGGGCGCCGAAGAGATACGCAGCACAAATTTTTCCCTGAAGATAGAAGGCGGGAATGCCGTCTTTGACGGCTTTGGCTGGGGCCATGGCGTGGGCCTGTGCCAGTGGGGAGGTTATTTTATGGCAAAACAGGGGCACGACTTTGAGGAGATCTTAGAGTATTACTATCCCGGCGCAGAGATCGGTAAATTATGAAGCTAAGCGATTTTGATTATAATCTGCCTAAAGAGCTCATCGCGCAGTATCCCTCCAGAGAAAGAGGCGAAGAGCGCCTGCTTGTGTTGGACAGGAAGGACGGCAGCATATCCCATCGGGATTTCGCGGATTTCATAGATTATCTTGATAGCTGCGATACTCTGATAATGAACGACGCGAAGGTGGTAAAGGCGAGGCTGATCGGCAGAAAGCAAGAAGGCGGAAGGCAGATTGAATTACTGCTTTTGGGTAAGATTGACAGCGGACGGTTCCATACCCTCATTAAACCGCTTTCAAAGATAAAAATAGGCGATGAATTGATCTTTAACGGCGGAAAACTTAAGGCCAGGGTGCTTTCAAAGGACAGGGTTGAGTTTAATACGGACAAGGAAGAGTGCATCTATGAGCATGGCATTATCCCTTTGCCGCCGTATATTAAACGCCTGCCCGAACCGATAGATGAGGGCAGATATCAGACAGTTTTCGCCTCTTCGCCGGGAGCGATCGCCTCTCCCACAGCCGGTTTGCACTTTACGCCTGAGGCGTTGAACAAGGCGCGGGACAAAGGCGTAAAAACAGGGCGCGTTACTTTGAGGGTCGGTTACGGCACTTTCAGGCCGGTAAGAAAAGACGAGATATCGGAACATCATATGGATGAAGAATATTGTTGTGTAGGCGGGGATATAAAGGATTTGGTTTGTGATACGCGGGATAAAGGCGGCAAGGTTTTTGCTGTCGGCACAACCACTGTGAGGGCGCTTGAGAGCGCGTTCATGAACGGCGCCTCCGACTATTCAGGATTTACGGACTTATTTATCTACCCCGGATTCAAGTTTAAGGCCATTGATAGTTTACTTACAAACTTTCATCTGCCGCGCACTACTCTGCTTATGCTGGTCTCGGCCTTTGCCGGCAGGGGCCTGGTCATGAAGGCATATGAGGAGGCAGTGAGGGAGAGGTACAGGTTTTACAGTTACGGCGACGCGATGCTGATCATTTGATATGCCGTTTACAATAGTCCATCAAGATAAAAAGACAAAGGCAAGGACAGGCCGGTTAAAAACGGCGCACGGAGATATTGATACGCCTTGTTTTATGCCCGTGGGCACGCAGGGCACGGTCAAGACGCTTACCCCTCAGGACCTGCGTTCCTGCGGCGCGCAGATGATCCTTGCCAACGCCTATCATCTGTTTTTGAGGCCGGGCATCGAATTGATAAGAAAGGCGGGCGGCCTGCACAGGTTTATGGGCTGGGACAGGGCGATACTGACCGACAGCGGCGGCTATCAGATATTCAGCCTTGCCTTATTGAGAAAAATAAGCGATGACGGCGTGGAATTCCAGTCGCATTTTGACGGCAGGAAGCATTTTCTTACGCCCGAGAAGGTAGTTGAGATCCAATCGGCGTTCGGTTCGGATGTATTTATGCCTCTGGATGAATGCGTGCATTACCCCTGCCCCAGGGATCAGGCGCGGCTTGCGCTGGATCGCACGACAGAATGGGCAAGGCGCTCCAAGGCGCGCTTTGACGAAGAGAGGCAGGCAAACCCGGCGATAGCCGGCTGCGCCTTATTTGCCATTGTCCAGGGGGCCACTTATGAGGACCTGCGCAAGGAGTCGGCGAAGCAGCTTATTGATATGCAATTTGACGGTTATGCCATCGGAGGACTTTCTGTTGGCGAACCGGAAAATTTAAGATATAATATGCTTTCTCTGACGATCGAGATGCTGCCGCCCGGATCAGCGCGCTATCTTATGGGCGTGGGCACTCCGCTTGACATCGTAAACGCGGTAGAGCGCGGCGCGGATCTATTTGACTGCGTTATCCCCACGCGTTTCGGCAGGGGCGGCTCGGCATTCACTTCAGAGGGTAAGATCACGGTCAGGAACGCGGCATTTTCCGCTGACTTTCTGCCCCTTGATAAGGAGTGCGGCTGTTATACCTGCGGGAACTTCAGCCGCGCCTATATAAGGCATCTTTTTAACGTAGATGAAATACTGGGGCTGTATCTGGTGTCTTTGCATAATATTTATTATTATCAGGATTTGATGAAGCGCATAAGAGAGTCCATCGCCAACGGCGTTTTTCCGGAGTTTAAAAGAGGCATAGAAGGCGCGTATGCGGATTGATATATTGACGATATTCCCGGGGATGTTTTCCGCCGTGCTGGGCGAGTCCATAATAAAGCGCGCGGCGGCAAAGAAGAGGGTGAGGATCATTCTGCATGATCTGCGCGACTTCACTGCAGATAAGCACAGGAAGGTGGATGACCGGCCCTTCGGCGGCGGCTCAGGCATGGTGATGAACGCGGAGCCGATCTTCAACGCGGTATCGCATATAATCTCAAAGATCAAAGGCAAAAGGCCGCGGGTCATCCTGCTTTCTCCGCGGGGGGATAAACTGACGCAGCGAGAGTGTAAGGCATTGGCTAAGCGCAAGCATCTTATCCTTATCTGCGGCCACTACGAGGGCATAGATGAGCGTGTCAGGACAAAACTTGTTGACAGAGAGATCTCCATAGGGGATTATATCCTTACCGGCGGAGAACTGCCGGCCATGGTATTGATAGATTCGGTAGCGCGGCTCATACCGGGCGTGTTGGGAGACGAGGGATCATTAAGGCAGGAGAGCTTTGAGGGCGGCCTTCTGGAGTATCCGCAGTATACGCGGCCTGCCGTTTATAAAGGTATGAAGGTGCCGCCGGTGCTTTTGTCGGGAGACCATGGCAAGATCGCCGAATGGAGAAGGCATCAATCAGAGCGGATAACTAAGAAGAAGCGGCCGGAACTTTTAAAAAATCAAGGAGGAAACAAAAATGGATAAATTAAAACTGGTAGAGGCAAAATTTCTTAAGGAAAGCCCGGCTTTCGGAATAGGGGATACTGTACGGGTCTTTGTTAAAATACCCGAAGGCGATAAGGTGCGCCTTCATCCTTTTGAAGGCACTGTGATCGGCAGGAAGAGGGGCGGAATCAATTCTTCTTTTACCGTGCGCAGGGTTTCTTTCGGAGAGGGTATAGAGAGGGTTTTTCCGGTCCATTCGCCTTCCATTGACCATATTGAAGTGGTGCGCAAGGGCAAGGTAGGGAGGTCAAAACTTTATTACTTAAGAGGCAAGAAGGGCAAGCAGGCAAAGGTTATTTCCGAAGCGGTAGTGTAGTACAGAAGGCTTGGCTTGATGTTATACCACGAGCGAAGATTAAGAAAACAGGGTTACCGGCTTATTGTCGGCGTAGATGAGGCGGGCAGGGGGCCCCTGGCAGGCCCTGTTGTGGCAGCAGCCGTGATCTTGAGACAGGAACGTTTCCAGAACCGCGTAGACGATTCAAAAAAACTGACTCCTGAAAAGAGGGAAAAGGCGTTCCTTGAGTTGGCAAAAAAATGTTTATACGGCGTGGGCATCGTTAATGAGAAGGTCATTGACGAAATAAACATACTTAATTCCACCCGCGTTGCCATGAAGCAGGCGGTAGAGGAAGTCATGCTTCGCCTGAAAAAAGATACTACCCTGGCGTCCTGCCCCGAAAAGACGTATGTGATCATAGACGGTAACATTGATATAGGCGTAGGCCTGCCGGCCAGGGGCATTATCGGCGGCGACAGGAAAAGCCTTACTATAGCGGCGGCATCCATAATCGCCAAGGTGATCAGGGATAGGATCATGGCGATATACGATGAGGAATTTTCCGGCTACGGTTTCCTGAGACATAAAGGATACCCGACCGAACATCATAGAAGCACTTTGAAGAAATTAGGGCCATCCCCCATCCATAGGTTGAGTTTCCGATTCTAACTATGCGTATCGCGTTAAAGCCGATAAAAGCGGTAGCAAGGAGATCAGGCATAAAGGAAAAGGAACTTTGCCTTTACGGAGAATATAAGGCAAAGGTATCGCTTTCCATCCTGAAGCGGCTGAAGAACAGGAAAGACGGAAAATATGTCGTTGTAAGCGCGATAACGCCCACGCGATCAGGCGAAGGAAAGACCGTTACTACGATCGGGCTTTCTATGGCGCTGAACAGGATCGGGAGGCCTTCGTCGGTCTGCATACGCCAGCCCTCGCTTGGGCCGGTCTTCGGCATAAAGGGCGGCGGAGCAGGGGGCGGGAGGTCATGCGCCGTTCCCGCTGAAGATCTGAACCTGCATTTTACCGGCGACGCGCACGCGGTCGCGGCCGCGCACAATATTTGCGCCGCGTTTCTCTACAATTCCGTATTCAGGGGCAACCCCCTTAATATAGATGTTGATTCAATAAATTGGCGGCGGGTAGTCGATGTTTCGGACAGGTTTCTGCGTAACATAAAGACAGGGCTGGGCACGCCGCAGGACGGATTTGAAAGCGATTCGGGATTTGACATAACCGCGGCAAGCGAGGTAATGGCTATACTTGCTTTAGCGCAGGGGCGGGAAGACCTGCGCAGGCGCCTGGGCAATATCGTCCTGGCCGTGACAAAAGACGGCAGGCCTGTCAGCGCGGAAGATATTAAGGCGGCCGGCGCGATGGCGGTCTTGCTGCGGGAGGCGCTTACGCCCAATCTGTTCCAGACGATTGAAAACACGCCCTGCTTTGTGCACACAGGCCCTTTCGGCAATATAGCGCACGGCAACAGTTCGATCCTCGCCGACAGGATCGCCTTGAAACTTTCCGACTACGTTATTACTGAATCCGGTTTCGGAGCTGACTGCGGGGCGGAGAAGTTCTTTAACATAAAATGCAGGGTGAGCGGCCTTAGGCCGGACTGCGCGGTGCTGGTTTGCACCGTGCGGGCATTAAAGGCGCATTCCGAAAACCACGAGTCGCTTGATGAGGGCTGCCGCAATTTAGAGAAACAGATAGAAAATATCATGGTCTTCGGGCTGCCTGTTGTGGTTGCCATTAACAGATTCTCTTCTGATAGCGCCGCGGAACTGGAATTGATCCGCGGCAGATCAAATGATGCCGGCGCGGAGCGCGCCGTTGTCAGCGACGTATGGTCGAAGGGCTCTAAAGGCGGCATAGAGCTGGCTGAAGCAGTGGTGGATGCCTGCAAGAAAAAGGCGGGATTTAAATTTCTTTACGCTTTGGACTGGCCGATAAAGAAGAAGATCGAGACGATCGCCACGCGGCTTTACGGAGCGGGGGGCGTGCGATACGAAGAGTCCGCCGATAAAAAGATAGAGGCGTATACTAAAATGGGCTACGGCTCCTTACCTATATGTATGGCAAAGACACACCTGTCCTTATCGCATGACCCTGAGTTGAAGGGCAGGCCTGAAGGGTTTACGCTTCCTGTGCGCGATGTGCGGCTGTCAGCGGGAGCAGGGTTCATTTATCCACTCTGCGGGAAAATAAACACCATGCCCGGACTGCCTGCTCATCCCATAGGAGAAAAGATAGATATTGATGAAAAAGGTGGTATAATTGGTTTGTTTTGAGAATGTATAAAAATAATTCCATAAAAAAGTACACGGACGACCTTTCCGCCAAGCTGCCGGCTCCCGGAGGCGGCTCTGCCTCTGCCTTGACAGGGTGCCTGGGCGCGGCGCTTATTAACATGGTGCTGAATTTCACCATAGGCAAAGAAAAATACCGCGCGTATGAAGGCAGGTTGAAGCAGGCGTTAAAGCGCAATGCCGCGATACAGTCGCGTCTTCTGAATCTGGTTGACGAGGACGCGCGCGCCTACATATCCGGAAGCGCGAAAGAGTCATTAAAAGTGCCGTATGAGGCCTGCAAGCTCTGCCTTGAAGCGCTTTCTTCCTGCCCGAAATTAATAGGGATGACAAACAGAAATCTTATTACCGACATAGCCGATGCCGCCGTATTACTTGAGGCTTCACTTTCAGGCGCGTATTATAACGTTTTAATAAACTTGAAATATCTTCCAGATACACAGGGCAATAAAAAGATATTAAATGAACTTGATGTTATGAAGCGCAAGGCAGGCAAGCTAAGGAGCCGGACGGAGGAGCAAATTGGCAAACTTATTAGAAGGTAAAAAGATAGCAGAGGATATAAAGCAGGGCATAAAGGCGCGGGTAAGGGGAATAAAGGATAGGTACGCCCGTTCCCCGATACTTGCCAGCATACAGGTGGGGGAAAACGCGGCTTCGGCAGTATATCTGAAGGCGCAGAAGAAGACCGCGGAAGAGTTGGACATTGAGTACCGCCTTGAAACCTTGGAAGGCAGCATTACCGAGGCGCGCGCGCTGGAGATCATAAGCAAACTGAACGCGGACCCGAATATCAATGGGATCATCATACAGATGCCGCTGCCGGCTCATCTTGACGCGAAGGCGCTTTGTTCCCGCGTGCTTCCCGGCAAGGATGTGGAGGGTATGCATCCCGCGAATTTAGGGCGCATACTCAGTAAGGACGCGGGCATCATACCTTGCACTGCCGCGGCAGTAATAGAATTAATAAAGTCCACAAAGGTTGACCTTTACGGTAAAGAGGCGGTGATCGTCGGCCACAGCGAGATCGTGGGTAAGCCGGCTGCCCTGCTTCTTTTGAATGAGTTCGCCACGACTACCGTCTGCCACATCGCCACAAGCGATAAGGGAAGGCTGGCGGAACACGTAAAGCGGGCGGAGGTTCTTGTGGCAGCCGTAGGCAAGGCAGCCGTGATAAAGGGTGATTGGATCAAAGACGGCGCCATAGTGATCGACGTCGGCATTAACAGGGTAGACGGCAAGATCGTGGGCGATGTTGAATTTGAGCAGGCATCAAGGCGCGCTTCATTCATTACGCCTGTTCCCGGAGGGGTCGGGCCGCTCACCGTAACTATGCTGATGAGAAATGTAGTCAACGCGTTTATGCAGCAGGAGCCGATTAAGTGAGTTTTCGCGATAAACTAAACTCCGGAAAATTCATCCTTACTTCAGAAGTCGGCCCTCCCAAGGGTATAGAAACAGGCGAGATACTGCGCGGCGCAGAGCTTATCAGCAAGCGCGTTGACGCCGTCAACGTGACTGATCTGCAGAGCTCGGTTATGCGCCTTGGTTCCCTGGTGGTCTGTTTCCTTCTAAAACAAAAAGGCATTGAACCCGTATTGCAAGTCACCTGCCGCGACAGAAACCGTTTAGCGCTTCAGTCCGACCTGCTTTCCGCGGCTGCACTGGATATAGAGAACGTCCTGGTCCTGACAGGTGATCATCCCGCGTCGGGCGATCATCCACAGGCAAAACCGGTATTTGACCTTGATTCCGTGCAGCTGCTTGAGGCGGCAAAGACCTTGATGAGCGGCCGCGATATGGCGGGGAACGCGTTGTCAGGCAGGGCGCCTGACTTCTGCCTGGGGGCCGTAGTCAACCCCGGCTCTTCGCCGCTTGAGCCGCAGATCATCAAGATGGAAAAAAAGATCGAGGCAGGCGCTGAGTTCTTCCAGACGCAGGCAGTCTATGACATAAGATCATTTGAGGCCTTCCGTAAGAAGACAAGCCATCTTAAGACAAAGGTGCTTGCGGGCATTGTCCTGCTTAAGTCCGCTAAAATGGCGCAGTTTATGAATAAGAATGTTTCAGGCGTATTTGTGCCGGAAGATCTGATAAAAGAGATGGAGTCCGCGTCCAGCAAAGAGGCGAAGATAGAAAGGTCAGTTGAGATCGCGGCGCGGCTGATCCGGGAATTAAGGCCGATGTGCGACGGCATTCATCTGATGCCGCTTGGCTGGGATGATGTGGTGTTGAGGGTGTTAGACGCGAGCGGATTATGAATAATATAGTTATTGTCGGCAATACAGCAGGCGCGTTCGGCTGCATGGATAAGTTAAAGAAAAGCGGCAGGGATCTGTCCCTTACCGTTATCTCTCCCGAAGACCACCCCGCTTATAAAAAAGGGCTTCTTTTGGACCTGTTCTTCAACCGCGTAAACCAGAAGGATATCTTTTTCTGCGACAGGAGTTATTATAAGCAGAACAATATTCAGTTCTTTCCTGACGCGCGGATCAGCCAGATAAACACAAAGAAAAAGAGGGTGGATATTAAGGACGGGGATAAGCTGAATTACGATCATCTTGTGTTTGCCTGCGGCAGGAATACGATCCTGCCGGATATACCCGGAGCGGGCAAGAGAGGTATCTCGCCGTTTGATACCTTGTCGGATTTGAACGAGATAAACGGTCTGGCCGCGCTGGTCAAGCACGCCGTGGTAATTGGCGAAAGCCGGCCTGCCTCTGACTTTGCCCGCGAGCTGATCAACAGGGAGATCGACACCGTGCTTTTCTCCAAAGACGGCGCGTTTTCCCACGATGAGAAGCTGGCGGTGATCAGCGACCAGCCGATCGTGGAGTTTATCGGTGAAGGCGAAGTCAGGGCAATAAAGCTTGGCTCGGGCAAGGTGCTCGCGGCGTCGATGGTTGTATTCTTCGGCAGGCAAGAGCCGGATGAGCAGATGTTCCGCGATACCGATATTGAGTTCTTTGATTCGGCGGTTGTGGTCAATGAGAAGCAGCGCACGAATATCCCCGATATTTTCGCCGTCGGCAATCTTACCTCAAAGAACGGGGTCATAAAGACCTGGCAGGACGCCTTTGCGGAGGGCGAACTCGCCGCCTCCGCGATTTTGGAAGATATAGGTTAGGCAATGTTTGCGTCTGTCTTGTCTGTGTTTCTCGGGAACGCTCAGTGCGCCCCAGCGTGGCGCACCTTCGCTCGGCTCGGATGCCTCGCTCTCGCCGACTGTCTTTAGCGGGCGAACCGTGCCCGCTCGGCATCCTCAACGTCCCTCGAAACCCAGCCAATACATCCGCAAAAGAGCTTCTAATAGGATAATAGATAGGTTTAAGGCTATAACTCTGGTGAAGGTGGCGACTCTATTAGTAGTGTGCTTAGCAAACGTGGTTGTGGCAAAGCATCAAGTGGATCTAAATAAATTGAACAATTCATTACTTGATGATATAATATCTTCACTTTAAAAGAGAAGGGGAATATATGAAAAATAAACCGAATCCTATACCTTTAGCAATGGTACTTTGTGATATGGTAATAGATGATAGAAAAACAGGGAAAAAGTCTCTTGTGGGCATATTTAGTAATATTAATGCGACAAAAGTTCCTTGTATTCATCCACGCCTCAATGTTTTTATATCTTTGACTGAAGGAAATGGTGAATATGCTGGTAAATTGAAGTGTTTATACGTTGATAAAGATAAAACAGTTGCTGAGCTTGCAGGGCCTATTCTCTTTCAAAGTCCCCATCAGATTATTGACTTCAACTTTGAGTTATGTGGTTTGCCTCTTGTAGCATTCGGAAATTATAGATTTGATTTTTACTGTAATGAGGAGTTAGTAATTTCTAGGAAGTTTACTGTTTCGCAGAGAAAAACAGATGTTCAAAGGGAGGAATAATGCCTATCACGGTAAACGATGAAAGGTTGCGTTTTCAGGATTGGGCAGGTAAAGGTTTTACTTGTGTTAAGGAGGCACCCGCTAATGTTTATTTTGAATTTACTATTGAATTTTGCCCTACAATAGTTATAAATGGAGAAGAAGAGCTAAGCGATGAAGAAATATTATCTTTACCAGAGAAAATCGGAGTATTTTCTTTTTTAAATGATGAAGGAGAAGATATTTATAAAGAAAGTGATGGAAGTCCCTTAGGATGATATCGATAATGAGAAGAGGAGATATAGTTTTAATAAAATTTCCTTTTTCCGACTTATCTTCTAGTAAGGTTCGTCCGGCTTTAGTTATCTCTTCCAATAGTTATACCCAAAAAGGTAGAGATGCCATTTTTATGCTTATATCATCAAATAACAATAATCCTCAGGATACTGATTTATTTTTTGATGTAATTGATCCTGATTTTACTTTAAGCGGTTTGAAGAAAGCATCTTGGATAAAAACCGATAAGATAGTAATATTATCTAAAGCGCTCGCTATTCGGAGGCTCGGAAAGTTAGGTTCAGGTATAATGGCTAAAATAAATGCAATGTTATCAGACGTGCTTGGATTGGATCTTTTATCTGAGAAACAAATTTCTGCTGAGCAGGTTTCTTCCAAACAATCATCGCCGCCATCCTCAGAATCAAATATTATTGAATCTTGAGATAGGATTAAGGGAAGTAATAGTGCCGCGACTTTATATGGAGGGACGGTTTTTAAGCGTGGCAGGGGTAGGAACTGTTTCAGATCCAGATCTGAATAGGAAAGTGGGTAGTTGCATTGCGGGCGAGGGGAGGCGTTGTCAGCGGGTGACGCCGAGACAGGTCCCCTATCCGCGCGCAGTCCTCCCGTCTGTTATGGAAAATGAGCACGGATAGGGTGGCTCGGCGGCAGGACCCGCTGCCTAATCAGATTTAGACCCCGAGCCATTTGTTATGGAACCGGATAATAATAGAGAACCAACAAAACAGGTATTGAAGAGATATAGGCGGGTTAACCTTTCCTATACGCTGCGGCCACGGTTAGGCGAGACGTTATTCGCATTAGGAACAAAATTAAGAAATATAATTATAATCATTTTCATTGCTTATATACTGGTTATCTTTATAGGGGCAGCCATACCGTTTATAAACAGACTGTTGATTGATGCTTCTTTTGGCAAGGTGACGGAAGAGATCCAGGATATCAGTTAGAGCAGGTAGGGGAGGTTTAAACCTCCCCTACGGTTGTGGATAACTCGAAGCCGCCGTATCACCCCTCGTTTAAGATTATTTTTGATATCATATGAAAAAACGCATAGGACTTCAGGGCTTTTTATTATTTTTAGCCTTAATTTCATCTCTTTTTTTACTTAAATTCCTTATGCCTGATTGGGAGAGGGAAGCCCTGGATGAATTATGCGATGTATTGGGGATAGCCATAGTGTTGTTCGGATTCCTGCTTCGTATCGCGGCAAGGGGTTATAAAGCGGAGAGATCATCAGGCGGCCATAAGATCGTTACAGATGGGCCGTATGGTCTGGTAAGGCATCCTATGTACGCCGGGACATTTTTGGTTATTACGGGGGTTATCTTGCTGCTTTTTAAATGGTGGGTGTTTTTATTACTTTTTGCCGTATTTTTATTGATCTATATCCCCCAGATCAATAAGGAAGAAAGAGTGTTACGTAAGCGCTCTGATACCGAATACAAGGCATATTTTGAAAATACGCCAAAGTATTTTCCAAACATTATTGAGCTGTTCAAAACAAACCCTCGGAAGTACTTGCTCTTTAAATGGTCTTGGGCGCAAAAAGAGATCGTTTCCCTGGTTATTACATTTAGTTTGATAATCGCGATAGAGACATGGCAGGACATAGGATTGTTTGGTTCCGATGAATTTTTTAAAGAGCTATTGGAACTGCTTTCTGTTACAGCCGCCTTTATAGGTATAATCATATTTTATAACAAGCAAAACGACGACAGGGCCCCGAGCCCTTAGAGTAAATTCAATGAGTTACACGGCGGCGCTGGAGAAGGCATACGATAGATTAAGCGGCCTTGCAACAGAGAAGCGGTATTCTGTCAGGTTTCTTTCTGAAAATTACTCAGTTGATTTGACAAGGCGCGAAATCACGTCTATAATAAATAACAAGCCCGCCAAAGATTTTCTTGCAGTGCTTTTGTTACATTACCTTATCATACATATCGAAGGGCTTCCTGGAGTAAAGGGCAAGTGGATATCCTTTCGCGAGATCGAAGGGGGCGAGTTCTACTATCCCGCCTTTCGCAAGCGCGCGATCGATCTGATAATCCGTAAGTATGGCGGCGATCCACAGGCGCTGTTGAACAACCTTGAGAGATTGAATGGAAAGAAGGCATCGTTCGGCGACTGCGGCATTGAGATTGAAGTGTTTGACGGGGTACCTGTCATGATAACTGTGTCGGGCGCGGATGAGGAGCTTCCCGCCGAGGCAAATATACTTTTTGATGAAAACATCAGACAGGTTTTTGTTGCTGAGGATGTAGCAGTGTTGGCAGGTTTTGTGGCAGGGAAGATATAATATAAGTAAGATTAAGTAACAATAACTTTATATAAGTAAATATAAGTAAGTTAATATTGGAGGAGAGAGCGATGTTAAAGGTAGTGGGTGAGCTGGCTGTGAATGGCGCGCGTAAGGCGGTAGGTTTGGCTGAAGGCCTGATCGATGACCTGATAAAAAATAAGGGCGAGGGTTTTAATATCGGTTTTCCCGGCACGGCCTTTTACCTGCCGTTGATATACGCTACTTTGGGCAATGAAGTCAAGACGCTTAAAGACGCGAAGGCGATCATCGGCGTTGCCAAAACGCTGCTTAAGAATGTGCCTGAGGAAGATAACTGGGATTCGCTTCTAAGCGACGCGATGGATTCAGGGGTTGCCACCGCGCTGGCAGCTGAACTTATAGAGGCGTTGAGGTACGCTACAGGAGAGTTACCGAAGGATGGCTGGCAGGGTTTTATCCCTGATTCTGTCCTGCGCAGTTTAGGCATACAGTTGGTTGACGGAAGAATAGGCGGCGTGGCGGTGATCGTGGGGGCGGCGCCGGATAATAAGACGGCGGTAAGTATCATACGCGAACTTCAGGAGAAAAACATCCTTTCACTTCTGGCCGGCAGCGCCGACGGGAAAAATTTCCGGGACCAGATCATTGAGGAAGGCGTTCAGGTGGGGCTGGATTATTACATCGTGCCGTTAGGGCTTGAGACGACTTCCGTCATACACGCCGCGAATTTCGCCATCCGCGCGTCACTGTCGTTCGGCGGCAATAAAAAAGGCGAGTTGGAGAAGAACATTAAATATTGCAAAGAGCGCGTGCCGGCGTTCATTGTGGCCTTAGGGGGGCTCGACGACATTAAGGTAGCCGCTGCCTGCGCCGCCATACGCCTGGGGCTGCCTGTGATCACCGACCAGAAGGTACCCGAGATCAAGCAGACCCCGTTTACGCTGCACGAGGCGCTGTTGAGCGTGCGGGATCATTCTCAGATCATCCCGGCCGCCTTTCTTGCCAAAGAGATAAAGATCAAAGTCAAAAAGATACCCATACCCGTGCCTTACAGCGCGGCATTTGAAGGCGAGAGGGTCCGCCGCGAGCAGATGTATGTGCAGTTCGGAGGGAAATTCTCTACCGCCTTTGAATTCGTTACCAGCCGGCCCGTGGACCAAGTAGAAGACGGAAAGATCGAAGTAGTCGGCCCTGAAATAAAAGATATGCAGGAAGGGGGCGCCTACCCGCTGGGTATCCGGGTCGAGGTCGCCGGCCGCAAGATGAAGTGCGATTTTGAGCCGATCATAGAAAGGCAGATACATAGTTTTCTGAATGAGGCAATGGGCATTTTCCATATGGGCCAGAGGAATATGTGCTGGCTAAGGATAAGCAAGGAGGCGCATGCCAAGGGGTTCAATATACGGCATTTCGGGGTTATCCTTCATGCCCGCATACACGATATCTTCGGCAGCATAGTAGACAAGGTAAGGGTCGCCATATATACAAATGAAAAGGATGTGCGGCGGCTTTTGCCCGAGGCAGAGAAGGCCTATGGCGAACGCGATGAGCGGATGGCAGGCATGACCGATGAGTCGGTGGAGACATTCTATTCCTGCACGCTCTGTCAGTCCTTTGCCCCTAACCATCTTTGTATCATTAAGCCGGAGCGGCTGGGTTTGTGCGGAGCGTATTCCTGGCTGGACGCGCAGGCAGCGCATGAATTGAACCCTCACGGCGGCAACCAGCCGGTAAAAAAGGGAGAGCCGATAGATAAGGAAAAAGGCGAATGGAAAGGGGTCAACGATTTCGTTTATCAGAGTTCCAACAAGACGCTGGAACGCTTTCACGGCTACTCTATCATGACTTATCCCGAAACCTCTTGCGGTTGTTTTGAATGTATAGTCGCGATCGTGCCTGAGGCAAACGGGTTTATGGTTGTTAACCGCGAATACGCGGGAATGACGCCCGTGGGAATGGGATTCTCCACGTTGGCCGGCTCGGTCGGCGGCGGACAGCAGACCCCCGGATTTATGGGTGTGGGCCGTTTGTATCTGGTGAGCAAAAAATTTATTTCCGCGGACGGCGGTTTGAAAAGGATAGTATGGATGCCCAGGGAATTGAAAGAGGCGCTGATGGATAAGCTGAAACAGCGCGCCGAAGAATCAGGCGAGCCGGATCTGATAGAAAAGATAGCCGATGAAACCACCGCCACGTCTTCTGAAGAGCTGCTGGCGCATCTGGAGAAGGTCAAACATCCGGCCCTCTCAATGCCCCCATTGATGTAAAATTCTTCTTGACCTTTTTTGAAAATATATTATTATATTGACAATGATTAGTAGGCATGCCAAACAGGCCTTCCTGATATTTATAATTTCAATATTTGCTTTATGTTATGGTGAGAGTGTCTTCGCGGTAAGCCAGGATTATTCCGCGGACCAGGCGCAGGAATACCGCCTGCTTGGCCTTGATGCCCAGAAATTGGAAAATTATGACCTGGCGTTGAGTTACTATCAGAAGGCGCTTGAACTGAACCCGAAATTCTACCTGGTTTACAATGACATAGGCATTATCTATGAAGCAAAGGGGGACGTCGGCCAGGCAGAGAATTATTACCGGAAGGCGATCACGATAAAGCCGGATTATTTGAGCCCTTATACTAATCTTGCCTGCCTGTATGAGAAAAAAGGGGATATTAATATGTCCGCTAAATACTGGCGGCAGAGGGCCAGGTTAGGCGACCCCAACGACGCCTGGACAAAAAAGGCAAAGGCGCGGCTGCTTGATATCGGGCTGATAGACGAAGATATAGGCACTGAGATGATGGCGAGGGAGTCGGAGCATGAGACCATCAGCCTTCTGGACCAGGTAAGGCAGCAGAAGACGCTTGAGAGCGAGAACGTCAAGGAGAAGGCAAAGGCGCTCCTGTCCAAGGCAAGAGACGAGTACCAGAGAGAGCAGTATCTGGACGCGCTCAACGACGCGCTGGCAGCCAAGCAGTACGACAACACCAACAAGCAGGTCAATGAACTCATAGACAAGATCCAGAAGAGGATCCTTATTCGCTAGTCATCCGCAAGTTCTTTTTCCATTCCGCCGGCAATATTATAATGCATAATCCCGAGAAGCAATTTTCGCGCTAATTCCCGATGAGAGCCGTTATACGATAGATGCCCAAGGAACGACTATACCTGATAGACGCGATGGCCTTTTGCTACCGCAGCTTCTATGCCCTGCGCGGCCTTTCCACGACTTCGGGCTTTCCCACCAACGCCATCTACGGATTCTTGAACGTGCTGAGAAAGATCCTGAAGGAAGAGGCGCCTGAGTATCTGTGTGTTTGTTTTGATGTCTCGAGGGATACATTCCGTCAGAGAAAATTTGAGGACTACAAAATACAGAGGCCGCCCGCGCCGGACGGGTTGTCGCTTCAGATACCGGTGATAAAGGAGCTGCTTTTGGCTTATAGCGTGGCAGCGGCGGAGAAGGCCGGATATGAGGCCGACGATGTGATCGCCACCCTCGCGAAAAAGGCGCAAGATAAGGGGATAGAGGTCACGGTTGTGAGCATGGACAAGGATATCCTGCAGTTGGTAGACAAGCACGTAAGCGTGTTCTCGCCCCAGAAGGACGCCAAGGTTGTTTATGATGAAAAACAGACGCGGGATAAATACGGAGTCAGCCCTGAGCGGATAGTTGACGTGATCGCTTTAACGGGAGACGCCGCGGACAATATCCCGGGGGTCCGCGGCATAGGCGATAAGACGGCATCCGAACTTATCCGCGAATTCGGCAGTGCGGAGGACCTGATCTCGCGCTCAAGCCGGATAAGATCTGAAAAAATAAGAAAGGCCGTAGAGGAAAACAAGGATCTGATCAGGCGCAACAGGGAGCTTATATTGCTCAAGGATGACGTGCCGCTTGAGCTTGAATTGGATGATCTGAAGGTAGGCGAGCCGGATTACGATAAGCTCTATGAAATATTCAGGCGGCTTGAATTCAAAAGCATGCTTAAAGGCCTGCCCCCTATGCGGCCGGATACGGATACAGCGGCAGCGGCCGATGATATAGATGACGGCGGCCTTAAAAAATATTTATCCGGTTTAAAAGAAACGGGCCTGGCTCTGGACGCGGACGAGGAAGACATCAGGTTCGGCAGGATCGCCGCCCTGTTTTTGTCTATCAACGGAAAGATATTCAGGTTAAAGGATATAGGCGCCAACGCCCGGAAGATCCTTGCCGATGAGTCAGTGATTAAAGTAGGGTATGATCTGAAGGCGCAGTTGATCTGCCTTAAAAACAACGGCATTGAGGTCAAAGGGAAATTGTGGGACGCGCTTATTGCCGCGCACCTTTTAGACAGCGCCAAAGCCGACTACTCATTGCCCGCCATTGCCTGGGATTATCTTAAGATGCATACGGGGGCAAAGCCGGGCAGGCAGGATGAACTGAATGTCTCATGCCGCCTTAAGGATAAACTCTCCGCGCTTATTGAGGAGCGGCAATTGGCCCGGCTCTTTTATGATGTAGAGATGCCCCTTGTGGAGGTACTTGCCTTGATGGAAACAACCGGCATCGCGCTGGATGTGAAGTTCCTGAATGACCTGTCGGGAGAGGTCGGCAGAAGATTGGAAGGACTGATCAAAAAGATCTATTCTCTGGCCGGCTCTGAATTTAATATAAATTCTCCCAAGCAGCTGTCTCAGGTGCTGTTTTCCGTCTTGAAACTCAAGCCGGTGAAGAAAACGAAGACCGGATATTCTACTGATGAAAATGTTCTAAGGCAGCTTGAGGATGAGCACCCTTTGCCCAGGGTCCTTCTTGAATACAGGCAGCTTTCTAAACTCAAGTCGACTTACATAGATGTCCTTCCGGCGCTGGTGAATAAGGAAAGCGGCAGGGTGCATACCTCTTTTAATCAGGCGGTCACTGAAACAGGCCGTCTTTCATCCAGCAGCCCGAACCTGCAGAACATACCCATAAAGACGGAAGAGGGCCGTAAGATCAGGCGCGCGTTCATACCTCCGGATAAAAACGGCGTTATACTCTCGGCGGACTATTCCCAGATCGAACTGCGCATACTGGCGCATCTTTCCGCGGATAAGGCGATGACAGAGGCGTTCAGAGACAACCGCGATATACACAGCAGGACAGCGTCGCTGCTTTACGCGGTGGATGAAAATGATGTCGCCCCCCGGATGCGCGAGGCGGCAAAACGCGTGAATTTCGGTATCATCTACGGCATGTCAAGCTTTGGCCTGGCAAAGGACCTCGGGGTGGGTAATGAAGAGGCGGAGATATTCATACATTCCTATTTCCAGCGTTATTCCGGAGTCAAGGATTTCATTGATTCCTGCGTAGCCCAGGCAAGGAAGGACGGGTTTGTATCTACTATCCTGGGCAGGCGCAGGTACATACCGGAAATAAATTCAAAGAACCAGGCGCTGAGGATGTTTTCGGAAAGACAGGCGATAAACGCGCCGGTGCAGGGCTCCTGCGCCGATATGATAAAGTTGGCGATGGTCAACATCCAGCGTATCATCTTCGCGAAAGGCCTGATGTCAAAGATGCTCTTGCAGGTGCACGATGAACTTGTTTTTGAGGTCGTTGACAGAGAGAAGGATCTGTTTTTTGAATTGGTGAAGAAAGAGATGGAGGGAGTTGTCCGGCTCTCTGTCCCGGTCAGGGTCGATCTGAAATGCGGCAAGAACTGGCTGGATTTAGAACCAGTTTAGTGTTCAGGGTTTAAATTATTTAAGATGAAAATATTATTTTGCTCAAGCGAGGTGTTCCCCTATGCCAAGACCGGCGGCCTTGCCGATGTTTCTCATTCGCTGCCGCTGGCGCTTGCGCGCCTGGGCCAGCAGGTGGAGGTGGTAACGCCCAGGTACAGGCAGACCGATATCAGGAAATTTGGCCTGACAAAGGTTAAAGACGGTCTGTACAGGGGCCGCCTTGCTCAGGATGTGGGCGTCTATCTTATAGACAACAAGGAGTTGTTCGGCAGGCAGGGTTTATACGGGACAAGGCAGGGAGATTACGAGGATAATCTGGAGCGGTTCTCTTTTTTCTGCCGCAGGTCAATTGAGCTGATGAAAGAGCTTGATTTCAGGCCGGACGTGGTCCATTGCAACGACTGGCAGTCCGCCCCGATAATTATTTACCTGCAGAGTGAATATAAAAACGACACCTTTTACAAAGGCATAAGAACCGTCTTTACCATACATAACCTTGGATTCCAGGGGATATTCGGCGATCTAAATCTTCTGAAGGACGGTATAATGCTTTCCGATGTGATCAATACCGTAAGCCCTACCTACGCCCGGGAGATATTGACTAAGGACTTAGGGTTCGGGCTTGAGGGTGTTCTGAACAAAAGGAAGGAGTCGCTTTTCGGCGTGCTTAACGGTATTGATTACGGTATCTGGGATCCGGCAGCGGATGCCCTGATCGTAAAGAAATATTCGCGCCGGGACCTGGAAAACAAATACGAGAACAAGAGGCATCTTATTAAAATATGTTCTTTGAAGACGGGCGCGGACGCGCCGCTTTTGGGAATGGTCTCGCGCCTGACAGGCCAGAAAGGGATGGATATACTCATACCGGCCCTTGACGAGGCCGGCAAATGGGACGCGGGCATAGTAATATTGGGCCAGGGAGAAGCGAAATACCACGGGGAGTTAAGGAAGCTGGCGCGTAAATATAAAGGAAAGATCTCCGTTCATTTCAAATTTGATGAGTCCCTGGCTCATAAGATCTACGCCGGTTCAGACATATTCCTTATGCCGTCAATGTACGAGCCCTGCGGCCTCAGCCAGATGATAGCGCTTAAATACGGGACAATGCCGCTCGTATTCAAGACAGGCGGGCTTGCCGATACCGTAACGCCGGAAAACGGTTTTGTGTTTGTTGATTACAGCAAGGAGGCGCTTTTAAAAGCGATGCTGCGGGCTTGTTCGGCGCATAAAGATAAAGATCCCTGGCTTACCCTTGTAAGGAAGGGTATGCTTTGCGATTTTTCCTGGGAGAGATCAGCGGCGGAATATATCAAGTTATACCAGCGGGCAGTAAATGGGTAAAAAAAAGTTAATAATAGGCCTGACAGGCGGGTTTTGCGCTGGAAAGACAACCGTGTCAGCACTATTTTCCAGATTCGGCGCGAAGGTCCTGGACGCGGATGAGTTCGCCCACATGGCCCTTAACCAGCCGCGGATCAAACAGAGGATCATTAAACTGCTGGGAGACGGCATAGTGTCCCGAGGCAGGATAGACAGAAAAAAAGTGAGGCAGCTCGTGTTTAATGATAAGGCGCTGCTTATGAAGTTGTCATCAGCCATCCATCCCTATGTAAAGAAGGCGATGAAGGAGTATGCCGGGAGATGCCGTTCAGAGGTAGTGGTATGGGATGTTCCTCTGCTTATAGAGTCGGGGATGCACAGGTCAGTTGACGCTGTTGTGCTGGTTGCCTGCGGCAGGCAGGAGCAGTTCAGGCGCGCCAGGAGGCGCGGCATAAAAAGAGGAGAGGCGCTGAAGATTATCAATTCGCAGATGCCGTTCAGCAAAAAGAGGCGTCTGGCAGATTTTATAATAAATAACAATACAGGGCTTGACAATACCGAGAAACAGGCGCGGGCAGTATTTAACCGGTTAACAGGAGGAATAACAGGTGGAAAAAACAGAAAAGGTTGAAAAGGTAGAAAAGGCGCAGAAGAACGATAAGGTTGATATTGAGAATTTAAAACAGCTCAAGATCTCCGAATTGACCAGGACGGCTAAGGATTTCAACGTGAACGGGGTCAGCGGGCTGAAAAAGCAGGACCTGATATTCAAGATATTGCAGGCGCAGGCGGAAAAGGAAGGGCTGATGTTCGGCGAGGGCGTGCTTGATATCCTTTCCGAGGGGTTTGGGTTCCTGCGTTCGCCCAATTATAATTACCTGCCCTGTCCGGACGATATATACGTTTCTCCTTCTCAGATAAGGAAGTTTGACCTGAAGACGGGGGATACGGTCAGCGGCCAGATCAGGCCTCCCAAGGAGGGAGAGAAATATTTCGCCCTGCTTAAGGTTGAGGCGGTAAATTTTGAGAGCCCTGAATCCGCCAAGGACAAGGTTTTGTTTGATAATCTTACTCCTGTTTATCCGCACGACAAATTCAATCTGGAAACCGGGCCGCAGGAGATATCAACGCGGCTGATGGACCTGCTTACGCCGATAGGCAAGGGCCAGCGCGGGCTGATAGTAGCCCAGCCCTACAGCGGAAAGACCGTGCTCCTGCAGAAGATCGCCAACGCCATAACCCAGAACCACCCGGATACCATTCTCATAGTGCTTCTTATTGATGAACGGCCCGAGGAGGTCACGGATATGCAGCGCCACGTCAAGGGGGAGGTCATATCTTCCACATTTGACGAGCCGCCTGAAAGGCACGTACAGGTAGCTGAGATGGTGCTGGAAAAGGCCAAGCGCCTGGTTGAGCACCACAAAGATGTCGTGATACTGCTGGACAGCATAACCCGGCTTGCCCGGGCGTACAACGCGGTAGTGCCGCACAGCGGAAAGGTGCTTTCCGGCGGCGTTGATTCCAATGCCCTGCAGAAGCCAAAGAGGTTTTTCGGCGCCGCGCGCGCCATTGATGAAGGCGGGAGCTTAACGATAATGGCTACCGCCCTTGTTGATACCGGCAGCAGGATGGATGAGGTCATATTTGAGGAGTTCAAAGGCACGGGCAATATGGAGATTCAACTTGACAGGAACCTGTTTCAGAGGAGAATATATCCCGCCATCGACGTGAAGCGCTCCAATACCAGGCATGAAGAACTGCTGCTTAAGCCGGAGGTGCTTAACCGCGTGTGGGTATTGCGCAAGGTGCTTAATGACCTTAATTCCGTTGAGGCGATGGAGCTTTTGATAGAGAAACTTTCAAAGACCAAGGATAATTCCGAGTTTCTGAACAATATGAACCAATGAGAGGAGAGAAGAAGACATGAAGAAAGGCATACACCCCGATTATAAGGAGACCACCGTTGCCTGCGCCTGCGGCGCGGTGATACACACGCGTTCCACCAAACAGAACATCAAAGTGGAAATATGCTCCAGCTGCCATCCCTTTTTTACGGGTAAGCAGAAATTGCTGGATTCGGCGGGCCGCGTGGACAAGTTTATGAAGAAATACAGGAAGGGCAAGGCCGAGTAACCGGTAGTTTATGAAGCCGCAGACCATCAAGAAGTTAGAGCAGTTGGAGGCCAGATACAGCGAACTTGAAGGACAGCTCGCGCGGCCCGAGGTGTTAGCCGATAGAGATACATACAACGGCTACGCCAAGGAACTCTCGGATATCTCTCTTGCCGTGTCTTCCTGGAAAAATTACAAGAAGATACAGGAAGAGATAGAGGGCTTAAGCCATGTGCTGTATGAAAAGCACGACGGGGAGTTCGTAGAGATGGTAAGGCAGGAGCGCTCTGCCCTGGAACAGAAACAGAAAGAGATCGAAGGCAGGATCGAAGAATTGTTGACTATCAAGGAGTCCGGCTGCGAAAGGGATATAATAGTGGAAGTCAGGGCAGGCACGGGCGGCCAGGAGGCATCGCTTTTTGCCGCCGACCTATACCGTATGTATACTAAATTCGCCGCCAAATGCGGCCTTGCCGTGGAAAGTATGTCCAGCAGCCCGACGGAGTTAGGCGGGTTTAAAGAGGTTGTCTTTGCCGTTAAGGGCAGGGAGGCCTTCAGTAAATTCAAGTTTGAAAGCGGCGTGCACAGGGTCCAGCGCGTTCCCACTACCGAGGCCTCCGGCAGGATACACACCTCAGCCGCGACCGTCGCGGTGATAGTGGAGCCAGAAGAACGGGAATTTAAAATTGACCAGAAGGATCTGAAAATAGATGTGTTCCGCGCCTCAGGCCATGGCGGCCAAAGCGTCAACACGGCGGATTCCGCTGTCCGGATCACGCACCTGCCCAGCGGCCTGGTGGTCACCTGCCAGGATGAGCGTTCGCAGCTTAAGAATAAAAACAAGGCGATGAGGGTCTTAAGGGCGCGCCTTCTGGACAAGGCGCAGCAGGAGCAGCAGTCGCGGCTTTCCCGGGAACGCAAGATGCAGGTGGGCACGGGCGACAGGAGCGAGAAGATACGCACATATAATTTTCCCGACAGGCGCGTGACCGACCACAGGATCAATTTCACCACCCACCAGTTTGAGGGCGTGATGGACGGTAACCTTGACGAGATGATCGAGGCGCTGTATAAAGCGGAAAAGGAATTGAAGGAGAAACAGTGACGGAAACAGAACTTATATTAAGTTCGGCGCTTGACCTGGACAGGGCGCGGCTTTATCTGGGTGATTATAAAATAGATGAAAGGCAGGCAGCCCTTATCGCGGATATAATGCGTCAGAGGCGGGAGGGCAAGCCCCTTCAGTATATACTTGGCGAGGCAGAGTTTTTTGGCTTAAATTTTGAGGTAAACGGCGCGGTGCTTATTCCACGGCCGGAAACAGAGATACTGGTGGAGGCGGCTATAGATATCAGCCGCGGTAATTCATTGTTCAATATTCTGGATATAGGTACGGGTTGCGGCTGTATCGCTGTCGGCATGGCGAAGAGTTTGCAGCGGGTATCTATTGACGCTACAGATATATCAGCGGCCGCGCTGACAGTGGCGCGGAAAAACGCCGCGAGCCACGGCGTATCCGGCAGGATAAGATTTATTAATGCCGATATTTTTCCGGTTGAAGGTTTGTATGATATGATCGTCTCCAATCCGCCCTACATCGCCGTTAGCGATATGCCGGGCCTGGTGCCCGAAGTCAAAGAGGAGCCGCCTGCCGCTTTGAACGGAGGATCTGACGGGCTGGATTTTTATAGAAGGATAGCATCCGGGACAGGGCGTTATCTTAAAGAGAAGGGGTTTTTGATCATAGAGATAGGATACGGACAGTCAGGCGATGTCAAAAATATCTTAAGAAATACGCGTTTATTTGATAAAATACAGGTAATAAAAGATTATAGCGGCATTGAGAGAGTAGTCGTTGCCGGAAGAAAATAATATGGATAAATTAGTTATAGAAGGCGGCGTCCCTTTAAAGGGAGAAGTCACGGTGAGCGGGGCAAAGAATTCGGTGCTGCCGATCCTTGCCGCGACGCTGCTTACGGATGATACCTGTACCATACTCAACGTTCCGCATCTTAGTGATACCTTTACGATAGTCAAGCTGCTCAGGGCGCTGGGTAAGTCCTGCGAATTCTCAGACGGTAAGATCCAGGTTTCCTCAAAAGGCGTGAGGAGCGACACAGCCGACTATAAACTTGTTTCTACGATGCGCGGGTCTTTCTGCGTTCTGGGGCCGCTGCTGGCGCGCCTGGGCAGGTGCAAGGTATCTTTGCCCGGCGGATGCGTTATCGGCTCGCGCCCGGTAGACCTGCATCTTAAGGGCATAAAGGCGCTTGGCGCCAAGGTGGATATAGAAGGCGGATATGTTATCGCTTCCGCGAAGAAGCTCAAAGGCGCGCATATTTATCTGGGCGGGATTTTCGGTTCATCCGTGCTGGCAACGGCGAACGTAATGATGGCGGCCGTGCTCGCCCGCGGCAAGACCGTGATAGAGTCCGCTGCCTGCGAGCCGGAGATCGCCGATCTGGCAGGTTTCCTGATAAAAATGGGCGCCAGGATCAATGGCCACGGCACGCCCATTATAGAGATAGAGGGCGTGGATGAGCTCGGCGGAGCAGAGCATAGCGTTATACCGGACAGGATAGAGGCGGGCACGTTCATCGCGGCGGCATTGATAACAAAAGGCAATATCCTGTTAAGGAACGGGGTCGCCGAACATCAGGGCGCCTTGATCGACGGGCTAAGGAGTTCCGGCGCGAGGATAGACATGGGCGGCGACGGCATGAGAGTCAAGGGAGCGGTTAATCTGCGGCCCATGAACATAACTACATATCCTTATCCCGGCTTTCCTACCGATATGCAGGCGCAGATGGTTGCGTTAGCATGCGTGACCAGGGGCATAAGCGTGATAACCGACAAGGTCTTCCCGGACAGGTTCATGCATATTGCCGAACTTATGCGTATGGGCGCCAAGATCCAGCGCCAGGGAAATACGGCGGTGGTCGAGGGCTGCAGGCATTTATCGGGAGCGGACGTTATGGCGTCTGATCTAAGGGCGTCCGCCGCTTTGGTGCTCGCGGGCCTGGTCGCCAAAGGCAGGACTACGGTTTTCCGGATCTATCATCTGGACAGAGGATATGATAAATTAGATGGTAGGCTGCGGCAGCTCGGCGCGAGGATAAGCAGGGAGAAACAGTAATGATCCTGATGATCGATAATTATGATTCTTTTACCTATAATCTTGTCCAGTACCTCGGAGAATTGGGGGAGAAACTCAAGGTATTCAGGAATGACAAGATCACGGTCGCCGAGATATCAAGAATGCGCCCCAAAAAGATCGTCATTTCTCCGGGCCCGGGCAGGCCTGAGGACTCCGGCGTGTCCATAGATGTGATCAAGAGACTTGCCGGCAAGATCCCCATACTGGGTGTCTGCCTGGGGCATCAGGCAATAGGTTATGTTTTCGGGGCGAAAGTGATCAAGGCCAAACGGCTGATGCACGGCAAGACCTCAATGATCTATCATGACGCGAAGGGGTTATTTAAAGGGCTGCCCAATCCGTTTGAGGCGACAAGGTATCATTCTCTTATTCTGGAGAAGAAGACGCTGCCTGAATGTTTCAAGATAACCGCCTGGACACGGCAGGATGAGATTATGGGGATCAGGCATAAGGATTTCTCTCTATGGGGCGTGCAGTTTCATCCCGAGTCCATTATGACCAAGAGCGGCAAAAGATTATTAAAGAACTTTATTGGATTATGATAAAAGAAGCGATAGCAAAAGTGATCAAGTGCAGCGACCTTTCGCCGTCAGAGATGGGCTCTGTCATGGAGGAGATAATGACCGGCGCGGCCACTGTCGGCCAGATGGCTTCTTTTCTTACGGCGCTTAGCACCAAAGGAGAGACCATTGACGAGCTCACCGCCGCGGTAAGCGTGATGCGCGGGCATGTAAGAAAGATCAAGGCAAGGAAACGCATGGTCCTTGATACCTGCGGCACAGGCGGCGACAGGAAAGGCACTTTTAATATATCCACCGTTGCCGCGTTTGTGGCGGCAGGGGCGGGCGTTACCGTGGCAAAACACGGCAACCGCTCCGTATCCAGTTCTTGCGGCAGCGCCGACCTTCTTGAAGAACTGGGTATTGATATAAATCTTAAAGAGGCGGACCTGGAAGAATGCCTGAACAGCCTCGGTATTGCCTTTCTTTTCGCGCCAAACCTCCATCCGGCGATGAAATACGCGGCGCCGGTAAGGAAAGAGATAGGCATAAGGACTATTTTTAACCTGTTGGGCCCCCTTACCAATCCCGCCTCAGCCACGCATCAGCTTATAGGCGTTTATGACGCGGGCTGGACAAAGCCGCTTGCCTGTGTTTTGGGCAGGCTGGGGGCGAGGCATGCCCTTGTTGTCCACGGGAAGGACGGACTTGATGAGGTGACCACTGTCTCCGATACGCTGGTTTCCGAATACAGGGGAGGCAGAGTAAGGTCATATAAAATAAACCCGCGGGATTTCGGCATTAAGCGTTCAGAACCAGATGACCTCTGCGGCGGCAGCAGAGAGGTCAATGCCGAGATCGCCATGGATGTGCTTGAAGGCGGCCGCGGGGCTAAGAGGGACATTGTCGTCCTTAACGCCGGATGCGCGATATACGCCGCGGACAAAGCGCGCGGCATTAAGGAAGGCATAAAAATGGCCGAGCGTTCTCTGGATTCAAAAGCGGCATTAAAGAAACTTGAACTGCTCAGGTCGTATTCACCCCGCCCTTTTGGTTCGTTACAATCTGTAAGAAACCCAAAAGGGCGGGGTTCACAGGCGGCGAAGAAATGAAGCAGAATTTCCTGAAAGAGGCCATAGATAGAAAGAAGCAGAAGGTCGCGGAGCTCAAGCAGTCCTTTCCCGAAGAGCAGCTTAAGGAGAAGATCGCGTCTATGGGCGGTACTTTGGGTTTCAGGGAGGCGGTCTCAAAGCCGAAGAAAATAAATCTTATTGCCGAGATCAAAAAGGCGTCTCCTTCCTGCGGGGCGATCAGGCCGGACATCAGCGTCGCGGAAGTCGCCGGGATCTACAAAGACGCGGGCGCGGCAGCCATATCGGTGTTGACTGAAGAGTCGTTCTTTGCCGGCAGTATCGAAGATTTGAGAGTGGTGAGAGAAACAGTTGATATCCCTATCCTGCGCAAGGATTTCATAATAGACCCTTATCAGATCTTTGAGTCGCGCGCGTTCGGCGCGGACGCGGTGCTGCTCATAGCCGGCGCCCTTACCAACGAGGCGATCAAATCAATGACGTCTCTTGCCGGAACGCTGGGGCTTGACTGCCTTGTGGAGGTGCATAATGAAAAAGAGCTGAAGCGCGCGCTCAACCTGAAAGCCCCTCTCATAGGCGTTAATAACAGGGACCTGAATACCCTGGAGGTTGATTTTAAGACCACCGAGAAACTGATCTATCTTATCCCGCGCGACAAGACCATTGTCGTTGAAAGCGGGATCAAAACCCACCAGGACGTCCTCTTTCTTAAAATTCTGGGCATAAACGCCGTGCTTATCGGGGAGGCGCTTATGCGCGCCGAAGATATTTCCGCGGGCGTTAAAGACATAATGGGATGGTAAGGCGCGCGTTCATGATCCTTGCTCTCGTTCTTGTCTCTGCCGAAGGAGGATACGGGCAAGACGAGGCGCAAACAGAGTTTGAGATCGGCAGCTATGAGGATTACCCTGCCGGGACCATAAAATATATTGGCGATGCCAAAGTGTATATCATGTCCGATGAAGAAGGCGTATACGCCTTATCCGCGGAGTGCGAAAGGGGAAGGGGCATAATCGAGAAGCGCAAGGTGGGATTTCTCTGCAGGAAGAACGGCGCCCTGTATAAAGATGACGGCACGGCGTATTATATAGCCGCTAAAGATCTGGAGTGGTATAAAATAGAAGAAGATGAAAAGGGCGGCCTCGTTGTAAATAAGGAGGAGGTCGTGCCCAAGGGAGAAAAATTTAATAAATAAGAATAGGGACAATTGACATAGCTGATTTTATTATCTATAATAAAAATATGATACCGGACAAAACAGGACATTTTGGCGCATTCGGCGGAAAGTTCGTGCCCGAGACCTTGATCTTCGCTCTTGATGAATTGGAAAAGGCGTATGCAAAGGCAAAGAAGGACAAGGCCTTTGCTTCAGAGCTCAAATACTACCTGCGTGACTACGCGGGCAGGCCGACACCGCTTTATTTCGCGGCGAATTTAAGCAGGAAGGCCGGAGCGAAGATCTACCTTAAGCGCGAAGACCTGCTGCACACCGGCGCCCACAAGATAAACAATACCTTAGGGCAGATACTCCTGGCCAGGAGAATGAATAAGCGCAGGATAATCGCGGAGACAGGGGCCGGCCAGCACGGCGTTGCCACGGCTACCGTGTGCGCGCTGTTTGGCATGAAATGCAGGGTCTATATGGGGGAAGAGGACATAGCCAGGCAGCGCTTAAATGTCTTTCGCATGAAATTATTAGGGGCTGAGGTGAGCCGGGTGAAGAGCGGTTCGCGCACTCTTAAAGACGCTACCTCCGAGGCAATACGCGATTGGGTCACCAATGTCAGGGATACTCATTATATAATCGGCTCTGTTGTCGGGCCGCACCCGTATCCGATGATGGTCAGGGATTTTCAGTCAGTGCTTGGCGCTGAGGCAAGGAGGCAGATCATGCGGAAGGAAGGCCGGCTGCCGGATTATCTGCTTGCCTGCGTAGGCGGAGGAAGCAACGCCATGGGCCTGTTCTATAAATTCTTTGCCGACCGGTCTGTTAAATTCATCGGCGTCGAAGGCGCGGGAAAAGGCATCGGCAGCGGGGCGCATTCCGCCTCGCTCCTTGCCGGCACAACAGGCGTGCTGCACGGTTCCAAATCAAGCCTGCTTCAAGACAGGTACGGCCAGATAAAGAACGCCCACTCCATAGCGGCAGGGCTTGACTATCCCGGCACAGGCCCCGAACACGCGTATTATAAATCAACAGGCAGGGCCAGATACGTCGCGGTCGCGGACAGGCAGGCGCTGGAAGGGTTCAAGATGCTTTCTGAATTAGAAGGTATTATTCCCGCGCTTGAATCCGCGCACGCTATATATTACCTTACGAAGATGAAATCGTATTTGAAGAAAAATGACATTGTAATAGTTTGCCTCTCTGGTAGAGGTGATAAGGATATTGATATAATTATGGAGTATACCCCACACTCACGTGTGGGGAATGTCAATCTAAGCATAGCCAGATGATACTACACACGTAAGTGTGTAGAGGGAATGATGACAAATAGAATCGATAGGAAATTTAAGGAACTCAGATCGCAAAAGAAAAGCGCATTCATTGCCTTTATAACCGCCGGCTTCCCCAGTTTAAACGCCACAGAGAAACTAGTGCTGGGGCTTGAGAAGCGCGGCGTGGACATTATCGAGCTGGGAGTGCCGTTTTCTGACCCGCTCGCGGACGGCCCCATAATTCAGGCATCCTCGCTTTATTCTTTAAAAAGAAAGACCAATTTAAGCAAGATACTCTCGTTGGTAAAGAAGATCAGGATGCAGACACAGATACCCATATGCCTGATGACATACGTAAATCCTGTCCTCGCGATGGGAGAAAAGGAATTTCTGCTCCGCGCGAAGCAGAGCGGCGTTGACGGCATAATAGTCCCTGACTTGCCGCCTGAAGAGGCCTCCGGTCTGATAAGGCACGCGAGGAAGCAGGCAGTGCATACCATTTTCTTTCTCTCGCCCACAAGCGGCATCAAAAGGATCAAATATGTAGCGAAGCGTTCCAGAGGATTTATTTATTATGTGTCGCTTACCGGCGTTACCGGAGCCAGGAAGAGCCTGGAAACAGACCTGAAAAGCAGGATCAGGATGATCAAGAGGCATGTAAAATTACCGGTATGCGTGGGATTCGGCGTATCCACGGCTGAGCATGTAAGCCGCGTAAAGGCGTTAGCCGACGGCGTGATCGTAGGCAGCGCGATAATAGATAATATCCGCGCCAACCTGAAAAGGCCCGATATGCTGAGGCGGGCGCTTGATTTCGTAAAGTCAATCAATGTATAACAAGACAACGCTGGATAACGGCATAAGAGTTATTACCTATAATATGCCGGAGATGAACTCCGTATCGTTCGGCATATGGATAAACGCGGGCTCAAGGAATGAAGAGGCGGGCCAGAAAGGCATTGCCCACCTGCTTGAGCATATGGTTTTCAAGGGCTCGCGTAATTATTCCGGCCGCCGGATAAAAGAGTCCCTTGAAGGCGCGGGGGGAGCGTTAAACGCCTCCACTTCGGAAGAGCTCACCTGTTATTTTGTGAAGATACCCGCGGAGTTCCAGCGGCTGGCCGTTCAGATCATATCCGATATGGCGCTTTATCCGCTGATAGAGGAGGCAGAGCTCGCCAAGGAGAAAGGCGTCATAATTGAAGAGATAAAGATGTACAGAGACCTGCCGCAGGTCTTTGTATACGACCTGATGGATTCGCTTCTCTGGCCGGAACACCCGTTAGGCATAAATGTCGCGGGGACCGAGGAGACGGTCGCCGCCATAAACAGGCAGCAGCTATTTGCCTTCAGGGATCAGTTCTATGATCCGGCCAACATTGTTATTACCGCGGCCGGCAGGGTCAACCACGACCCGCTGTTGAAAGAATTGAACGGCATATTTAAGGCCGTTAAGAAGCAAGAGGCGGCCGGGTGCCTGGAGTTCAAGGGCAGGCAGGAAAAGATCCAGGTGAAGATCATGGATAAGCCCACTGAACAGTCGCACCTCGTGATCGGTTTTCACGGATTAAGCCGCGGCGACCCAAAGAGGTATAAGCTTTCATTGCTCAACATAATCTTAGGCGGGAATATGTCCAGCCGCCTCTTCAACGAGGTAAGGGAAGACAGGGGGCTTGCCTATGAGATAGGCAGCGCGGTCAAGAGGTTCAAAGACACTGGCGCCTTTCTTGTGCACGCGGGCATAGACAATAAAAAGGTCACTGAGGCGATAGAGGTAATACTGAAGCAGATATACGGCATTAAGAAAGACCTGGTCAGCGATGATGAATTGAAACGGGCAAAGGATTTTTATATCGGCCAGCTCAAGATGGCTTTAGAAGATACATTGGACCATATGGTATGGTTAGGCGAGCCGGAAGTCACGATGGGCAGGACATTTACGCCGGAAGAAGTATACGCGGAGATCTCCCGCATCAACGCCGCTGACCTGCGCGGCGTGGCAGGGGATATATTTGTGAAAGACGGATTGAATATAGCCCTTATCGGGCCGCTGAAGTCCAGGGAGAAAGAGATCAGTGGATGCGCAGAAAGAACAGGTAGTTAATAAGGGCTCCAGGAGGTCAACGCCCAGCGTATTCGCCTTATTTCTGCCTGAAATAAGGGAGCTGCTGGCAGTCAAGAACTTTCAGGAGCTGAAGAACCTGATCAGGGGCGTGCATTCCATGGATATCGCCGAGGGATGGCGCCTGCTCGAGCCAAATGAGAAACTCCTGATCTTTAAGCTGTTGAGCTTCAAACGGGCTGTGGAGTTGTTTGAAAATCTCAGGTTTGAGGAACAGTCGTTCCTGCTGGATAATCTCGGCAGCGTTGAGATCGCTTCGATCTTGAATGAGATGGCCTCCGATGAAAGGGCGCACTTATTTAAAGACCTCCCCGAGAAGATAATAAAGAAGCTGTTCTCCTTGATGAAGAAGGAGGAGGTTGACGATGTGCGCACCCTGCTTAAGTTTGAAGAAAACACGGCAGGCAGCCTGATGACCACCGAGTTTGTTATCCTTAAGAAGGACTTTACCGCGCGCAAGGCAATACTCAGGGTCCAGGAAAGCCATAAGGCCGGCCAGGCAAAGAATATCTATTCGGTTTACGTGGTTGATGACGAACACCGCCTTATCGGCGGTTTAAGCCTGCAGGACCTTATAACCGCGCCGCCGGATATGCTGCTTAAGGACCTGCTTTCGCACGCCGAATTAATAAAGATAAATGTAAACAGCCCGAAGGAGGATGTCGCCATTCAGTTCTCGCGCTATGACCTCCTTGACGCCCCGGTAGTTAACGACTCAGATCAGCTCGTAGGCATTATTACTATTGACGACGTTGTTGATTTGATACACCGCCAGGCCACCGCCGAGATCTACGAAATAGGCAAGATGGGCCCGGCAGGCGGCAAGGAAATACGCTATGAAACGGCAAGCGTAGGGGAGCTGGTTAAAAGGCGCGCCGGATGGCTGATAGCTCTTTTGATCATAGATTTTATGACCGGGAAAGTTCTTAAGACGTATGAGGGATCGTTGACCGCCGTCGTAGCCCTTACCTTCTTTATTCCGATGCTTCTTGATACCGGAGGCAACGCGGGAAACCAGGCGGCCATAACCATAATCAGGGGTCTGGCAACAGGCGATGTAAATTTTAAGAACGTATGGAAAGTGGCGCGCCTGGAAATAATAGCGGCTTTTATTATGGCGTTGATCGTGGCTTCAGTCGCCTTTGTAAGGGCGGTCATGCTCCAGGGAGACATCATGCTTTCCCTGGTAGTCGGTTCTACCATGGGCCTTATCGTGATACTTGCTATCTTAACCGGGGTCTGTCTCCCTCTGTTCTCAAAGAAAATAGGCCTGGACCCGGCGGTCCTGGCAGGCCCTATCACAACGAGCGTAGTTGATATCGTGGGATTGATAATATATTTCAAGATCGCCCAATTCCTGATCCCCGCGTTAAACTGAATCAGAGGCTGTTTTCTATGGAGAACTTTTTTACTTTACCGGCAATATTCACCGTCCTCGCCGTTCTTGTCATTCTTTCCGCTTTCTTTTCTTTATCGGAGACCTCCGTTATCGCCCTGAGCAAGATCAAATTGAGGCATATGGTGGAAAGGGGCGTAAGGCGCGCCAGGAGCGTACAGCGGCTGGTGACGAAATTAGACAGGTTTATCGCGGCGATCCTCATAAGCAACAATTTTGTGAATATAGCGATCTCCGCGATCGTGACCGCGGTCTTTATCGGCGTCTTCGGGCCGCGCAAAGGCGTTGTCGCCGCCACGTTTCTCTCCTCGCTGCTCATCCTTGTGTTTTGCGATATGATACCCAAGCTTATCGCCGTAAGGTTTCCCGATAAGATGGCGTTATTGACCTCTTATATTATGGAGGGGCTGATAGTAGTCCTTAATCCGTTGGTAACTTTGTTCACGGGTTTCAGTTCGTTTGTGCTTAAGTGTTTCGGCGTCGAACCGGGAAAACGCAAGCCCCTGATCTCGGAAGAGGAATTGCGGGTTATGATCGAGGTGGGCAAGGAAGAAGGGGTGGTAAGCGATGAGGAAAGAAAGATGCTGCACCGCATATTTGAATTCGGAGACACCATGGTAAGCGAGGTGATGGTGCCGAAGGAAAAAATGGCGGCTATGGATATAAGCAAGGGGGCGGAGGGCCTGCTTACCATACTTACCGAAGAGGGTTATTCCCGCATTCCGGTTTACAGGGACTCAATAGACAATATACTCGGAGTGATATATGCCAGGGATATCCTGTATATCTATTATAACAAAGGGCTGATAGTAGTAGAGGATATTTTGCATCAGCCGTTGTTTGTGCCGCCCGCCAAACGCGTTAATGAACTGTTGAGCGAATTTCAGACCAAAAAGGTGCAGATCGCCATAATCAAGGATGATAAAGGCATAACGCTGGGGCTGGTTACGCTTGAGGATCTGCTGGAAGAGATAGTAGGCGAGATAGAAGAGGAAAAACACAGGTGAAGGCCGTTTCTGTCACGTTGTAATCCGCGTTCATCCGTGTTACAATAAATCCAGGAGGAATACCATAGATTCGCGAAAGAAGGCCCTGCTGATAGCTCATCTCGCGCTTGATAAAAAGGCGGAGGATCTGCATGTCCTTGATATGAGGGGGGTAGCAAATTTCTGCGACTATTTTGTCCTGGCAAGCGGCTCATCCACGCGCCAGGTAAAGGCGATCGCGGAAAACATAGGCGAGGGGCTTCAAAACAGCGGCGAAAAGGACTTCTCCATAGAGGGGCTATCGGAGAGCCTTTGGGTGCTGATTGACTCCAGGGATGTGATCGTCCATATATTCTACGCGCCGCTTCGCGGGTACTACGCCCTTGAAAAGTTATGGGCGGACGCGAAAAGGGTAAGGGTAAGCAAGAGATGAGAGACCTTTATGAACTGATACGGCTGGTTAATTCAACCCATGACCTTAACAGGGTATTGAATATAATAACCCGCAAGGTTTCAAATATGGTGGATGCTAAGGTGTGCAGCCTGCGGCTTCTTGACCGCGACAAAAAAGAATTGATACTGCGCTCTTATCACGGCCCATACAGAAGGTCGCATCTTTCCAAGGGTAATCTCAAGATGGGTGAGTCCATATCCGGCAGGGCGATCAAGGAAAAGAAGGCGTATATCATAGCCGACCTTTACAAGGATTCGCTTTATAAGTCCCCGGAGATCGCCAGGCACGAGGGGGTGCGCTCCCTCTTAACGGTCCCCCTTCTTGACAGGGGAAAGGCGCTCGGCGTCTTGAGCGTATATTCCGATAAGCCGAACAGGTACCACATGGATGACCTGCACCTGCTTTCAATAGTGGCATCCCAGGTTGCCGTTGCCATATCAAACGCCCGGCTCTTTCAGGAGATCGAGTCCAACTATATTAATACCGTAAAGGTGCTGGTGAATACGATAGACGCCAAGGATAGCTATATCTACGGCCATTCCGAGAAAGTGGCGATACACTCTTTTGCCATAGCCAGAGAGCTGGACCTGAGCCCGGAGGAAAGGCAGGCGGTAAGGACCGCCGGTTTTCTGCATGATATGGGAAAGATCTCCGTTGACAGCGCCATACTCAGAAAGAAAGGTTTCCTAAATGACGATGAGTGGCACGAGATAGAGAAGCATCCGGAGATAGGCGCGCGCATAATAAGCCAGATCCCCAACCTTAATCACCTGGCGCCGCTGGTGCTGCATCATCATGCCAGGTTTGGAGGCGGAGGCTACCCGGATAAAAACTTGAAAGGCGCGGATATCCCCATAGGCGCGCGCATAATATCTGTAGCAGACGCTTACGAAGCCATGGTTTCCGCCAGGCCATACCGCGGCGCCCTTGAACACAGGATCGTCGTAGAAGAACTCAGAAGCCGTTCCAACAGCCAGTTTGATCCTCATATCGTCCACACCTTTCTAAAAGTACTTAAGAAAGATCAGGAACCGCAGGAAGTGAGCATTGTATAGGGATGCGTAAGGACATCAAGGCAGTTATAGCCTCGAGCTTGAAGGAATCACTTCGGATCTTTCAAATCCCTCCCGAGAGGATCCGGTCTCTTTCCATACAGTTAGACATACCGAAGGATGAAAGCTTCGGGGATATTTCGTCTAACCTTGCGATGCAGCTCAGCAAGGACTTGAAACAGCAGGCGCGCTCCATAGCCGATTCGCTCGTAGAGCATCTGAAGCGCGATCAGCGCCTTATGCCGCCGAAAGGCCTTGTTAAGGATATAAAGGCGCAAGACCCCGGATTTATCAATTTTTATTTAAGCGACGAATACTTCTATGGAAGGCTCCGCGACGCGCTCATCCTGTCCGGGCGTTTCGGCTCTTCTAAGTCAGGAAGGGGCAAAAAAGCGCTTATTGAGTTTGTGAGCGCCAATCCCACAGGGCCTTTGTCTGTGGCCCACGCCCGGCAGGCGGCAGTAGGCGATTCACTTGCCTCCATACTTGAATTTCTGGGTTTCAGGGTGACCAGGGAGTATTACCTGAACGATAAGGGCAATCAGATCAATATACTGGGAAGGTCGGTAATGCTGCGCGCGCGTGAACTTAAAGGAGAGAGCGTCGCCTTTCCCGAAGATCATTATCAGGGGGATTACATACGGGATATCGCTAAAGAGGTCATCGGTTTGGGCAGGGAAAATGAAGGCGAGAAGTGGTTTTGCGATTACGCCGTAGAATATTTGATGGGTATTATAGGGGCTGAGTTGAGGGATTTCGGCACTGGGTTTGACGTATGGTATTCGCAGGCGGCCCTGGAGAGATCGGGAAAGATCGAAAAGGCGATAGGGCATCTGAAGAAAAAGGGCTGCGTATATGAAAATGAAGGCGCCGTGTGGTTTCGGTCTACCTCCTTCGGTGACGACAAAGACAGGGTGATCATAAAATCCGACGGCTCTTACACCTATATTACCCCCGATATCGCCTATCATGAGGATAAATTCAGGCGCGGCTTTGACTGGCTTATAAACCTCTGGGGCCCCGACCATCACGGATATATCGGCAGGATCAAGGCGGCGGTCGCCGCCCTGGGTAAGAATAAGGAAGCCCTTTCCCTGATCATCGTTCAACTTGCCAGCATATTCCGCGACGGCAAGCAGTTATTGATGTCCACGAGAAAGGGCCAGTATATAACGCTGCGGCAGGTCCTTGATGAAGTCGGCAGGGACGCCTCCAGGTTCTTCTTTCTTATGCGCAGGACATCAAGCCACCTTGATTTTGATATTGACCTTGCCAAAAAACATAGCCAGGAAAACCCGGTTTTTTATGTGCAGTACGCCCACGCCAGGATAAGCAGTATATTGAAAAACGCGCGGGCGGGTTTTAACCTTAAGCGGGCGGATCTAAAGCTGCTTAAGCAAAAAGAAGAACTGTTTTTAATGAGGGCCATCAGCCGGTTCCCTTACGTGCTCGAGGTCTGCCTTAGCAGCCTTGACCCGTTTTTTGTGACGGAATATTTGAAGAGGATGGCGGAGGCATTTCATAAATTCTACGATAACCACCGGGTGCTTGGCGATGATAAGCGGCTGACAGAGGCGCGGCTGGCTCTGATAAAGGCGGCGCAGATAGTGTTGTCCAACGGGTTCCGGCTTTTAGGCATAAGCGCTCCGGAGAAGATGTAGTTATGCATAAGAATTGGATCTTTAGAAAAGGCGACAGCCGTATTCAGGAACATCTGGTTAAAGAGTTAAAGATATCCGCGCTGCTCGCGCGGTTATTGGTTAACCGCGGCATAAAACAGCCGCGGGACGCGCTTAAGTTCCTCAAGCCCGGCATCTCGGATCTATTAGACCCTTTGGATCTGCCGGATATGGAGAAGGCGGTAAAGCGCGTAAGAAAAGCGCTGAAAGATAAACAGCCGATCCTCATCTGCGGGGATTACGATGTTGACGGCATAACCGGCTGCGTGCTGCTTCACAAAGTGCTTGGCCGTATGGGCGGCCTGGCAGATATACATCTGCCCCACAGGATCAAGGACGGCTACGGCATAAGCAGGGACGCCGTTAAAATAGCCGTGAAGAAGAAGGCGCTGGCAATAAGCGTTGATTGCGGCATATCTGATTTTGAGGAAGTGGATGAGTTAAGAAAGAGCGGCATAGATACGATAATAATAGACCATCATACGCCTCATAACGGCAGATTGCCCACGGCCTTTGCCATTATCAACCCGAAACTGGAAACCTCCTCATACGGGTTTAAGGACCTTGCCGGAGTAGGCGTTGTCTTGAAAGTCGCGCAGGCGCTTACCGCGGATACCCTTGAGGCGGACCTGGACATAGTGGCCCTGGGAACGGTCGCGGATGTCGTGCCGTTACTTGGCGAAAACAGGATCATAGTGAAAGAGGGCCTGGCCAGATTGAATGCCACGCGGCATAACGGGCTGAAGGCGCTTATAGATGTTTCAGGCATAAAAGGCAAGGAGATATCGGTCGGCTATATAAGTTACATATTGGGCCCGAGGATAAACGCGGGCGGCAGGATGGGCGATGCCGGCGCCCCCCTGAAACTCTTGTTGAGCGATGATTATGATGAGGCAAAGTTGTTGGCAAACAGCCTGAATACGCATAACAGGAACCGGCAGAATATTGAAGAAAAGATCATGAACGAGGCGGTCTCCCGCATTGAATCAGGCGAGATGGATTTTAAAAATCATTATGTGATCGTTCTCGGCGGCGATAGTTGGCACAGGGGGGTGCTGGGGATCATCGCTTCCAAGATCGCGGACAGGTATTACAGGCCCGTTATCATAATCTCTTTTGAAGACGGCGTGGGAAAGGGCTCCTGCCGTTCCATAAGAAGCTTCCACATACTTGAGGCGCTGAGCCGCTGCCGGAAGCATCTGCAGGATTTCGGCGGGCACAAGTGCGCCGCGGGTATCACGGTCTTAGAGAGAGATCTGGATAATTTCCGGGAGAGTGTCAATGCCGCTGCCAGGGATATGCTTAAGCCGAGCGACCTTATACCTTCTATAGAGATCGATGCCGAGGTCAGGCTCGCGGATCTAAACCATGGCCTGCTTGATAGTATAAATGAGCTTTCGCCTTTTGGCTGTGATAACCCTGAGCCGTTATTTTCAACCCGTAACCTGAGTTTAAAGGGTCTGCCTCAGGTGATGGGCAGGGGTACGCTCAAGATGTGGGTAACCGACGGCAATACAACTTATCAGGCCGTGGGCTTCGCGATGGCGTCGCTTAAGGATTACATAAGTTCGCTTTCGTCATTTGACGCCGCGTTCAAGGTCTCGGCAGATACCTGGGAAGGGCGTAACGATTTACAGCTGGAAATAGAGGATATCAGGCCTTCTGAACCTTCTCTGCTTTAAGGCATTTTGTGCAGATGTTGATCTTCTGCCTTCTGCCGTTAAGCAGCACCGTGATCTTCTGGATATTGGGAAGGAATGTCTTTTTATTGACGCGGGTTACCTTGCTTCCGGTACCGCCCTTTGCTTTGACGAGGCCCTTGCGCGAGAATGTGCGCCCCTTGACCGGGCCTTTATCGCATATGAAACATCTTTTTATCATAATGTGTCAGTATACTGTAAAAACCGTTTTTGTCAACATTTTTATCTAAAGAAAGCGAGGAGCCATGGACAGAGTGGAACTGAAAAAATATCTATACGCCCGCGTTAAGGGCGTGATCAGCACCGGTAAGCCCAGCCAGGACGAGCTCATTAGGCATTTTGATGAGATAGTGCAGGAACTGCAGAAGAATAAGAAATACGCCCATATACACCTGGATGAAGAGGTGGCGCGGGTGGCTATAAAGGAATTATGCGACGATATTACGGGGTTCGGGCCTCTGCAGGCGCTGCTGGATGATCCCGAGGTAAGCGAGATCATGGTTAACGGGATCCATAATATTTATATTGAGAAGAAGGGCAAAAGGGCGCTCAGCGGCATAAGTTTTGACGACGAAGAGCACCTTAAGTATATTGTTGAGAAGATGCTTACCCCTTCAGGCAGGAGGCTGGATGAGTCCCTGCCTTTTGTGGATTTTGCCATGCCTGGAGGCATAAGGGTAAATGTCGCGATATCGCCGGTTACTATGGAGGCGGCGGTGATCACGATACGGAAGTTCGCCTACGCCTTGAAATCCCTGGAGGATCTGGTCTCGCTGGGGACGCTTGATAAGCGCATGGCCTCTTTTCTTGTCTCTTGCGTGAAGGGCCGCCTTAATATTGTTTTTTCCGGCGCCACGGGCACCGGCAAGACCACGCTGCTAGCCGTCCTGTCTTCTCACATAGACAACAATGAGCGTATCATTATTATTGAGGATACGCCTGAGCTTGATTTTCGGCAGAGGCACGTTGTCCGCCTCTTGAGCCGGCTTGCCAATATCGCCGGCAAAGGCAAGATCAGCATCAGCGACCTTTTTATAAATTCGCTGCGAATGCACCCTACCCGCATTATCCTGGGAGAATTAAGAGGCGCTGAGGCAATGGATTATCTTCAGGCATTAAACAGCGGACATAAAGGCAGCCTTGCCGTCCTTCACGCCAGTTCTCCGGAAAACGCGCTGGTGCGCCTTGAGCTGATGGCGCTTTACGCGGGGATCAACCTGCCTAATTGGGTTATCCGGGGGCTGATCGCTTCCGGAGTCGACCTTATTGTCCAGCTTGAGCAGTTCAAGGATGGAAGCCGCAAGGTAACGCGCATCAGCGAAGTAGGGGAACTGCAGAAAAACAATGATATCGCGCTTAAGGATATATTCGCCTATGAGATCGAATCCAGCAGCGACGAAAAGGTCAACGGCAGTTTTGTGGCGAAGGGCAAGCCGAGCTTCCTTGGCGACTTGAAGAAAAAGGGCGTAGAAATAGATGAAGCGATCTTTTCAAAGTGAGCCCCTCTTAGAAGGCCTCAATGAAGAACAGCAAGAAGCGGTCACGCATACGGAAGGCCCTTTACTTATAATAGCCGGCGCAGGCACAGGCAAGACGCGGGTGATCACCCGCCGCATCGCCTGGCTGATCAATTCCGGCCGCGCCACCACCCGTCAGATACTGGCGCTTACCTTCACCGATAAGGCGGCAACGGAAATGGAGGAGCGCGTTGACGTGCTGGTGCCGTACGGCTATACGGATATCTGGATCTCTACTTTTCACGCCTTCGGCGACAGGATCTTACGGGAAAATGCCATAGAGGCAGGGCTCAGGCCGGATTTTAAGGTGCTTACGCGCTCAGAAGCGGCCGTGTTCTTCCGCGAGAACCTGTATAAATTCAACCTTTCATATTACCGCCCGCTTTCAGACCCCGCGCATTTTATGACCGCGATGATAGGCCATTTTTCCCGCGCGAAGGATGAGGATATCTCTTCCGAAGAGTATATAGATTATTCGCTTAAACTTACGCAGCGCGCCAAGGAGGATCCGGATGATGGAGCGCTTCAGGAGGAGGCGCTTAAGCAGGCGGAGATCGCTTACGCGTACCGCGCTTACCAGGAACTTCTCGTCAAGGCAGGCAAGGTTGATTTTGCCAATCAGTTTTCTCTGGCATTGCAGCTTTTGCGGGAGCATCCCGCGGTTTTAAGGCGCTATCAGGAGCAGTTCAAATATATCCTCGTTGATGAGTTCCAGGACACCAATTTCGCCCAATTTCAATTGCTTAAACTCCTGGGTTCACACGGCAGGAACATCACGGTTGTGGCCGACGATGACCAGTGCGTATTCAGGTTCAGGGGCGCGGCATACTCAAATATAATAAATTTCAATAATGAGTACCGGGACGCCAAGAAAATAAGCCTCATACGCAATTACCGCTCAACCCAGCCCATACTTGACTGCGCCTACCGGCTGATACAGCACAATAACCCGGAGAGATTTGAGGTCAAGGCGGATATCAATAAACGCTTAGTCAGCGAAGAGAAGAACGGCGAGATGCCGCTGCATATGCATTTTGACACGTTTTCCAGCGAGGCAGACGCGGTGGCGCGGCAGATAAAGGAAAAGGCGGGCAAGGGCGGGTACCGCTATAATGATTTCTGCATACTCGTGCGTTCAAACAGCGACGCGGAGCCGTTCCTTCATTCGCTCAATATGCTTTCCATACCCTGGCGTTTCAGCGGCAACCGCGGCCTGTATTCCCGTGAAGAGGTCCGGTTGTGCGTTTCTTTCCTGCGGCTGATGGCCAATATCAACGATTCAATGAACCTCTATTTTCTCTCATCCGGAGCCGTATATGGCGTCCCCTTGAAAGACATTTCAGAGTGCATGCATTATTCCAAAAGGAGGAACCGCTCCCTGTTTTATGTCTTTGAGCATTTATCCGAGATACCGGAATTGCAGGATATCAGCGCGGAGGCAAAGGAGAGGATAGGCAGGGTTGTTTCCGATATGAGCAGGTTCCTGGCGGACTCACGCGCGTTGATCACCGGCCGCCTGCTTTATCTTTTCCTTACCGATACCGGTTACATAAAGATGCTGGTAAAGGAAAAGAGCGCGGAGAGCGAAGAAAAGATACAAAATATCGCCAAGTTCTTTGAGCTGGTGCGCGCTTACGAACTTGTGGCGAGGGAAGACAGGGTGATATATTTCGTGAATTATTTAGACCTGCTTATTGAAGCAGGCGATGACCCGGCAACGCAGGAGGCTGATTTAGACAGCGAGGCGGTAAATATCCTCACGATACACAAGGCAAAGGGGCTTGAGTTTCCGGTCGTGTTCATGGTATGCCTTGTCGCTGGCAGGTTCCCCTGGCCGCGCAGGCGCCAGCCGATCGAGCTGCCCGAGGAGCTATTCAAGGACATACTGCCCAGCGGCGATTACCACACGCAGGAAGAAAGGCGGCTTTTCTATGTGGGGATGACCCGCGCCCAAAAGGAGCTCATTTTTACTTCCGCCCTTGACTACGGCGGCAGCCGCGCCAGAAGGGTCAGCCCTTTTGTGCTTGAGGCGCTTGAGCTGCCCAAGGAAAGCACTCTTATCAAGCGCCCTTCCCTTGAGATAATAAACAGGTATAAGCCGCCGGCGGAAAAGGAGCCGAGGCAAGGCGCGGGCACAATAAAGAACGGCGGGGTTCTATCGTTAAGCTATTATCAGTTGGACGATTATCTTACCTGTCCGCTCAAATACAAGTATATCCATATTCTTCGCATACCTATTATGGAGCATCACACTGTTTTATACGGCAAGGCGATGCACGAGGCGGTGCAGATGTATTATACCTATAAGATGAAGGGCCTGCGCGTGGATGTCGATACTGTCATAGCGCGGTTCCGGGAGTCGTTTCGCGTAGAGGGGTTTCTCGCGCAGGAGCATCAGGATGACAGGTTGAAAAAGGGCAAGGAGTCGCTTAAGAAGTTTTTTGTGCTTGAGGAAGAGAGAAAACAGATGCCCTCCTATATAGAGAAAGAGTTTTCCTTTCAATATAAGGATAACCGCCTAAGAGGGCGCTGGGACAGGGTAGATGAGGCGGAAGAGGTCGTAATTATGGATTTCAAATCCTCAGAGGTTAAGTCGCAGCAGGAGGCGGATAAAAAGGCAAAGGACTCGCTGCAGCTCTCTCTATATGCCCTTGCCTATCAGCAGATCTATGACCGGCAGCCCGATTATACGGCGCTTTATTTCCTTGAGACAGGCCTTATAGGCCGCGCGAAGAAGGAAGAGAAGGATTTTGAGAAGATCAGGGAGAATATAGATACCGTGGCAGGGGGTATCCGTCAGGCGGACTTTGAGGCCAGGCCTACCTATATGGCCTGTTCTTACTGCCCCTATAACTCCATATGCCCCAGCGCGTTTAAATAGGGATAAATGGCTTGACTATATTCATTAAGTGCGTTATACTATGGCTTCTTTACTAATAGAGGGAGGTGGACAGATTGGTTTTGGCAAAGGAAGATAAGAGTAAGTTAGCAGGGCCATTCAAGGAACATCAGAAAGATACCGGCTCCGCGAGCGTGCAGATAGCCCTGATCACAGAGCGTATTAACCAGCTTAGCGAGCATTTTAAGGTCCATAAGAAGGATTTCGGCTCTCGCAGGGGCCTTCTTTCCTTAGTGAGCAAGCGCAAGAAGCTTCTCAAGTACCTTAAAATTAATGACGCGAAGAAGTATAAGGAAATATTAGATAAATTGGGTTTGAGAGGATAAGCGTTTAAGTATATTTTTAGGAGGGGTATGTCTTTAGAAAGCATGAAAATTGAGTTCGGCGGCAAGGAATTGATCTTAGAAACAGGCCATTTGGCCAGGCAGGCAGGCGGTTCGGTGACTGTCAGGTGCGGCGGGACGGTTGTGCTGGTTACTGCCTGTATGTCCAGGGAAATAAAGGAGGACCGGGACTTTTTTCCTCTTACCGTTGAATATCAGGAAAAGACATATGCCGCCGGCAGGATCCCCGGGGGTTTCTTCAAGCGTGAAGGCAGGCCGTCAGAGAGCGAGATACTTTGCGCGCGGCTGATCGACAGGCCAATACGCCCGCTTTTTCCCGACGGGATGCGTAATGAAGTGCAGATAATGGCTATAGTGCTTTCCAGCGACGGCGAAAACGACCCTGATGTGCTGGCGGTAGTAGGCGCCTCCTGCGCCCTTATGATCTCCGATATACCTTTTCCGGGCCCGGTCGGCGCTTCGCGCGTTGCCAGAGTGAATGGAGAGTTGGTGATCAATCCCACGTACGCGCAGATAGAAAAGAGCGATTTCGAAATGGTAGTGGCCGGCACGAAAGACGGCGTGATCATGCTTGAGTGCCGCGCGAAGGAGATACCCGAAGAGGATATTATTCAGGCGATCGAATTCGGCTATAAAAATACGCAGGTTTTAATGAAGCTTCAGGAGGAATTCAGCAGGAAATACGGAAGCAAGAAGCAGGAAGTGGTGTTAAAGGCGATAGACGAATCACTCGTAGAGAAGGTCCGCGGGCTCGCTGTCAGACCGTTGGAAGATATATTTAAGATAAGCGATAAGGAGGGGCGGGAAGACGCGGTTTCCGCCTTATCTAAACAGATCGAAGAGCAGCTTTTAAGCGATGAGATCTCTGCCAAGGACATAAGAGAGGCGCTTACTCGCGTGGAAAAGGCCCAGGTAAGGGATGCCATACTGGTTAAGTCCGTTCGCGCGGATTCAAGAGGGCTTAAAGAAGTAAGGCCTATAGATTGTAAGGTAGGTCTGCTTCCGCGCACGCATGGCTCGGGGCTTTTTACAAGGGGGCAGACCCAGAGCCTGTCTGTCACCACATTGGGGACAGGGGAAGACGAACAGCTGATAGAGGCGTTAGAGGGGGAGAGCTACAAGAGTTTTATGCTGCATTACAGTTTTCCGCCTTTCAGCGTAGGCGAGACAAAGCCGGTGCGCGGCCCGGGCAGGAGAGAGATAGGCCATGGCGCGCTGGCGGAAAAGGCCCTGTCGGTAATGATGCCTTCAAAAGAGGCGTTTCCCTATACTGTGCGCGTGGTCTCTGAAATATTGGAATCAAACGGTTCATCCAGCATGGCCACGGTATGCGCGGCAACCCTGTCGCTTATGGACGCGGGGGTCCCTCTGAAGGACGCCGTTGCCGGAGTTGCCATGGGCCTTATCAAAGAAAAACAAAAGGCCATCATCCTGACCGATATAACCGGGCTTGAAGATCATTTCGGCGATATGGATTTTAAGGTTGCCGGCACTACAAAGGGCGTCACCGCTTTGCAGCTTGACCTGAAGATCGAAGGCATATCGTCGGATATTTTGAGGCAGGCGGTAGCTCAGGCGGAAGAGGCGCGTTTATTTATCCTGGAAAAGATGAAGCAGGCAATTGCCGCGCCAAGGCAGGAGCTTTCCGCGTACGCCCCGCGCATAACCATGCTTAAGGTAAATCCCGAGAAGATAGGGGAACTTATCGGCCCCGGCGGAAAGAACGTAAAGAAGATCATCAGCCAGACAGGCGTTACCATAGATATACAGGACGACGGCACTGTGATGGTGGGTTCCACGGACCCCAAGAGGTCACAGGAGGCCATTGATATAATAAACAGCATCACCGAAGAAGCCAAGGTCGGCAAGATCTATAACGCCAAGGTCAAGCGCATAATGAATTTCGGCGCCTTCTGCGAGATCGCTCCCGGAAAAGAAGGCCTGGTCCATGTTTCCGAGCTGGCCGATACCTTCGTCAAGAATGTAGAGGACGTGGTAAAGGTGGGGGATGAGATAAAGGTCAAGGTTGTGAACATAGACGAATTGGGCAGGATAAACCTGAGCAAGAAACAGGCCGACGCTGAAGCCAAGAAATAAACAGATGCACCCCCTTTACGATGAAGGACAGGCATACGAGAGAGATCAAGACAATACTTCTGCTTGCCTCAGGTATAATACTGCTGGCCAGCGTAATTTCTTATAATCCTTCAGACCTCGCTTTTTTCACCTCATCGCCGAATATGCCCGCAAAGAATTTTGTGCGCGTATTCGGCGCTTATCTTTCAGCCGCGCTTTTTTTCCTTATAGGATGGGCCGCGTATGTCCTGCCCTTTCTCGTATTTTACTGGGCAGCCAGGGTGTTCAAGGGCAAAGCGCCGAATTTACGGGCGGTTAAGGTCCTGGGCGCGGCAGTGCTGTTTATGTCCTTGAGTTCTTTGCTGGCGATGTGCGGCATAAGGGAGGGCAATGCTATTTTTGCCAGGGGGGGCCTGTTAGGTTTTGCCTCTTCGGCGTTTATGGTGAGATACTTCGGGAATTTCGGCGCGGCCACCGTTTTTCTCGCCCTCGGCACGCTTTCCTTTATACTGGCTACCGACTATCTTGCTTCTCATATATTGTCCGGGTTCAGCACGCTTTACGCCTCTTTGCTTTCCATCTTGAATTATGGTAATAGAGTGATCAGGGTCTCTCCGCGGTTTAAGAAGATCAACGCCAGCAGGCCGCCCGAAGAGGCAAGGGCAGAGGAAGCGGCAAAGCCGCGTCCGGCCGCCGCCAGGGAGGAATTGCCGTTAAAGCCGAGGATAGAGATCAAGGTGAAAGAGCAGAAACAGCCGGCGAAAATAAAGATCCCCGAAATGAAGATCGGCGACTATAAGCTTCCTTCTCTGGCGCTGTTGGATTCTCCTCCGCCAATAGGCGAGCGTCAGTTAAGAGGCGATCTTACTTCTAACGCGAGGATACTGGAGGAGACCCTGTCTGACTTCGGCATATCCGTGAAGGTCACCGATATAGAAAGGGGCCCTGTCATTACCCGCTATGAATTGGAGCCCGCGCCCGGCGTCAAGGTGCAGAAGATCACAAGCTTGGGAGATGACATAGCGCTTGCCCTGAAAGCCCAGTCGGTGAGGATAGTGGCGCCCATACCCGGTAAGGCGAGAGTGGGCATTGAGGTGCCCAACGCGCAGAGCAGCTTAGTATACTTACAGGAAGTTCTTTCTTCTAAAGAATACCTTGCTTCTGATTCCAAGCTTACCCTTGTTTTAGGAAAAGATATAGCGGGGAAATCCGTGATAGCAGACCTCGGGGAGATGCCGCATCTTCTTATCGCCGGGACTACCGGCTCGGGAAAGACGGTTTGCGTCAATAGCTTGATCATGTCCATCCTGTTCAAGTCCACCCCGCGCGAGGTAAAACTGTTGATGGTTGACCCAAAAATGGTTGAGCTCGCCCCTTATAACGGGCTGCCGCATTTGCTCTGTCCGGTGGTTACAAACGCGAAAAAGGCGTCCAACGCCCTGAACTGGGTCGTGGCGGAGATGGAGGAGCGCTATAAACTGCTGGCAGGTTTAGGCGTAAGGAATATAGCTTCTTATAATGAAAAGTCCGAGTCGCTTATGCCTTATATAGTGGTAATAATAGATGAACTGGCCGACCTTATGGTGGTCGCCCAGGAACAGATCGAAGACGCGATAACGCGCCTGGCGCAGCTTTCCCGCGCCGTAGGCATTCATCTTTTGCTGGCGACGCAGAGGCCGTCCGTTGACGTCATAACCGGCGTCATAAAGGCGAATTTTCCCGCGAGGATCTCTTTTCAGGTCGCCTCCAAGGTCGATTCAAGGACGGTGCTTGACGCTAACGGAGCGGATAAGCTTTTGGGCAGGGGGGATATGCTTTTCCTGTCGCCCGGAGAGTCAAAATTGATCAGGGCGCAGGGCAGCCTTATAAAGGATAAAGAGATAGAGCGCGTAGTTGATTTCATAAAATCACAGAGCCAGCCCGTATATGAAGAGGCGATCCTGAAGGAACAGGAGAGGTCTTCCGTATCGGGAGGCATTAAAGACGAGCTTTACGATGAGGCGGTGCGGCTGATAATGCAAAGCGGCCACGCCTCGGTTTCCATACTGCAGAGAAGAATGCGGTTGGGTTATACCCGTGCCGCCCGCCTTATAGATATGATGGAGGAGAGCGGATTGCTCGGGCCTTATCAGGGCTCCAAGCCAAGGGAAATCCTGATCAACAGGGAGGAGTGGCTTAGAGAGAACCTCAATAAAGAAGGCGCCTCAAAGGATGAAGACCAGATAGGCGCCGCGGAGGAAAACTGATATATGGATACCATCGGCATTGTCTTAAGACAGAAGAGGGAGGAACTCGGTTTAAGCCTGAGCGACGCGGCGAAGAAGACCAAGATCCATATAAATATCCTGAAGGCGCTGGAAGAGGACAGGTTTGAAGGCATAAGCCCCGTATACGTCAAAGGATTCTTAAAGATCTATTCCCGCCTGCTTGGCCTGAATGAGAGAGAGGTAATAGACAAATATTCTTCTCTTCAGGTGGAACAGGAGACATTTGATTTTGAAAAACAAAAAGAACCCAAAAAAGAAGATACGGCCTTAAGCAAGATCGATTACCGCCTTGCCGCTAAGGCCGCTGCCGGTGTCGTTGTTTTGTTATTGCTGTTTTTTATGGTTTCTAAAGCCGCCAGGTTTATCGGCTCTCACCGCGCCAGGAAGCCTGTCAGGGTAAGAACTGCCTCTCCAAGAGCCGGTCTCATCCCCATAAATAAAACCAATATATTAAAATTAAGCGTGCTCGTAAAGGAGGACAGCTGGGTCAAGGTGAAGGCGGACGGCAGGACGGTCTTTCAGAATGTGCTTAAACGCGGGAAGACCGAGGTCTGGCAGGCAAAAGATAAAATAGAGCTCTCCCTGGGCAATGCCGGCGCGACAGAACTTGAGGTAAACGGCAAGATCATTTCCGGCCTGGGCAGGCGCGGACAGGTGATCAAGTCGATCCTGATCACAAAAGAGGGGCTGGAAATAAAAGGTTAATTTATAATGACCAATGTCCAAGCTCCAATGACGAATGAAATCACAATGACCCAAATCCCAAATAGAAAATACAAATTGGGTATTGGGATTTGGACATTCATTCGTCATTGGGATTTGGTAATTGTGACTTAAATGAAGAGCGAAATGAAAGTCGGTATATTAAGCTTAGGCTGCCCGCGCAACCTGGTGGATTCCGAAACCATGCTGGGGCGGCTTAAGTCCAAAAACCGCAGGATCGTAGATATAAAAGATGCCGACGTGGCGATCGTGAACACCTGCGCGTTCATTGAGGATGCTAAAAGAGAATCGATAGACGCCATCCTGAATTTGATAGGCCTGAAGAGGGAAGGCGCGATCAGGAAGATCATTGTCGCCGGCTGCCTGGCACAGCGTTACCCCGAAGAGCTTAGAAAAAACTTCAAAGAGGTAGACGCGTTTGTCGGTACATTAAATATCAATCATAACGAGATCAACCGTTATCTGCTCACCCCGCGCCACTCTGTTTATCTCAAGATATCCGAAGGATGCGCTAATAAATGCAGTTACTGCGTGATACCCGCCATAAAAGGGCCTTTTGTCAGCAGGGGTATGGCGTCTATAATCAATGAAGTGCGGCGCCTGGACAGGCTCGGCGTAAAGGAGCTCAATATAGTCGGCCAGGACATAACGCTCTACGGCAGGGATATCTTCGGCAGGCCGTCTTTGGCCGGATTGTTAAAGAAGATCGTTGCCGCGGCCGACAATATCAAGTGGATACGCCTGCTTTATATGAATCCGGAGCGGCTTGACGATGAGCTGATAGAGGTTATAGGCGGCGAGCCGAAGATCTGTAAATATATTGATATGCCCCTTCAGCATATCAATGACAGGATATTGAAATTGATGAACAGGAACACGAGCAGGAAGCGGATAACGTCTTTGATCAGGAAGATAAGAAAGGCCGTGCCGGGCGCCGCCTTGAGGACTTCGCTGATAGCCGGTTTTCCCTCCGAGACAAAAAAGGAATTTGAGGAACTGGTTGATTTTATCGGAGAGGTTAAATTTGAGCGCCTGGGAGCGTTTATCTATTCCCGGGAGGAAGGCACGGCAGCGTATCATCTTAAGGGCCAGGTCCCTCAGAAAACGAAAGAGGAGCGGTTTGACAGGATCATGGCCGCGCAGCAGGAGATAGCCAAAGGAGTAAACTCCGGGTTCATAAACAAGGAGATAGACGCGTTGATCGAAGAGAAAGACGCGAAGGATGCCGGCCTGTACCTGGCGCGGTCTCAGTATGACGCGCCTGAAGTGGACGGGATCGTGTATGTGCGTTCTCAAAAAAAGCTTAAGCCCGGAGATCTGGTAAGGGCCAGGATAGAAGATACGCTTGAATACGATTTAGTGGCGCGATATGAACCTTCCCAATAAACTTACTATTTCCAGAATTTTCCTCACCTTTATATTCCTCTATCTTTTATTCCGCCAAAGCATCGGCGGCAAAGCCGCCGCCCTTGTAATATTCGTATTCGCGGCAGCGTCCGATCTGTTTGACGGATGGATCGCCAAAAAGCGCAATATGGTCACCGATTTCGGCAAGATAATGGACCCCATAGCGGATAAGATACTGGTGCTTGGGGCGTTCATTGCCTTCGTGAAGCTCGATCTGATAGATGTGTGGATGGTCGTGGTGATCATAGTAAGGGAGTTGATAATCACTCATCTTCGGCTTTATGCCCTGACGCAGAAAAAAGTAATGGCCGCGGAAAGGGCGGGTAAGCATAAGACGGTATCGCAAATGGTAGCCATATTCACGATCCTTTGCTACCTTTTATTCAAGGAAATACTGGTAGGTTTTGGTATATGGGGCGCCGGCTGGGAGCGTTCCTTCAGCGTAGGCATATACCTGCTTATGCTGGTCACGGTGGTGCTTACTCTTATTTCCGGCCTGTCTTATTTCTGGCGCAATAGAAAACTTATAGTATCAAAATAAAAGTGTTATTGACCGCGGCCAAACTGATCTCTACGGGTTTTTTTCTGGGTTTTTGCCCTGTTATGCCGGGGACTGTCGGGAGCCTGGCTGGGTTAGGGCTGTCGTTTTTTCTCAATGGGCATTCTTTTATACAGTGGTTAATTTTATTGCTGCTGTTTATCGCTGGCGTATGGTCGGCATCAGCGGCCGAGAGGGCGCTGCGGAAAAATGACCCGCCTCAAGTAATAGTTGACGAAATCTTTGCGATGCTGCTTATCGCGGCATTTCTGCCGCGCAATACCGCGGTATTGCTTGCCGCATTTGTACTTTTCCGCGTTTTTGACATACTCAAACCTCCGCCGATCAAAAAGATCCAGGGCCTTCATGCCGGTATCGGCATTATGCTGGATGACGTTGTAGCTGGTATTTATACGGTGGCGGTTATTCAGATAGCGCTTAAATTTGCCCTGAAGAGGGTTTCGTAGATTGAGCCTTTGGGGGTAAGCGTGCTTTTGATAAGAGAAAGGGAAGATACCCTGAATGACCTGCCTGCTCCGGAGAAATGATCCTTCCTTGATTTTATTTCGTCAGCCAGTTTTAAGAGGTTCAGTGAAGAACGCACCCTGCCTAATGTCAGATGTGATTTGAACTCTCTTTTTTCTTTGGGAAATCCCAACCGTTGCATTTCTTCCTCAATTGCCTGAGCGATCCTGCCGCAGGCATTTTCTTTGTCTTTGAGCCCTGCCCAGACCACCCGCGGAGAGCCTCCCGGAGGGAATGTGCCAAGGCCGGAAAGAGTTGCCTCAAACGCGCTGAAACCGGCCGCGATCTTACTTAATGACTCATTTATTTTATCCAGCGCGGCCACGTCCGTATCGCCGAGGAATTTTAAGGTGAGATGGATATTGTCCGGCTCCACCCATTTTACGTCCGCTCCGGTTTTTTTAAGCATATGCTGCAGTTCTTCAAGGGCGTCTTTGATTTCTTGCGGGAGCTCAATCGCGATAAATGCTCTTATTGTTTCTTCAGGCATTTTAAGATCAGTTTTAAGGCCGAATCAGCTGACTTGTTCTTGATCTGAAGGCGGGTTCCGGAGAATTTAAATTTATTACAGGCAGATCTGCCCTTATAATTTACACAGACGAACACAGTGCCTACGGGCTTAGCCTTTGTCCCGCCGGAAGGCCCGGCAGTGCCGGTTATGCTTACGCCGACAACGCTGCCGCCTTTTTTCTTCACGTTTTTTGCCATACATACGGCGCATTGGCTGCTTACCGCCCCGTATTTCTTGATCAAGGAGCCGGGCACGCCCAGAAGTGTTGTCTTGGCCTGGTTAGAATAGGCGACGACCCCCAGTTTGAAGAATCTTGAGGCGCCGCTTACGTTGGTTATCCTATGGGCAAGCAGGCCCCCTGTGCAGGACTCGGCAATGCTTAGGGTGAGGCCGTTTCTTGTGAAGGCCTCTTTGATCTTGTTTTCTAACGCGGCCATAGGCCTATTATACCACAGGCGATATTTCTTGACATAGAGATTTTCCCTGATATAATAAAACTTGTCTTCGGGGTAGGGTGAGATTCCCGACTGGTGGTTGCGCAGAAAGCGCACACCGGCGCTTCCTTTAGCGCCGGGTGTTATAGCCCACGAGTTCGCTGATAGGCGAGCAGAACCGGTGAAATGCCGGTGCCAATGGTAAAGTCCAGATGGAAGAAGGCAGGCGGCATCAGGTTTGATGTCGGGAAGCCCCGAAGAATTTTCGGGGTTATTTTTTTGGGAGAATAAAATATGAAATTCAATGAGATTCCGGAGATAATTGAAGAACTGAAATCAGGCAGAATGGTCATCGTTGTTGATGATGAGGACAGGGAGAATGAAGGGGACCTTGTAATGGCCGCCTCATCTGTCAACGCCGAGGCGATAAATTTTATGGCCACGCACGGCAAAGGCCTGATCTGCGTGCCTATGGAGGCGGGGCGGCTGAACGAATTGAATATCCACCCGATGTCTTCATACAACGACAGGTTCAGGACCGGCTGGATGGTCTCTGTGGATGCCGCTTCAGGCATCACTACCGGAATATCCGCCGCGGACAGGGCAAGGACGGTACAGGTCTTGATCGGCCCCGGATCGCGGCCCGAAGACATAGTGCGCGGCGGGCATATCTTTCCGCTTAAGGCAAGCAACGGCGGCGTGCTTGTGCGCGCGGGCCATACAGAGGCATGCGTTGATCTGATGCGGCTGTCTTCTTTGTATCCTGCAGGCGTGATCTGCGAGATCATGAACTCGGACGGCACAATGGCCCGGTTCAATGATTTGGCAGAGTTTTCCAGGAAGCACGGTTTAAAGATATGCAGCATAGCCGGTCTTATCCAGTACCGCCGCCGCTCTGAGAAGCTGGTTAAAAGGGCGGCGCGGGCCAAGCTCCCCACGGAATTCGGCGAGTTTGATCTGATACTTTACAGCACCGAGATAGACAGTAGCTATCACACGGCTTTGGTAAGATCGCTTAAGGCCAACGATAGTGATCCGGTTTTAGTCAGGGTGCACTCGGAATGTTTGACAGGCGACGTGTTCTCTTCTTTAAGATGCGACTGCGGCAGGCAGCTTAAGATCGCCATGGAGATGATAGGCAAGGCAGGCAGCGGCGTAATATTGTATATGAACCAGGAGGGCAGGGGTATCGGACTTCTGGGTAAGATAAAGGCCTATGCCCTGCAGGACGGCGGTATGGATACGGTTGAAGCAAACCACGCATTGGGATTCGGCGCGGACCTGCGGGATTATGGTATAGGCGCGCAGATCCTGGTAGACCTGGGCATTAAGAATATACGGCTGATCACCAATAATCCAAAAAAAATTGTGGGGTTGGAGGGTTATGATTTGAAGGTGGTCGAAAGGGTGCCGCTTGAGATAAAGCCGAACCCCGCGAATTACAAGTATCTTAAGACAAAGAAAGAGAAATTGGGGCACGAACTGACATTGGAGTAAGAATAAGGAGGGAGCGATGGTAAAGATAGTAGAAGGTAATCTGATAGCAAAGGGAAAGAAATTCAGCATTGTCGCATCAAGGTTCAACGATTTTGTCACAAAGGAGCTCGTGAGGGGCTGCCTGGATACATTAGTGCGCCATGGAGCGGATGACGCGGACGTAAAAGTGGTATGGGTGCCGGGGGCGTTTGAGATACCCGCGGTTGCCGATAAGCTGGCCGCGGGAAAGTCAAGCGACGCGGTGATCTGCCTCGGCACGGTCATCAGGGGCGCTACTCCGCATTTTGAATTTGTGGCAAGCGAATGCGCCAAAGGCGTAGCCAACGTGTCTTTAAAGACGGGCAAACCCGTAATATTCGGGGTCATCACAGCTGATACCATTGAACAGGCAATTGAGCGCGCCGGAACAAAGGACGGCAACAAAGGCAGGGACGCGGCCTTAAATGCCATAGAAATGGCAAATCTTATAGATAAGATATAGGCATGAGAAAGCGCACGCTGGCGCGCGAATGCGCGCTGAAGATTCTTTATCAGGTAGACATTACCGGCTCCGGCTTTGAGAAAGCTAAAGAGGAGTTCTGTTCCGTTTTCAACGAAGAGTGGGATAATGAAGAGGTAAAGGACTATTCCACCATGCTTGTGGAAGGCGTGATAGAAAATACGGCGCGCATTGATAAGGAGATATCCGCGCACGCCACCAATTGGCAGCTTAAGCGCATGGCAGTGGTAGACAGGAATATACTGCGGCTGGGATGCTTTGAGCTGCTCTTCCGCGACGATATCCCTCCCAAGGTCGCCATAAACGAAGCCGTTGACCTCGCCAAGAGATATTCATCTAATGAAGCGGGCAAGTTCGTGAACGGCGTCCTCGACAAGATAAAATCCGATAAGGAAAAGGCCTGAGATACCCGTATGAGATACGCGGACCTGCATACGCACACCATCTATTCAGACGGCACCTGCACTCCCGAGGAGCTTGTTGATTCCGCCGTCAAGGCGGGGCTTTACTGTGTAGCCATATGCGACCATGACGTGGTTGACGCGGTCGGGCCGGCGCTGGATGAAGCAGCCAGGCGCAATATCGAGGTCGTGCCCGCCATTGAATTATCCGCCAATATAGAGAACGGAGAAGTCCACATACTCGGATATTTTATAGACCATACCGATAGGGCGCTCAAGGAGCGCGTTGCTAAATTAAAGGAAGCGCGCGTTGAGCGGGTGTTCAGTATCTGCGATAAGCTGAAAACGCTGGGGGTTGATATCAGGGCTGAGGATGTGCTGGATCTCGCCGGGCCGGGTTCCGTCGGCCGCCTTCACATCGCGCGTTTTATGCATCAAAAAGGATATATCTCTTCCGTCGGTGAAGCGTTCAGGAAATATATCGGGGACAGAGGGCCTGCCTATGTAAACCGTTTCCGCCTGTCTCCTCCTTCAGCGATCGATCTTATTGTTGAGGCGGGAGGCGTGCCCGTGCTTGCCCATCCGTATTCATTGCCTGACGATGGCATGATAGAGCAGTTTGTTTCTCAGGGCATAAAAGGCATAGAGGTTTTTTACCCGGAACACACCCCTTCAATGATAGAAAAGTACAGGGCCCTTGCCGCGCGGTTCAATCTGTTTATGACCGGCGGCTCTGATTTTCACGGTAAGGCAAAGGATACGCCCCTGGGCAGCGTGAGGGTGCCCTACGAGCTTGTGGAAAGGTTAAAAAATGCGAGGTAGGGAAGAATTCTATATGCGCATGGCCCTGGAATGCGCTTTAAAGGCAAAGGGGCATACCAGCCCCAATCCTCTTGTAGGCGCTGTTTTAGTCAAGGGCAACAGGGTCATCTCAACCGGTTTTCACAGAAGGGCGGGCCTTGACCACGCGGAGATAGACGCGATAAACAATGCCATAGGCAGCATCAGGGGTTCTACGCTTTACGTTACGCTTGAGCCCTGTTCCCATTTTGGCAGGACGCCGCCTTGCGCGGATGCCATAATCAAAAGCGGCATAAAGAAGGTGGTCGTAGGCATGAAGGACCCCAATCCCTTGAATAACGGCAGGGGCTTAAGCGCCTTGAAAAAGGCGGGCATAGAATTAAAGGCAGGGGTCCTTGAGCCGGAGTTGAGGGAAATAAACCGTCCGTTCATAAAATTCATTACCAGGAAAATGCCCTATGTGGTGGTCAAGGCGGGTATGAGTTTGGACGGCAGGATCGCCACCAGCACAGGTGAGTCCAAATGGATCACCTCGGATAAGGCGCGCAGATCCGCCCGGCGCCTGCGAAGCGAGTTTGACGCGATCATGGCAGGCAGTAATACGGTATTGCGCGATGACCCCTCTTTGGAGCCGGAACCGGCAAGGCCGGGTTATAAAAAGATAATAATAGACAGGAAGTTGAGGATATCCCCGCGGGCCAGACTATTCAGGGGCGGTTCGGGGGTCATAATAGCGGCCTCCGATAAGAATCCCCTATCCAGAATAAACAGATTTAAAGATAAGGCGGTTATACTGCCTGTGAGAGAACAGCGCGGCCGCCTGGATTTGAAGGACTTAATGAGGAAGTTGGCAGGGCTTGAGATCACCAGCGTATTTGTTGAGGGCGGCGGAGAGCTTATCGGTTCACTATTTGATGCGCGCCTTGTGGACAGGGTAATGTTTTTTATCGCGCCTAAGATAATCGGAGGCAGGGATGCTGTCAGTGTAGTGATGGGGAGGGGGGTGCCTAGCATAGCCAATTCCCATAAGATAACTAATCTCTCAGTAAGGAAAATCGGTAGAGATTTGTTGGTAGAAGGGGATGTGGATTCTACACACGTAAGTGTGTAGTGAGAAATTATGTTCACTGGTATTGTAGAAGAATTAGGCAAAGTAAAAAACCTCAAGCGGGGCGCCGCTATTTCTGTCCTGGAGATCGAAGCAGATAAGGCCTTGGAAGGCGTAAAGACAGGGGATAGCGTTTCTGTCAACGGCGCCTGCCTCACTGTTACAAAAAAAGATAAGAATACCCTGCAGTTTGACGTGATGAACGAGACGCTGAAAAAGAGCAATCTCGGGGAATTGAAGTTTAATCAGCCGGTAAACCTTGAACGCGCCTTAAAAACGGGAGACAGGGTTTCCGGCCATTTTGTCACAGGCCATATTGATTGCGTCGGAGTAATAAGGGATAAACGCCATATAGAAGGTAATCTTGTTTTTGAGATCGCCCCGCCGGCGAAATTCATGCCCTTAATTGCCCCCAAGGGGTCTGTCTGCGTAGAGGGCGTATCCCTTACAGTAGTAGATAAAAAAAGCGGCAGTTTCACCGTTTATATGATCCCGCACACCTTAAAATCCACCACCTTGGGCCTTAAAGGACATTCCGCGAAGGTTAACCTTGAGTTTGATATCCTCGCCAAATATGCCTCCACGGCATTATGTTAACTTGCCAAATTACCCGTAATTTGATATACTAATAGGACTATAAATATAGGTACCGCATAACGCAGCAGCGGGCGGTACCGTTTTTCAGGAATTCAATAGCGGGAAAAACGGGGAGTAGCTCAGTTTGGCTAGAGCGTTTGGTTCGGGACCAAAAGGCCGTGGGTTCAAGTCCCACCTCCCCGACCATCTTTATTATGCGAAAACAACTCCACATCTATTTTTCAGGCGCGGTCCAGGGCGTGGGCTTCAGGTTCACTGCCGTGCGCCTTGCCAACAGCTTTGACGTCACGGGCTGGGTAAAGAACCTGCCTGACGGAAGGGTTGAGATCATGGCAGAGCAGGAAGAAGAGGTGCTTAAGGATTTCCTGAACGCGATCAGGAACAAATTTGAAGAGTATATCAGAGATGTTGAAGCGATCTGGAGCGAGGCAGGCGGAGAATTCAAGGGTTTTGAGATAGGATTCTAATGATAAGCGTGAAAAAAGAAATAGAGCAGCTGCGCCGCAAGATAGACCACCATAATCACAGGTATTATGGCTTAAACCAGCCGGAGATCTCCGATAACGAATACGACCAGCTTACGCGCCGCCTTAGAGAGCTGGAGGCCGCGCATCCTGGCCTGGTTACTCCCGACTCCCCTACGCAGAGAGTAGGCGCTGAAGTTCAAAAGGGCTTCAGGGCAGTGAAGCACAGGCAGAAGATGCTTTCTTTGGACAATACCTATTCTTTTGAGGAGATCAGGGAGTGGGACGCGCGGGTAAAAAAGAACCTTCCGCCGCGAGAGAATGTTGAGTATGTCGTGGAGCTGAAGATAGACGGAGTCAGCGCTAACCTTACATATACAAAAGGGGTATTTACTCTGGGCGCTACAAGAGGAGACGGGGAAACAGGCGAAGATGTGACGATGAACTTAAAGACGGTAAGGGCGATACCTTTAAGGTTAGAGGCGCAAGCGCCTCCGGCCCTGATAGAGATCAGGGGCGAGGTCTATCTGGATTTCAGCGATTTTAAAGATATCAATAAGGAAAGGCGGCGCAATAACGAGGAATTATTCGTGAACCCCAGAAACGCGGCAGCGGGCTCCCTGAAGCTTCTTGACTCCGGCATCACCGCGAAGAGAAACCTGAATTTCTTCGCGCATTCGCTGGGAGAGCGGAAGGGGGTCGCCTTTGATACCCATTGGGACTTTCTTCAGGCGGCGAAAAAGTGGGGCATGCGCGTCAATCCCAACATAAAGTTATGCAAGAACATTGAGGAAGTTATAGATCATTGCGGCGATTGGGAGAAACGCAAGGAGGGCCTGGATTATCAGATCGACGGTATGGTCATAAAGGTGAATTCGCTTAACCAGCAGAGCCGCCTTGGCCATACCCTTAAAAGCCCTCGTTGGGCTGTCGCTTATAAATTCGCCGCGCAGCAGGCGACTACGGTGATAGAAGAGGTCTTTATGTCTGTCGGCCGCACAGGAACTATAACGCCTGTCGCCATTCTTAAGCCGGTCGAGTGCGGCGGGGTCACGATCAGCCGGGCAACCCTGCATAATTTTGATGAGATCAAGCGCCTGGGCGTCAAGGAGGGCGACCGCGTGCTCATTGAAAGGGCGGGCGATGTCATACCTAAGGTGGTCAAGGTAGTAGAGCATAAAGGCAGGGGCCAGGCAAGGATCCCCAGGGCCTGTCCCGTATGCGGCGCGGAGGTGCTGAAGGAAAAAGAAGAAGACGTGGCTTACCGCTGCATAAATCCGTCATGCCCGGCGCAATTAGAGGAGTCATTGACGCATTTTGCCTCGCGCCAGGCAATGGATATAGAAGGCATGGGAGAGGCGGTAGTCAGCCAGCTGGTTGAGAAAAAGATAGTGCGCGACGCGGCGGATATATACTTTTTGAAAAAAGAGGACCTGCTTAAACTGGAGTTATTCAAAGAAAAGAAGGCCGATAACCTCATAAAGGCCATTGAAAACAGCAAGGCAAGGGAGTTGAGCCGGCTTATATACGCGTTAGGCATAAGGCACGTGGGAGAAAAGGCGGCGTTTGTCCTGGCAAAACATTTCCGCGATATGGACAGCTTGATGAAGGCAGGGACAAAGGAATTTGACAATATATACGAGGTCGGCAGCGTTATGGCAGAGAGCATCAAGCGTTTTTTTGAGCAGAGAGGCACGGCAGAGTTGATAAGAAAATTTAAGGAGGCGGGGGTAAACCTCAAGGAGAAAGGCGCGGTCAAGTCCGGTTCAAAACTGACAGGGATGACCGTGGTTTTTACCGGAGAGCTTAAGCATTACGCGAGGCATGAAGCGGAGAGGATCGTAAGGGAGCTGGGAGGCAGCGCCTCATCAAGCGTAAGCGGCAACACGGACATCCTGGTAGCGGGGAGCAACCCGGCTTCAAAATATGATAAGGCCAGGAAGTTGGGTGTGAAGATAATCGATGAAAAAGAGTTTGAAAGGATGATCAAATGAGGATAGGCGCGTTTATTTATTTCATTCTATCGGTATTTGTGTTGACTAATTGCCTGGGCTGCGACGCGTTCGTGAGAAAATTTACCCGCAAGAAGACAAAAGAGAAGGAGATAGAGGTTGTCTTTGTCCCTGAAGAATATCCAGATAACCCCTTCACCCCCGAGCAGCGCTACAGGCAATACTTCCTTTTCTGGAAGACCTGGCAGCGGGAACTGGCAGATAACATCAGGGGCAATGTGAGCCGTAAGCGCCTGATACGCTGCGCTGAAGAGGCGCTTAAAAACCTCAACGGCATGAAAGAGATGCTGCTGGAAAAGAAAGCGGCGGAGCTGGGAAAGGCCATAGAGGAGATGAGCTCATTAAGGGATGAATTGGCCGCGGATAAATATAATAGCAACGCGTCGTTAAACAGCGCGAGGGCGGATTCGATCCTCAGGAGGGTCAACAGGGATTTTGATTTTGCCGAAGTCAGGGACCAGGTAAAATGATCTTTAAGCATTTAGCCGTAGGCAGCATGGGTGTCAATTGCTACATACTCGCGGATGAGAATACGGCAGAGGCGGTGATAATTGACCCGGGGGCAGAGGCGGATAAGATAAAGACGTTATTGGAGCGTTCAGGGCTTAAGGCGAAATTTATCGTGCTTACGCACGGCCACTTTGACCACATAGGCGCCGTCAACGCGTTCAATGTCCCTGTACACGCTCATAGCGGCGATAAAGAGATGCTTGTCTCCGCCAGAAAGAACCTGTCTTCGCTTTTCTCCCGTTCCTTTGAAGTCAAGGCGCCGGTCAAGCCCCTTGAGGAGAACGATACGCTGACATTGGGCGAGATAGCGCTCAAGGTTATCCATACGCCCGGCCATACAGCGGGCGGCATATCGCTTCTTGTCCTGAAGCCGGTAAATGATATTATTTTCACGGGGGATACGCTTTTTTGTGACGGTGTGGGAAGGGCAGATCTTGAGGGATCGGACCAGGAGGCGCTGTTAAGTTCCATAAAAGACAAGCTCTTCGCCCTTCCCGATAAAACGGTGGTTTACCCCGGCCATGGCCCCAAGACCACTATCGGCTGGGAGAAAAAGCATAACTCGTTTTTGTAAGAATGGAAGAATTCTTAGACACATTTCTTGATTATCTTTCGGTGGAACGGGGCCTGGCCCGGAATACCATCATCTCTTACCGCAAGGACCTGTCTTATTACCTGAGTTTCTTGAGGGGGCGCAAAGTGGCCGCCCTCTCCGATACCACGAAGGAGCACATAACCGATTTTATGTTCAAACAGAAAGGCCGCGGACTTTCCGCGAACTCTATTGCCAGAGGCCTGGCAGCGATGAGGATGTTTTACAGGTTTCTGCAGCGGGAAAAGGTCATACCTCGCGACCCGACCGCGTTGCTGGATTCCCCCAAGCTCTGGAAGAAGATCCCCGAGTCCTTAAGCCTGAATGAAGTTGAGGCGCTGCTGAACGCGCCGAATTTACGGAACGCGCAGGGCGTAAGGGACAGGGCGATACTTGAGGTAATGTACGCGACCGGTATGAGGGCATCGGAGGTAGTTGACCTCAAACTGGATAATATAAATAAAGATGTCGGTTTCCTGCGCTGCATAGGCAAGGGCAACAAGGAGAGGGTCATCCCTTTAGGCAGAAAGGCGATCTCCGGAGTGGACAGGTATATAAGCCAGGCCAGGCCCGCCCTGTTGAAGGGCAGGGAAAGCCCATATGTTTTCCTGAACAGGTTCGGCGGCAGGATCTCACGGCAGTCATTGTGGAAGATAATAAAGAAATACGCGCGCGTAGCGAATATAAAGAAGCCGATAAAGCCGCACATAATCAGGCATTCGTTCGCTACCCATCTTTTAGAGAGGGGCGCTGACTTGAGGTCTTTGCAGGAGATGCTCGGCCATTCAGATATCTCGACAACGCAGATCTACACGCATGTTGACAGGGACAGATTAAAGAAAGTGCACAAGTTGTTCCATCCGAGAGGATAGGGTTATGCGGGGATATATCGGAAAACTACCGAAGGATGTTGTTGGTTTGCTGAAAATCTGCGCGGATGCCGCGGAGGGGCTTGGTTTTCGCGCCTACGTAGTCGGCGGGTTTGTGCGGGACCTGATCCTCGGGGTGAGGAATCTCGATGTTGATATAGCGATAGAGGGCGGCGGTATCGCGTTCGCGGACGAACTTTCTAAAAAGCTGGGAGGCGAGGCAGTGCGGCACAAGCATTTTGGCACGGCAACAGTCGTATCCAAAGACGGTTTTAAGATAGACATAGCTACTGCCCGTAAAGAGTCATACCACGCGCCGGCGCAGCTGCCCACGGTAAAGCCCGGCCTCATAGAGGACGACCTCAAGAGGCGTGATTTTACCATAAACGCGATGGCAATAGACATAAGCAGGAGCGGCTTTGGCCGGCTGCTTGATCTTTTTGACTGCCGGGAGGACCTGAAGACGGGAAAGATAAGGGTCCTGCACGACAGGAGTTTTATTGATGACCCGACGCGCATAATGAGGGCGGTGAGATTTGAGCAGAGGTATGATTTCAGGATAGAGCCGCGCACGGAAACGCTCTTGCGCGAAGCGGCAGAGCTCAAGATGCTGGATATTGTCCAGAAACACAGGGTGCGCGATGAATTGATGCTTATGCTTAAAGAGGATGAGCCGATACGCTGTATAAAACGGCTGAATAATATATACGGTTTTTCCTTTTTGCATCCCGGATTGAAATTAGACAACAATATCTTCGGCCTGCTTAAGGATGTCGGCGGCGTCATAACATGGTTCAGGAAAAGGTTCCCTTCAAAGCGGCCTTTGGATACCTGGCTTATGTATCTTATGGCCTTGCTTGACAGGTTATCGGTCCCGGCCGTAAATGTGGTATGCGGCCACTTTGCCTTCAGGAGGGGCGAGACAAAGAGGATCATCTCTTGCAAGAAAGACGTTAACAGCGTCATTGGATTCCTCAAGAAGAAGGGCTTAAGGCCGTATTTGATATATAAGAAACTTGAACCCCTGACTTATGAGGTAATACTGCTTGCTTACGTCAAATCAGGGAGCAAGGCGGTAAAACAGAGGGTAGTTGATTTCTTATCAAGCTATAACGAGACGAGAATATCGGTTTCCGGAGAAGATATCCGCGCGATAGGGCTGTCCCCGGGCCCGCGTTTTAAAAAGATGCTGGAAGAAATACTTTTTGCCAAAATAGACGGGCGGATCAAGACCAGGAAGGACGAGCTGGATTACCTTCGCAGGAAGGGCAAGGCAAAGAACAGATAATTCAGGGAGAGGATCAAATGTACAGGGCTGGGAAGGTAGCAGAGGCGATAAGGAGGGAAGTAGGCATCATAATACAAAAGGAGTTGAAGGACCCGCGCATGGGATTTGTGACGGTTACCAGGGTAGAGGTCACCAATGACCTGCGCTATGCCAAGGTTTATTTCAGCACGTTAGGGAAAAAGGAAGACGAACAGAAAAGCATAGACGCGCTTAACAGCGCGTCCGGCTATATCAAGCGGCTGGTTTCAGAGCGCGTTAAACTGAGGTTGTTCCCGGAAATGACCTTTATGATCGACCGCTCGGCGGAATACAGCATACATATACAGGATGAACTGGATAAGATACGCGAACAGAAACAGAGGGAGATAGATGAGCTTAAAAAGGGTGAGAGAGGCGATAGAAAAGAATAAGAGTTTTCTGGTCAGCGCCCACGTAAATCTTGAAGGCGACGCCATAGGCTCGGAACTGGCGCTCGCGCACCTGCTTAAATTAAAGGGTAAATCCGTGGCCGTGGTGAATGATTCAAGGGTCCCTGCCGAGTATTCTTTTATGCCGGCCCAGGAGTATCTGGCGGGGCTTAACGAGGTGGAAAGGCAGGGGCGAAGATTTGATGCCGCTATCCTGGTCGATTGTTCCGATATGGGCAGGATAGGCGCGGTCAAGGCTCTCGCGGAAAGATCCCGGACGATAATAAATATAGACCATCACATCAGCAATGCCAGGTTCGCGGATATAAACTGGGTCGTTCCTCACGCCTCTTCCGCGTCCGAGTTGATCTTTAAATTGTATAAGGCGGAGAAGGCCCGTTTTGATAAGACGTCGGCATTACTGTTATATGTGGGGCTGCTTACCGATACGGGTTCGTTCCGTTATTCAAACACAAGCCCGTCAACTCACAGGATGGCCGCGGAACTGCTGAAGTTCGGGATAAACGCCCGGGATATTTATTCTTTGATCTACGAGGCAAACCCCTATTCAGATATGATGGCGCTTGCCCGCGCGTTTACACAGTTAAAACGGGATGCCGGAGGCAGGGTGATATGGGCCAAGCTAAAGAGGGATTTTTTCACTAAAAGAAAGATCAAGATCGACGTAAGCGATCAGATACTCGGTTTCGCCCGTTCAGTAAAAGGCGTTGAAGTGGCCGTTATTTTTAAGGAGAATCTGGGGGATAGGCGTGAGGTCAGGGTCAATTTCAGGTCCGCGGGCAAAGTGGATGTTGCCGGGATAGCCGCGTCTTTAGGGGGCGGAGGCCACAGGACCGCGGCCGGCTGCACCGTATCCGGAAACATAGACAATATACAGAAGAAGGTATTGGGCATGATAAGGGAGGCGATAAGAAAAATATGATCCGCAAGGACGGAATAATAATAATAGATAAGCCCGCGGGGCTTAGTTCCCACGATGTGGTGCTTCAGGTAAGGCGCAGGCTTAAGGTAAAAAAAGTGGGGCACGCCGGTACTCTTGACCCTATGGCGACAGGCGTGCTTGTGGTATTCGTCGGTTCAGCCACCAAGTTATTCGGCAGCTTCTCATCAATGGATAAGGAATACGCCGCCACGTTCAGGCTGGGAAAGGCGACCGATACAGGCGACCTTCAAGGCAAGGTAATAAAAGAGATGCCTTACGCTCATATAACCGAAGGCCGGGTAAGGGAGGTCTTTAAGCTTTTCACGGGCGATATTGAGCAGGTGCCTCCGATGACTTCGGCCTTAAAACATAAAGGCAGCCGGCTTTATGAGCTTGCCAGAAAAGGCATTTCCGTTGAGCGCGCGCCCAGGAAGCTGAAGATATATGATCTTGAACTGAAGAATTTCAATCCCCCTGACGTAGAGTTTTATCTGAAGTGTTCAAAGGGGACATATGTAAGAAAGCTCGCTGAGGATATAGCTGAGGCGTTATCCTGCTGCGCGTATATTTCTCAGATAAGGCGCCTTTCCGTGGGCGGTTTCACATTAGACAAGGCAGTGAAACTTGACGATGTAAATGAAGGCCATATATTATACTGGAAGAATTAGCCCGCGGATCAAGGGCGCAGTTATTGCCATAGGTATCTTTGACGGTATGCACATCGGCCACAGCGCGCTGCTGGACAAGGCGGTGGGCAGGGCCAGGCGCCTTAAAATAAAAAGCGCGGCGGTCACATTTTGGCCGCATCCGGCTAAGACGCCGGTGATCTGTTCGCTGCATAAACGGCTGGCGCTTATGCGCCGGAGAGGCCTGGATTATTGCCTCATCCTTCCATTTACAAAGATGTTCTCGCGTATCCCCCCGCGCAAATTTATAAATGATATGATCGTGAAGAAGCTCTCTCCCCGGTATTTATTTGTGGGCTCAAACTTTACCTTTGGTAAAGACGCGCAGGGCGATGTGCGGCTCCTCAAGGAGTTCTCCCGTAATTTCAACTTCTCCGTGGAAGAGGTAAAATTGAAAGAGCTCGGCGGAAAGGCCGTAAGCAGCACAGCGATAAGGCGCCTGATAATTAAAGGCCGCCTGCGCCGGGCGGCCAGGTTATTGGGCAGGGATTTTACCATAGAAGGAGATGTGATAAGTTCCAAGAAACTCGGCAGGCACCTGGGTTATCCGACGATAAACGTTGATTACGGCAACGAAGTGCTCCCCCCCGACGGCATATACGCGGCCCGGATCCTTATCGGCACGGGCCTTTATAAAGGCGTCTGCTATATCGGCAGGAGGCCTACTATTGAAAAGGGGATGAGGCGTTCAGTCGAGGTCCATATTTTTGATTTCGCTCAAGATGTATACGGCAGGTATGTTGAAATAAGCCTGCTCAAGTTCCTCAGAAAAGACGCCAAATTCAATACCCTCCATGATTTAACCCGCCAGATATCCCGCGATATAAAAGCGTCCAGGAAGTACCTCTCTTAATTTCCGCGCCTTAAAATAAACACACTTTTTTTCTTGACAAAGTGGCACGCCCGCACTATACTCCTACTATGTTGTGGAGCAAAGTGGTATAAAGTGGAGTAGGCTATGTTTTACGGTGAACACCAGCATTCAATAGACAATAAAGGAAGGCTTGTCCTGCCGTCCCGTTTTCGCGAGACAGCCAAGGCCCATTTCATAGAGAAATTTTTTATAACCAGGGGCCTTGATAAGTGCTTGTTCATGTTCTCCGAAGACGAGTGGCGCACGCAGGAGGCAAAATTCAAATCAATATCTTTTACCAAGCAGCAGGCGCGCGTATTTAACAGGATCTATTTCTCAGGGGCGGTAGAGGCCTCTTTTGACAAGCAGGGGAGGATGCTCATACCCCAATATCTTAAGAACTACGCGGGGATAAAGCGCGATGTGGTCCTGGTCGGTGTATCCAACAGGATCGAGATATGGTCTAAGGACGCCTGGCAGAAGTTTTACGCGGATTACCAGCCTTCTTTTGAACAGATAGCAGAGCAGATATTGGAAACGGAATAATAGTGTGGAAAAATATGAACATAAACCGGTCATGTATAAAGAAGCCATAGAATACCTTGATCCAAAGCCCGGAGATATCATAATAGACGCCACTGTCGGTTTGGGGGGTCATACTGAAGAACTGATAAAGAGGGTGCGCCCCGGAGGTCGGGTCATCGGCATAGACAGGGACGAGGAGTCCCTGTCTTATGCCGGGGACCGGCTCAAGGATTACGCCGATTCCCTGCTTCTGGTGCACGGAGACTTCAGGCAGATCGACGAGATAATGCGCAAGCTCGGCATAGATAAGGTTGACGGGATATTATACGATTTTGGATTGTCTTCCTTTCAGATCCAGGACGCCAAAAGGGGTTTTAGTTTTAACAGAGAGGGGCCGTTGGATATGAGAATGGACAGGAACAGCTACATTTCGGCCTATGACCTTGTGAATAATCTGACTGAAAGCGAGATATCAAACATACTGAAACTTTACGGGCAGGAAAGGTGGCATAACCGCATCGCCCGTTTTGTGGTCCAGGAGCGTTCGCGTTCGCCGATATCCACCACGACGCAGCTTTCAAACATAGTATTGAGGTCCATGCCTTATCATAGAGGGCACTGGCACATACATCCGGCAACGCGCACATTTATGGCGCTGCGTATCGCCGTGAACCGGGAACTGGAGGCGATAGATTCCTCTCTTATTAAATCAGCGGATCTTCTCAACAAGGGGGGCAGGATATGCGCCATCAGTTTTCATTCGCTTGAGGACAGGATAGTGAAGAATAATTTCAAGAAACTCGCCAAGGAAGGCCGGCTGAAGATAGTGACCGCCAAACCGCTGAGGCCGTCATTCCTGGAGATCAGGGAAAACCGCAGGGCGCGCAGCGCCAAATTCAGGGTAGCAGAAAGGGCCTAAATGGTAAAAAGATTCCTTATATGCGCAGTTATAACCACGACCACAGCGTTGCTTTATGTCTATCAGCACACAGAGATATTCAAGCTCGCCTATCTGGCGCAGAAAAGATCCGCGCGCTATCAAGAACTTCTTGATAAGAATACGCACCTGAGATATAATAACAGATGTGTATCTTCTTTGTCTAATATCGGCAGCAGGATGATGAACGAAAGGGAATTTGAGATCCCTGTTTCCGAGCAGATGGTAAGGGTAAACCTTCCCGGCAGCAAAGAGGGCTCTCTGCAAGAGGCGCGGGCGCGGACAAGCCTGTTGAGCCTTTTGAACATCAGATTGCGGCAGGCAGAGGCCAAGACAATAGGAAGGTAGCCTGAGCAGATTCGATTGACTCCAGCCACATTTTAGATAGATCCACAATCTGATTTCAAAGGTGCGCATTAAAAGCTCCATTCCCCGCTTTTATATATTATTCGTTGTAAGCTCCGTTTTTATTTTACTGGTTTCATTCCGCCTTATCTACATTCAATTCTTTAAATCCTCCTACCTTAATTCCCTTGCCGGGAAGCAGCACAATCTTTATGTTGAAATCGAGCCGCAGAGGGGCCGCATATTTGACAGGAATATGCGCCTTGAAGCGGTGAATATGCCGATTGAATCCCTGTATGCCTCTCCCGATGATATAGAAAACAAGGGCGAGGCAGCGGCGGTCATCGCGAAGTACGCGGGTTTGGACTACGGATTTGTCAAGGGCAGGCTGGACAGGCGCAAACAGTTTGTCTGGATCGCCAGGAAGCTCTCTCCGGAAATATCCGATAAGATCGAAGGCCTTAATATCAAGGGGCTGGGTTTTATCAGGGAAAGCAAGCGCAGCTATCCCAACGGCCGCCTGGGAGCTCACATAATAGGGTTTGCCGGCCTGGATAACACGGGGCTTGAAGGGATAGAGCTGGTATATGATAAATATTTAAAGGGCGAAAGCGGCTGGGCGTATGTGCTGAGGGATGCCCGCCAGAAACAGCTATCCATCCAGGACAGGATAACCCCTTCCAAAGACGGTTTTGATGTAGTGCTGACCATAGATGAAGTCATTCAGTTCATCGCTGAGACCGAATTGGAAAAGGCCTGCAAGGCGCATAACGCCAGGGGCGGCAGCATTGTAGTCATGGACCCCGCGACCGGCGAGATACTGGCGATGGCGAGCATTCCGGGATTTAACCCGGATTCTGTCTTGAAGAGAAACCCGGACGCGGTGCGCAACCGCGCGGTATGCGATCTATTGGAGCCGGGTTCGGTGTTCAAGATCGTAGCCGCCTCTGCCGCCCTGGAAGAGGGCTTCTGGAACGAAAGCGATAGAATATTCTGCGAGAACGGCAGTTACCGCGTTGCCAATCATACGCTCCATGACCACAGGCCGCACGGAGACCTTAGCTTTAGAGAGGTAGTTGAACAGTCCAGCAATATAGGCGTGACCAAGATCGCCCAGAAGATGGGGGCCGATGTCATATATAAGTACGCTAAACTCTTCGGTTTCGGCAGCGCGACGGCGGTCGATCTGTCGGGCGAGATAAACGGGATGTTGAAAAAGCCCTCGGAGTGGTCCAAGACCTCCATAGGCGCGGTGCCTATCGGGCAGGAAGTAGGCGTTACCACTATTCAGCTTGCCTGCGCGATCTCCGTGATCGCCAACGGCGGAAAACTTATGCGCCCCTACGTGGTTAAGAGGATACAGGATAAATTTGATGAAGCGATAAAGGAGTATTCTCCGCTGTTCAAGAGGCAGGTGATTTCCGAACCGACATCTCTGAGGATGAGAAGGATATTGCAGGGAGTCGTGGAGCAGGGCACGGCAAAAATGGCCGTCTCCGATAAATTTACCATGGCGGGCAAGACCGGCACAGGCCAAAAGGTAGAGAAAGACGGCCGGTATTCGCACAGCAAATTCATAGCTTCATTCGTGGGGTTTGCCCCGGCTGAAAACCCGCGGCTTGCCATAGCGGTAGTCGTTGATGAACCGCACCCTTATTATTTCGGAGGGGTCGTATCCGCCCCTGTGTTTAAAAAGGTCGCGGAGGAATCGTTAAAGTACCTTGGAGTTCCGGCAGATAAGCTGCATATGGCAGCGCAGAAGGCCAGATGAAATTAAGAGATGTGGTAGCCAACCTGGGTATTGACAGCCAACTGGGGGCATTCGCGGATATTGAGATCAAAGGCGTATCCCGCGATTCCAGGGAGGTATCTTCCGATTTTATATTCATAGCGGTTGACGGCTTCAGGCAGGACGGCAGGGCATTTATAGATGAGGCGATAAGAAGGGGGGCAAGGGCGATAGTTTCCAAATGCGGAGCGCTGCCTGGGCGCGGCAATATCTGTTTTCTTAATGTGGCGGATGACAGGAAGGCGGAGGCGGTCATAGCGTCCAATTTTTATTCCCATCCTTCCAGGAAGATAAAATTGACAGGGATCACCGGCACCGACGGAAAGACGACCACCTCATATTTAACGGAGGCAATATTCAACAAGGGGGGGTTCAAGACAGGCGTGATCGGCACGGTTGAATACAGGTATGGCGGCAAAAGGATGGAAGCGGCGAACACTACTCCGGGAGCGGTTAAATTACAGGCTTTATTGAGCTCAATGTTGAAGGCGGGCATTGACTACGCTGTCATGGAGGTATCTTCCCACGCCCTGGAACAGGCAAGAACGGACGGCCTGCTGTTTAAAAGCGCCGTATTCACCAACCTTAGCCCCGAACACCTGGATTACCATAAGACGATGGAGGCATATTTTCAGGCAAAGTCGCGTTTATTCCAGGGCCTGGGCGCTGGTTCCCGCGCGATAATCAACAAGGATTCTCCGTACGCCGATAAACTTTTGGGTATCTGTAAAGCCGATACCCTGACCTACGGCATTGGGCCGGCGGCTTGCGTGCGGGCGGATGATATAGCGCTTGGCGACACAGGAAGCAGTTTTATAATGCGTACAAGCGGCGCTTCTGTTAAAATAAGCACATCGCTTATAGGCAGGCACAATATCTACAATATCCTCGCGGCTGCCTGCGTAGGCATCAGCGAGGGAATAGATTTGGAAACGATAGCCGAGGGGGTCAAGCAGCTTGTTTTTGTGCCGGGGCGGCTGGAGGCTGTAGACCGCGGACAGGATTTCCGCGTTTTTGTTGATTATGCCCATACTGATCAGGCGCTCCAGAACGTATTAAGCGCCCTGAGGCAGTGCTCGCGCCGCAGGATCATCACGGTATTCGGCTGCGGCGGAGGCAGGGATAAGCTTAAGCGCCCGCGAATGGGCAGGGTCGCTGCCGAGATGTCGGACCTCTGTTTCATTACATCGGATAACCCCCGCGATGAAGAGCCGCTTGATATAATCAAGGATATCCTGTCCGGCATCAGCAAGAATAACTTTAAGGTCGTGGCTGACAGAGGACAGGCGATCTGTGAGGCAGTGGCGGAGGCGGATACCGCGGACGTGGTCTTGATCTGCGGCAAGGGCCATGAGGATTACCAGATATACGGCAAGAAAAAGATCAGGTTCAGCGACAGGGAGGCAGTAGAGGAATGCCTGCGGCATTTACCGTTGAAGAAATAATCCGGGCAACAGGGGCGCGGCTGGTTTCAGGCGGCTTCAACCGCCTGATCAAAGGCGTTTCCATTGATTCCAGAAAGCTCAAGGCGGGTGAGGCGTTTATCGCCATTAAGGGCGAGCGCTTTGACGGCCATTCATTTATAGGCGGCGTCTTAGAAAAACATCCCGCCGCCGTTATAGTGGAAAAAGAGGGCGCGGCCGTTTGCATACCGAAAGATATCTGCCTTTTGCGGGTGCCTGATACAAGGCGGGCGTTGGGCGATATAGCGGCATTCCACAGGAACAGATTTAATATCCCGGTCATAGCGGTCACCGGTTCAGCCGGTAAGACAACGGCAAAAGAGATGGCGGCGCACATCCTTTCTGCCAGGTTCAAGGTACTGAAGAATGAAGGCACGGAAAACAACCATATAGGCGTGCCTTTGACGCTGCTTCGGCTTAATAAGAGCCACCAGGCAGCGGTGATTGAGCTGGGGACAAACCATTTCGGGGAGATAGAAGAGTTATCAAGGATATCCTCGCCGAATGTAGGCATAATTATAAATATCGGGCCCGCGCATCTTGAGTATCTCGGAGACCTGTCCGGCGTGCTGAAAGAGAAGGCGTCTCTTATAAAGAATTTAAGGCATCCTGCTGTCGCGGTGCTGAATTCAGACGATCCGATGTTAAGGAAGATAGCCCCTGCCAGAGGGGCCCGCGTATTTAGTTTCGGGGCCAACGCGGCCGCGGATATGGCGGCGTCGGAGATCTCCTTGAAGGCGGATAAATTAAGGTTCAGGGTAAATTCGCGATGCGGCATAAAACTTGGCACCCTCGGCAGGCATAATGTATATAACGCGCTGGCAGCCATCACGGCCGCGCGGATCCTGGGGATGGGTTACGCGGCCATAAAACAGCGGCTGGCGAGTTTCAAGTTTCCTTCGGGCAGGCTTAATCTTCTAAAGCGCGGGGATTTTTTTCTTATAGATGATTCTTACAACTCTAATCCCTTGAGCCTGGAAAAGGCGCTTTCAGCCTTATCGGGTTTTACCGCCGCCGGAAGGAAGATCCTGGTTATGGGAGATATGCTTGAACTGGGCGAGGACAGGGAACATATACACAGGTCGCTTTGCGAAAAGATCAAAGGCGCCTGCGATGTGTTCATTTCCGTGGGAGACCTGTCAGGGCTGGTCGCCGAAGAGCTGAAAAAAGACGATTTTAATTGTGAGTCCATATTCATATGCGGTTCATCAAAGGATGCCAGGGACATCCTGTTTGAGTCGGTGAGGCCGAAGGCCGATGATGTGGTCCTGATCAAGGGGTCTCGCCGGATGAGATTGGAAGATATCTTAACCTGATCATATTATGTTTTACTACCTGGCGCATTCGCTTCGCGATCTATTCTTCGGATTTAACGTCTTCCGTTACATATCATTCCGTTCCATCGCCGCCGCGATATGCGCCTTCCTTGTATGCGTTATATTCGGGCCGGCCGTTATAAAGCGGCTGACTAAATTCAACTGCCTGGAAAACGTGGATAACGCCCATTGCCCTCAACTTAATGCCTTTCACGAAGGCAAGAAAAACACTCCCGGGATGGGCGGCATACTGATCGTGTCTTCAATACTGATAACCAATCTTTTATGGTCGGATATCTTTAACAAGTACATCATCCTTTGCCTGTTGAGCCTCGTGTATCTGGGTATTGTCGGTTTCATTGACGATTATATAAAGATAATAAAAAGGGACAAGAACGGCCTTTCGGGCAGAGTCAAGCTGGCGTTCCAGATCGTTCTCGGGCTGGGTGTGGGCCTGGCGTTGTTCATTGAACCGGGAAGGACTGTCATGGATGTGCCGTTACTAAAAGGCCCCATATTGGACCTGGGGGTCTTTTATGTCCTGTTCGCTATATTGGTCATAAGCGGCACTTCCAACGCAGTTAATATAGCCGACGGCCTGGACGGCCTGGCAGCCGGAAGTATGATCATGGTTGCCGCGGCATACGGCATACTGAGTTATGTCACAGGCCACGCCAGGATCAGCGAATATCTGCTTATCCCTTTTGTGCCGGGAGCCGGTGAACTGACGGTGTTCTGCTCCAGCGTTTTCGGGGCTGTGCTGGGTTTTCTCTGGTTTAACTGTTATCCTGCGGCAGTATTTATGGGCGACGTGGGCTCGCTTTCCCTGGGCGGCGCGTTGGGCGTGGTGGCGCTGTCCATAAAGAAGGAGCTGTTGCTTGTAATAGTGGGCGGGATATTCGTGGTAGAGATCGTCTCGGTTATTTTACAGGTGGCTTCTTTTAAACTGAGAGGCAAGCGGCTGTTTAAGGTAGCGCCGCTTCATCATCACTTGCAGATGATCGGCTGGAAGGAGCCGAAGATAATCACCAGGTTCTGGATAGTTTCCATTATGTTGGCCCTCCTTACGCTGCTGACGTTAAAATTAAGATGAAAGAATTCAAGGGTAAAAAGGCGGCTGTCCTGGGGGCGGGCCGTTCCGGGCTCGCGGCCGCGGCCCTGCTTAAAGACGCGGGGGCGGACGTGTTTGTCTCCGACCTGAGCGATTCCAGCAAGATCCTGGAGAGCGAGAGATTCCTTGCCGCCCGGGACATAGAATTTGAATTTGGAAAGCACTCCAAAGACAGGATAAAACAGAGCGGCCTTATTGTCATAAGCCCGGGCATAAGCGGGAACTCCGACATAGTGAAGTGGGCGGATGGCCTGAAAATACCCATCATAAGCGAGATCGAACTGGGTTATCTTTTTTGCAAGGGCAGGATCGTGGCGGTCACCGGCACCAACGGGAAGACCACGGTAACCACCCTCATCGGGAAGGTGATCTCGGCTGCCGGCTATAAGTGTTTTACCTGCGGCAACATCGGCAGGCCGTTTTGCGCGGACGCGGGGCAGGCGAGAGAGGGGGATTTTATCTCTTTGGAGGTAAGCTCTTTTCAGCTTGAAAGGACCCAAAGTTTTAAGCCGCGTGTGGCGGTAATGCTCAACATCAGCCCCGACCATATGGACAGATACCGCGATATTGATGAGTATTTTTCCGCGAAAAAGAAGATATACGCCAATCAGGGCAGCGACGATTTTCTTATACTCAATTACGATGACCCGCTTTTGGCCGGCCTGGCAGGCGAGGCGCCTTCCAGGGCGATGTTTTTCAGAGACAAGTTGGAAGATTCCAAACACGGCGTAAAATTGAATCCCAATCACTTCGCGGTTATGGCCGCGGCCGAGGCGCTGGGCATACCTGAGAAGACCTGTATGGCGGTATTCAGGGAATTCAAAGGCGTGGAGCATCGCCTTGAAGCAGTGCGCACGATCAGAGATATATTATTCATCAACGACTCAAAGGCGACCAACGTGGATTCCGCGATCTGGGCATTGAAAAATTTGAGCCGGCCGGCGGTGATCATTGCCGGCGGCAGGGATAAAAATTGCCCGCTGGACCCGGTCTTGCCGCTGGTAAGGCAAAAGGTAAAGCATATGGTGCTGATCGGCGAGGCCACGGATAAGTTCTATGATTTTTTTAAAGATACCGTCAGTATTGATAAAGCCGGCGATCTGGAAGGCGCGGTAAGGGCCGCCTATAAGAGGGCAGCGCCCGGCGACTGCGTCATCCTCAGCCCCATGTGCGCGAGTTTCGATATGTTTGATAACTATGAACATAGAGGGAGAGTATTTAAAGAGATAGTTAATAAATTGACATAGGGAAATAAAACCCTAAACCCGAAACCCTAAACTCTAAATAAACCCAAATGTTAAAACCACAAACCCAAAACTTGATTATGGTTGCTGTTTGTAGTTTTGTGTTTTGAGTTTGTAGTTTGTTTAGTGTTTAGAGTTTAGTGTTTAGAGTTTAAGAATATGAGGCGGACAAGGATAACATTATTCTGCGTGACGGTGGCCCTGATATGCCTGGGCCTGGTGATGATCTACAGCGCCAGTTCGATCTACGCCTGGGAAAACTACAAGGACAGCGCCTTTTTCCTGAAGAGGCAGCTGCTTTACGTCATCTTGGGGGCGATAGGCGGTTTTTTCACGCTTTCCTTTGATTACGCCCTCCTGCGCAAGGCGGCCAAGCCGCTGATGGTATTCTCAGTATTTCTGCTTTTACTTCTGCTCCTGCCGGGTATTTCCAGGGAGGTCTCAGGGGCAAGGCGCTGGTTCAGGTTAGGATTGATCGGTTTCCAGCCGTCGGAGCTGGCCATATTGACAATGATCATCTATGTTTCGGATTTCATCTCCCGCAAAAAGGGCATCGTCAGGGATTTCTATTCCGGGTTCCTTCCGCCGGTGATGGTTTTAGGTTTTGTCACGCTGCTTATATTCCTTCAGCCGGACTTCGGCACCGCGGTAGGGATGGGCACGGTCACGCTGATAATCATTTTCCTGGGCGGCGCGCGGCTGGCCCATCTCGGTTCAATACTCCTGGCGGCTTTCCCTTTCTTATACGTTCTGGTCTTCAGCGTTCCCTATCGCAGGGCGAGGATAATGTCGTTCCTTAATCCCTGGCTTGACCCCAAGGGCAGCGGTTTCCAGATCATTCAATCGCAGATAGCGCTTGGTTCGGGCGGGCTTTTCGGAGTGGGGCTGGGCGAAGGCAAGCAGAAGCTGTTTTACCTGCCTGCCGCGCATACCGATTTTATATTCTCCATAATCGGAGAAGAACTGGGTTTTCTCGGCACAATGGCCGTGGTCATACTTTTTGTCACGTTGATATGGCAGGGCGTAAATATTGCCAGGAACTCTCCGGATCTATTCGGATGTTTATTGAGCGTGGGAGTGACATCAATGCTCGCCTTTAAGGCATTCATAAACATAGGCGTGTCTTGCGGTATCCTGCCTACCAAAGGGCTCCCCTTGCCGTTTATAAGTTACGGGGGCTCTTCCTTATTGTTTGATATGATAGGCGTGGCTATTTTGCTTAATGTGGCAAAACACGCTGAGATATGAAAATACTGATCGCCTGCGGCGCCAGCGGCGGCCACATATTTCCGGCGATAAGTTTCGCGGAGCGCCTGAAGGCAGAGAGGCCTCAAGCGCGGATATTGTTCGTTGTCTCAAAGACGGCGTTCGGCAGCGCGATCCCGGGCGGCTATGATACCAGGGTCATTTCTGTTCTGCCGCCGGCGAGGTTCTTTTCCGCGCGTTTTTTCTGTTTTCTATTCTCGCTGGCCAGGGCATTCTTTGAAAGTATCTCCATCATCCGTAAATTTGATCCCGTCTTAGTAGTGGGATTCGGCTGTTATTCCTGCGTCCCCGCGGTATTGGCGGCGGTTATTTTAAGGAAGAAGACATTGCTGCACGAACAGAACGTTATTCCGGGAAGGGCGCTGCGCCTTCTGGCGCCGTTCGTGAACAAAATAGCGATAAGCTTTCAGGAGACGCGCGATAGATTCGGTTTCTTATATAGGAAAAAGATCGTATTGACCGGCAATCCTTTACGCGGGGAGCTGTTTGGGAAGAGCCGGGATGACGCCTTGAGTTTTTTCGGTTTTGATCCGGGGAAGAAGACGATCCTGGTAATGGGCGGCAGCCAGGGAAGCCGGAAGATCAACAAGGCCTTTATCAGCGCGGCGGCGCCGCTCAAGGATCATCTGTCCATGCAGGTCATACATATTTGCGGCAGGGACGACAGGGAATATCTGGCGGGCGAGTACAAAAGATTAGGCGTAGATGCCCGCGTGTTTGATTTCCTGAAAGATATGGGATACGCCTATTCTCTGGCAGACGCGGTGGTATCGCGCGCCGGGGCTATGGCGGTATCTGAGATCATCGGGCTGGGAAAACCATCCGTGCTTATACCTTATCCGTTTGCCAGGGCCCATCAATCGGCGAATGCCGAGGTGCTTTCTTCGGCGGGCGCCGCCATTGTGATAAAAGATGTCGAGCTGAGCGCGGAATACCTGCGCGGCAGATTATTGCTTTTATTGCGCGAACAGGAAGAAATTGATAGAATAAAGCGGGGGTTATCGGGGTTGGCAGTGCTGGAGGCGGATAAATTGCTGGTTAACAGCGCGTTGGAGCTATCGCATTGATGGGCCTTATCAAGAGATGTTTGCTGCCGCTGGCAGTAATGATGTTTTGTGTTTTATCCTGCCGTGCTGAATCCGTAGCGGGAAAAGAATGGAAAGAGAAAAGGAGCGAGCATTTCATTGTCTATTATGATGAGTTCAACAGGGATTTCCTGGATAAGCTGATAAGGCAGGCAGAGCGCCTGTATACGAAGATCACCGATAATCTGGGATATATGCGTTATGATTACTGGACCTGGGACAACAGGGCGAAGTTTTATATTTATAATGATAAAGACGGCTACGTGTCAGGCACGGGGCAGCCGCGCTGGTCTGAGGGCGCGGCAGATACCTACAACAAGATAATCACGACCTATTACGGCGCTTCAGACATTTTTTTTAACAGCATCCTGCCTCATGAGTTGGGGCATCTTATGTTCAGGGAATTCGTCGGTTTCAAGGCCTCGGTCCCGCTCTGGTTTGAAGAGGGCGTGGCTGTGATGCAGGAGGTATTGATGGATGAGGTGAGGCGGCATTCGGCAAGAAGCAGGGTAAAGAACGCCTGGCGCAACAAGACGTTCATACCCCTGACTATCCTTTCATCCATGTCCGTGAGGGATGAGGATGATGAGTCAAGGGTAGGTTTATTTTATGACGAAGCGCTGATGGCCGTGTATTTCCTGATGGATGAGTTCGGCAGGGAAAGGTTTGTGAGGTTGTGCAGGCGCATAAGGGACGGCGACGGCTTTGCCGAGGCGCTGGTCTCCGTGTATCGCATTAATTCACTTGAAGAGTTGAATGAACGATTTGTTGAATATATAAGCAATGAATAGGCGCGTGCATTTCATAGGCATAGGCGGCATAGGCATGAGCGGGATCGCCAGCATACTGCTTAAAAAGGGCGAGAGCGTAAGCGGTTCCGACCTTAAGCTCAGCGCGGTAACCGATAAATTGAAGAAAGAGGGCGCCAGGGTCTCTCAGGGCCATTCCGCGGCTAACGTGGGATACGCCGACATAGTGGTCTATTCCTCGGCCATCAAGGAGGAGAATCCTGAATTAAAAGAGGCGCGCAGGCGCGGCATTGAGATATACAGCCGCGCGAGGATGCTGGCTGAGATAATGCTAGGTCATAAAGTCGTCACAGTGACCGGCGCGCACGGAAAGACCACCACCACATCCCTTATCTCGCACCTTTTGCAATACGCGGGATTATCGCCGACGGTGGCGGTGGGAGGCATACTGGCCAACATAGAAGATAACGCTTCCTTCGGCAACGGCTCGTTTTTTGTGGCTGAGGCGGACGAATCAGACGGCTCTTTCCTCTGTTATTCGCCGGATTATTCCGTGATAACCAACCTGGATTTTGAGCATATGGATTTCTATGGGACAGAGGAAAAACTCTTTGCCGCGTTCAGCGAGTTCATAAACAAGACCCGCGACAACGGCATTATCTTTGCCTGCGGCGACGACCGCAATTTAAGGCAGATGCTGGCAAAGAGCGGCAAAAAGAGCGTCCTGTTCGGCCTGGATGGGAATACGGATGTATATGCCGGGGATATTGTCCTGAACGGTTTTTCCTCGGAATTTGACTGTTACGCTAAAGGCGCTTTCCTGGGAAGGTTCCATCTGCCTTTGGCGGGAAGGCACAATGTCTCAAACGCCCTGGCTGTAATAGCGGTAGGCAGCGAGGCCGGCGTAAAGGCCGATGTGATGAAAGAGGCCATGGCCTGTTTTCGCGGCATAGGCAGGAGGTTTCAGGTGAGGGCGGAATTAAAAGATGAGCGGATAATCGTAGTGGAAGATTACGGCCATCACCCCACTGAAATAAAGCGGACGCTGGAGGCGGTTAAGTCCTGCAAGTATGACAGGATAATCTGCGCCTTTCAGCCGCACAGGTACACGAGGACGCGGCTGTTGATGGACGAGTTTACGAAATGCTTTGACGCGGCAGACCACCTGATACTTACCGATATTTACGCGGCGTCGGAGCAGCCGATTGAAGGCATTGATTCGCGGGTCTTATATAGAAATATACAGAGCAGGTTGGGCGGCAGGGTGGAATTCGCGCGCAAGGCAGAGATATCCGCGCGGATCGAGCGGATCTTGCGGCCCGGAGATTTTGTTATTATACTCGGCGCCGGAGATATCACAGAGGTATGCGATGAATTGGTGGAAAGGATTGGAAGGAAGGCTGAGGTTAGATGAGCCGCTGCGGCGCCACAGCAGTTTTCGCATAGGCGGCAAAGCGCGCTTCTGGTATGAGCCGAAGGATATAGAGGGCTTGAGAGAGGCGCTTAGGCGGATCAAACAACATTCCATAAAAGCTGCCATAATCGGCGCCGGCAGCAATATCTTATTTGATGATAGTGGATTTAAAGGGGCCTGCCTGCGGCTTTGCTCGCCGGGATTCAGCGCGATCAGTAAGGCGGGAAGCAGTTCTATTGTCTGCGGCGCTGGCGCGATGCTCAAGGATATCGTGAGTTTTGCCGGGAGCCATAATATGGGCGGGGCAGAGTTCCTGGCAGGCATACCCGGGACCCTGGGCGGCGCTATTATCATGAACGCGGGAGTAGAGAGCAGGAACATTTCCGATCTGGTCTCTGAAGTCGATCTTATGGATTATTCAGGCCGCGTCAGGGCGGTCAAGAAAGAAAACATCGCTTTCGCTTACCGGCGCTCTCGCCTGGGCAGGTATATAGTGCTTGGGGCTAAATTAAGGCTTTTCGCGCGCGAAGGGGAGTTGATCGGCAGGGATGTCAGGCGCATCATTGACAGGAGGCTCAAGACGCAGGACTACAGCCATCCCAGCGCCGGGTGCGTATTCAAGAACCCTCCTTCTGATTCAGCCGGCCGGCTCATAGATATCTGCGGCCTTAAAGGAGAAAGGGTCGGCGGGGCAGAGGTTTCCAGCCGCCACGCCAATTTTATAATAAACAGGGGCAGGGCCAGATCGCGGGACGTTATACGGCTGATGAATATAATAAAAGGCAGGGTAAAGGACGAGTTCGGGATATGCTTAGAGCCGGAAATAAAGATATTGGGAAATTAAAGAAAGCTAATGTAGGCATTTTGATGGGAGGGGTCTCTTCTGAGAGAGAGATATCTCTTAAGTCCGGCGCAGCCGTGGCTGCCTGCCTGCGCGAGGCGGGATTCAACATAAAAGAGATAGATATTGCTACGGATAGGCCGGCTGATATAAAGCGGCTGCTGCGGGAGTCAGGGATCGGCCTCGCCTTTATCGCGCTGCACGGCCGGCTGGGAGAAGATGGGAAGATCCAGAAGATACTCGGCGATCTGGGCATTGTTTATACCGGCTCTTCTCCGCGCGCCAGCGATCTTGCCCTGGATAAGGTATCTTCAAGGGTGCTGTTTGAAAAAGGCGGTTTGCATACGCCGCGGTATAGCATTTTGAACAAAAAACGTTCGTTGGATGATCTGCCTGATATTTCCTTTCCGGTTGTGGTAAAGCCGCCGCGCGAGGGCTCCAGCATAGGCCTGTCAATAGTTGATTCGCCTGGCGGCCTGAAACAGGCGTTGTCCCGCGCGTTTGAATATGACAGCAGGGCGATCGTGGAGGAATATATACGGGGGCGCGAAGTGACCGTGGGTATCCTGGCGGATAATGCCCTGCCTGTCATAGAGATCTTCCCCAAAAGAAGGTTCTTTGATTATAGCGCGAAATATAAGAAGGGGTTCACCGAATATATAGTGCCGGCAAAATTAAAGAAGAGCGAATCCTCTGCCTGTAAGGACGCGGCCTTGAAGGCGCACCGGCTGCTGGGCTGCGACAGTTTTTCCCGGGTGGACATCATTCTTTCCCAGGGCGGCAGGCCGTATGTGCTGGAGGTTAACACCATACCGGGCTTTACCGCGTCCAGCCTGCTGCCGAAGGCGGCGGCTTCTATTGGGTTGACTTTTTCTGATTTATGTATAGAATTGTTAAGGTTGGCTTATGAAAAAGAAAAATAAAAAGACATTATCGCTTATAATAATCCTGCTCATTGCCCTGGGTTCAGCCGCTGCCCTCGCGTGGTACGCGGCGCGGGCCGTAAGGTCCTCGGCATTCTTCAGGATAAAGGGCGTAGCCATCGCTTCCAACGCGAAGATAGATGTCTCGCATCTTATAGGCAGGAATATATTTGACGTTGACCTGAGAAGGGAGATCCGGTTTCTCAGGAACAACTATCCCCGGCTCAGGATATTGAGCGTGGTCAAGCGTTTTCCCGACAGGATGATCATAAATTCCCGGACGCGCGCGGCAATAGCGCAGATAAAGTCCTACCGCTACCTGTTCATAGACGAAGAGGCGGTCATATTGCCGGAAGAATCCGATTATGGCAGCAGCACGCTTCCTGTCATCGTAGGCCTGGAGTCAAAGATAAGCAGGCCCAGGTACGGCTGGTCATACGCCGATCTAAAGGAGATCAAGATCGCGTTTGAGCTTATGAAAGAACTGAAAGGTAATCCCGATACCGCCGGTTTAGATATCGCGAAGATAGACGTGTCCAGCCCCGGCAGCCTTTCTTTTTCTGTCAGGCCTTCCGGCTTGCCGATCAAGGTGGGGGATGAGGATATAAAAAAGCGCGTAAGATCGCTGGGGGCTGTATTGCGCAAGCTGGACGCGAAATTGGATAACTTGAGCTATATAGACCTCAGGTTTTCTGAGCCGGTAGTCAAACCAAAATAAATCATGGCAGTTAAGAACAGTATGGTCTGCGGACTGGATATCGGCACGAGCAAAATAGCGGGCTGCCTTTGCCTGGGCGCCAGGGGGCAGCAGAAGCCCGCGTTGTTTTTTTCTTCCGCGGAGGCGCGCGGCATAAAGAAAGGCGTGGTAAACGACGCTGCCTTGTTTTGCGAATCGGTGGATAAGGTTTTAGGCGGCCTGCAGAAGGACTCAGGCGCGCGGTTCAGGGAAGTGCATGTAAGCCTCCAGGGGGATTTTTCCTGCAGGCATTCCAACGCCGCTGTTACGCTCTCTGAACGAGGGAACAGGCAGATAACCAGCCAGGACATCAGGAAAATAAACGAACAGGCAAGGATGCTTGGGGTGCGCCTGGATGAATCGCTTCTGTATTCTTTTCCGGTTTACTACGTTATAGATGACGATGTGAGGAGCGCCAAGCCCGCGGGGCTTTACGCGCGCAAATTTGAGGTGGACCTTTATCTGGTCACCGCCCCGGCGAGCTTAACGGATAACATCGCCCTGGCGATAAATAACGCCGGCTATAATGTGGCCGGCTTTTATTTGTCTTCGGCGGCATTGGGGCATTCCGCGTTAACCGCTGAGGAGCAGGATAAGGGGGTGCTGTTGATAGATATGGGCGCTGAGATCACCGAGGCGGCTGTATTCAAAGACGGCGGCGTCAGGCACCTTGAGATATTCGGCTTCGGCGCGGATGATTTTACGCGCGCGTTAAAGGATGAGCTTAAGATAGGCATTGAGCTGGCAGAGGAGATCAAGGAATCATACGGCACTCTGTTTGTGGAGCAGCTGGACGATAAACAGGAGATCATGATAAACCGGCATGGTTCGTATGTGCCGGTTAAGCGCAGCGAGATTTGCTGCGCGCTGGTAAAGAAGTCAGGGCCCATACTAAAGGCAATGGAGAACAGGTTAAGGTATATCATCAACAAGGAGGAGTTGCCTTGCGGTATTGTGGCGGCAGGGGGCGGCTCTTACCTTGAAGGGCTGCTTGAGGCGATGGAGAAGGTCTTCCATGTTTCCGTAAAGATCGCAGCCATACGCCAGGATCTGACGCAAAAGAAGGAGCTGAAATACGCCACCGCGCTTGGCATCATTAAAATGGTGCTTGAGTCGCGGGAGCAGAAAGAATCATCTCTACCCACCCCCGAAGGCCTCTTCCGCAGGCTATCCGAGAAGCTCAAGGAAGTGTATCAGGAATATTTCTAGTCTTTACCATCTTCCAAGGCGTTTCCCTCTACACACTTACGTGTGTAGAATCCTTTGGCTGCGGATGTATTCTTGCACGCTTTCTAATTCTACTATATCCACTTCTCTAAAACCATATCGCCTTGCCCAGAAATGCTTAGGATTGTAATTCCCCACACGTAAGTGTGGGGTGTTCTCCAATAGTTTCTTACCAGAAACAGATTTTAGTGTTCTTACCATATCAGCCAATTCTTTCCTGTCTTTTGCTTCCAGCAACATATGCACGTGGTTCTTATTGGATTCCATTTCCAAAATATTATAGTTCTTTCGTTGTGCTACCTCTAGAAAAGAGTTCTTTGCTATCTCTTCAGCTTTCGCTTCCAGTGTTTCTCTTCTGCGCTTTGTCACGAACCAGATATGGTAATACATGGTTTTTGCGGAAATTACCCCCCTCTACTATATATGACGCAAAAATCAGCGTTTTACTTGCAAGAAAGTTTAAATATTCTATGAACCCGCTGGCTTCCTCGCTCATATCGGTTTTGCCCCGAATGGTATTCAAAGAGGGCCGGCAAAGGTCTCTCGCAGCTCGGTGCTTGCGGAACTCGCCCTTTTTGCTCCAGCAAAAAGGGCTCAGACAGTCCTCGCACTTTGGGCCTTATAGGCCACAAAGTTCCCTCGCTGCTCGAGCTGCTTTGCCTAAAACCTCAAATTCGCTCGTAAGCCAGCGGGTTCATTTACGAGATGCTCGCTCGTAGGAATATCAAAAATAACTAAGCAATCAGAACTTATTACGGTATAATAGATAGCAGCAAGGAGAACCGTCCCCGATCCAATATTTATATTACAAGAAAGCATAATGTCGACTAATTATTTTCTTGACATATAATATTAAATGTGTTAATCTGTTAACATCTATGAAAGGAGGCAAGCATGCAAAAACAAAAAAATGACACTGAAAGAGATATGGTAAAACATCTGAAGAAATTAGTTATGCTTAGCGAAAATTCCTTGATTATAAGTCTATCTCAACAAGATGTCCCTCATCAGACGATACGAAAAGTTGCCGGAGTTGATATGTCTCGTGTCACCTCGTTGCTTCGCGGGGTAAAGTCTGCAAAAAAGACTGATTAGCGAAAGGAGTACTACTATGCAAAACACTGACAAAATCATTGAGGAATTAGTGGCTATAAAGAAGCTGCTTATGCTTCAATTAATGCGCGATGACGTGGACGCCTCCGTAATTGGGAAGGTACTAGAACTAACCCCTACGCGAATACGACAAATAATACCAGTAAAAGACGTACGCAAATAATAAGGAGCCTTCATAATGAAACGAACTAGGAAAATTGGCGCAGAAGACGAAGTTTCAGTAAAATTGGGCATCTTAATCCGGTTGTTTATTGAATTTCTGATAACATCGGAAAATAAGAACTTTAATACTGGCAACGTTGCAAGAATCTTAAAATCACTCGATATTACACCAACCGAAATTGCAAGAATGTTAGGTAAGAAATCTGTAACTGATGTTGCACCATTTCTTTATCGTAAGAAGTAAGGGGTAGATACCAATGTCTACTTATATTCAGCAAGTAACAGACGTTAGATCAAATTCAAGTGACCAAATACACTTCGCAGCAAAATTGATTAGGCGTTCCAGACAAAAAAAGGCCGTGTTTAAGGCAATCTACCGTGGTAAAAAACAGATTAAATCCATTTCTGAAATAGAGAAAGTCACCGATTTAAATAATATCCAAATATTAAAAGCTGGTGGGACCTTAGCTGGGAATGGTATTGTCAAAAAAGTAAAAAAGGGATACCAAAAAGATACATTTTATGCACAACATTATCGCAAAATATTGTCTCTCGCCTCAAATAGTAAAAAGTTGAAACAATTCCCAACAAAAACACAACCCTATCTCAATTCTAATATAGGCACAACTAGTAGAATATCGCTTAAAAAACCTGCGCAAAAAGTAAGATTTATTACAATTGATGATATCTATTCATTTAGAAAAATTAAAGATAATAAATCAAAAAATAATATAGATGGAACATTTCTTTCCAAACTTCCTGAGAATGAAATCAAAAGTGGAATCGCAAAGATCATTAGGGAAAGCGGAATATTTAAAGACTGGGCAGGAGAAAAAAATGATCTATTTACAACAAAAGTAAGCATTGGATCAAAAAGGGTGGCTGCTGTTTTTGCGTTTAAAGGAAAAGGCACAAAAGGCATTTTAACATTAGATAAAATGGGAAAAAGAGCAGACCAAATTCAGCGACTATTTGACAGCCAATCTTCTCAACTATTTATAGTGGTTTATAAAGGACAAATAGGCCAAGTTATTCTTGAGCAGATGTATGCTTACGCTATTGCGAAGGCTCTTTACGGTAAAGAGATCTATTACGGTATTATTGATGGAGATGACTTGATGCGGCTAATTTCATCTTATAAGAACTGTTTTGAATAGGAGGCGACATAATGAAGAAAAAGCGCAGTATAACTAAAAAAAGTCTGTCTGATTCCGATCGTTTAGATATAATCATATCTTTACTAAGTCACTTACTAACTGTTCAGTTATATAAATCAGGCGCGACAATGGATGATATATGTAGGCATTTACATATTGCAAAAACATCCGTGGTCGATATGTTAAAAGGTTTCAAGCGAAAGCTCGGTAATAATTCGTAAACAAGACGGTTACAATTAATCTTGGACCAATAACATAATGGGGACGGTTCTCATTAGTTTTAGTTGCTGAATCATAACAGACCTAGTAGCCGCTTTTCGTAATTAGCTAATTTCCCGTAACTTACAGAACAAATATTTACCCCACACTTACGTGTGGGGAATGGCAATCCCTGATTGTCTCAGCGGGTGGCTTTGGACGGGGCGCCCCGCCCCGCGCGGAGTTCTCCCGTCCGTTATGGTAATGAATTCTATGAAGAATGGCAGACGCTTTTCGTAATTAGCTAATTCCCCCATAACTCTATATAAGGATATCACAAGATGTGATATCCTTTATTGTTTCTAATGCTATTGGAGGGTACCCCACACTTACGTGTGGGGAATGACAATTCTGCACTGATTGTCTCAGCGGGTGACTGCCGAGCGGGCACAGAATTTCGGGAGGGGTGACGTCGTTTTGAGGGCTCCCGCCGCGCGGACCCGCCAAGACATCTGGCGGGGAGCACGGCGGGAAACAAAACGACGGCAGGACCCCTCCCTCAGAGTTACAATCTAGATACTTCGGCGGTGATTTATTGACAAGGCCGCCTCAGTATCAACACCAGGACGCATACGAAGGTGTTGACATTTATATAAGTTATATTGTATAATTAAGTTGCGAATACTTAGCGGGATAAAAAAATTAGGCAAATATGACGACAAAGATTAGTAGAATAAAACAAATAATACTGCCGATCTTGCAACAATACGGCGCTAAAAAAGCAGCGCTATTTGGCTCATATGTCAGAGACCAGATGAAAAAGGATAGTGATATTGATATATTGGTAGAAATTGAAAAGGATATCAGCCTGCTTGATTTTATAGGTCTTAAACAAGAGATTGAAGAGGCGTTAGGAAGGAAGATAGATTTGGTGGAATATGACAGCATTAAACCTCTTCTCAGAAAGCGTATTTTAAAAGAGCAAGTGGTAATTCTATGAAAAGAGACGCTAGAGTATATATCGAAGATATCATAGAGAGCATTACAAAGATAGAAGAGTATACGAAGGATCTTAAGTCCGAAGACGATTTCTATAAGGATACTCAGATTCAAGATGCTGTCTTAAGGCGGCTGGAAATCATCGGTGAGGCAGTTAAGAATATCCCCGAAGAGATCAAGAGGAAATATCCGCAGATACCATGGAAGAAGATTGCCGGCATGAGAGATATTCTTACTCATCAATATTTTGTAGTAAACCTGAAACAAACATTTAAGGCAGTCAAAGAAGACATCCTCGATCTAAAAAAGAACATTGCGCAGATAAACAAAGAATTGCCATAGTTGTTTTGAGGTCGCAAAGTGCGACCTCAAAGATTGTTTCGTTTACGCCTCCAAATTAACTTGGAGGCGTTTTTATTGGACGCGGATGGATTGGTTCTGATTGTCTCAGCGGGTGACGCCGAGCGGGCACAGAATTTCGGGAGGGGTGACGTCGTTTTGAGGGCTCCCGCCGCGCGGACCCGCCAAGACATCTGGCGGGGAGCACGGCGGGAAACAAAACGACGGCAGGACCCCTCCCCTCAGAGTTACAATCTAGATACTTCGGCGGTGATTTATTGACAAGGCCGCCTCAGTATCAACACCGAGCAGCATACGAAGGTGTTGACTTCCTCGATAGATTATGATAATTTAAGGCGATGATTAGGGAGAATATTGCCCGCATAAGAGAGGAAATATCGGCTGTTTGCGGGAAAATCGGCCGTGACCCTAAGGAAATCAGGATTATTGCCGTATCAAAAGGCAGGTCAATAGAGGAAATTGAGGAAGTTCTGGCCTGCGGCATCACTGATATCGGCGAAAATAAGGTCCAGGAAGCCAAGCGCAAGATTAAAGGTTTAAGCGCCAAGTTGCACATGGTTGGACACCTGCAGTCAAACAAGTCCAAGGGCGCTGTTGAGCTCTTTGATCTGATACATTCTGTGGACAGCTTTGAACTCGCTGAAGCCATTGATAAACAGGCGGCAAAACTCGGCAAAGTCCAGGATATCCTGATCGAGGTCAACACTTCCGGCGAAAAGAGCAAATTCGGCATAAGGCCGGACGACCTTATCCTGCTTATCGGCCGGATAAGAGAGCTTAAACACATTCGCGTCAAGGGGCTGATGACAATGGCGCCTGTGGCGGATAACCCCGAGGAAATAAGGCCGTATTTCAGGAAGTTAAGGGAGTTAAGAGACCGGGAACATCTGGCAGAACTATCAATGGGAATGAGCGATGACTATAAGGTCGCCATAGAAGAAGGCGCCACAATAGTGCGCCTGGGCAGGGCGATATTTGAAAAGTAGCGAGTAGAGAGTGGCAAGTAGCGAGATGAAGAAGATCATAGGTATAATCGGTTTTGGCAATATGGGTTCGGCGATCGCCGGCAGGGCAAAGGCCGCGTATCAAGTTTGCGTATTTGATAAAGACAATGCCAAACTCAAGGGCCTGGCAGGCATAGATGCCGCGGGCAGCGTTTCCGAACTTATTAATAAGTCAGAAATAATAATACTGGCTGTAAAACCGCAGGACTTTGAGCCGCTGCTTAATGAAATTGGCAGCGGCATAAAAGATAAATTGGCGGTCTCTATCGCCGCTGGAGTTGCCACGACTTACGTTGAGAAACGCCTGCGCGGAGCGCGGGTTGCGCGGGTTATGCCGAATATGCCGGCAAAGATCGGCAAAGGCGTTTCCTGCGTTACGGCAGGCAGGTCGGCAACGCCGGATGATATCAAGGCAACAAAAGATATATTCGCTAATTTAGGGCAGGTTATGGCATTGAAGGAAGAGATGATGGACGCGGCAACCGCGGTTTCCGGCAGCGGCCCGGGTTTTTATTTCAACGAAGTTGAAAGCCGCCCTGATGAGCATAAACAAAATTGCTATGAGTTCCAGGAGGATTTTATCTCGCGGCTGAGCAAGGCGGCTGAGGCAGCGGGTTTTGACGAAAAAGACGCCCATTTTTTAGCGCATCATACTGTCACGGGCAGTGAGTTATTGCTTAAGGCCGGCAGCCTGAATGCCGCGCAGTTGAGGGATCAAGTCGCTTCAAAGGGCGGCACTACCGAAGCAGGGTTAAAGGTTTTGCAGGCAGGAGGGGATCTGGTTGAGGCGGTTAAGGCCGCGGCAGAACGCGCGGCAGAACTTTCCAGGAAGGAGTGAAGGATATGGGTAAGATCGGCATTATCGGAGGAAGCGGGCTTTACAAAATAGAAGGTATTAAGAATATAAGGGAAAAAGAGGTTGATACGCCTTTCGGCGCGCCTTCAGATAATTTTATTCTGGGAGAACTTGAGGGTAAGGAAGTGGTGTTTCTGCCGCGGCACGGAGTAGGCCACAGGATCTCGCCCAGCGAGATAAATTACCGCGCGAACATATTCGCCATGAAAGTTCTGGGCGTGGACAGGATCATTTCCGTCTCCGCCTGCGGCAGCTTAAGGGAAGAGCTCAGGCCTCTGGACTTTGTGCTTCCCGGACAATTTGTGGACAGGACAAACCAGGCGCGCAAGATGACCTTTTTCAGCGGCGGCATCGTCGCCCATATATCCTTCGCGGAGCCGGTCTGCCGCAACCTGTTGGAAAGCGTTTACAAGACGGCCAGATCAGAGGGCATATCCATACACAAGGACAAGACATATCTGAATATGGAAGGCCCGGCGTTTTCCACTATCGCGGAATCCAATCTATATAGAAGCTGGGGAATGGATATAATAGGTATGACCAATATGGCTGAGGCGCGGCTGGCAAGAGAGGCGGAGATCTGCTATGTTACGCTGGCGGCTATAACCGACTATGACTGCTGGTATCCCGAACATGATAAGGTCACCATTGAGATGATCATCAACAATCTTAATAAGAACGTGGACAATGCCAAGAATATAATAAAGCAAGCGGTGAAGAATATGCCGCAAAGCTCCGATTGCGGCTGCGGGAGCGCGCTTCAATACGCCATTCTGACCGACAGAAAGGCCATACCGGTAAAGGTCAAAAGGCAGTTGGCCCCGATCATCGGGAAATATATCAAGTGATGGACTATAAATCTACTCTGAATCTTCCCAAGACAGATTTCCCCATGAAGGCCGACCTGCCTAATCGCGAGCCGCTCCTGCTGCGGAAATGGCAGGGAGAAGATATCTATAAGCTTATCCTGCGAAAAACCGCCGCCGGGAGCAAATATATCCTTCATGACGGCCCTCCTTATGCCAACGGGAACATCCATATCGGCCACGCCCTGAATAAAACCCTCAAAGATATTATCGTAAAATACAAGGCCATGCGCGGGTTTAATTCGGCGTACGTGCCGGGATGGGACTGCCACGGCCTGCCGGTAGAGCACCAGTTATTCAAAGAGCTCAAGATCAATAAATACCAGATCGCGCAGGTTGATTTCAGAAAAAAGGCCTATGATTATGCCCTGAAATATGTGGCTATCCAGAAAGAGGAATTCAGGCGCTTGGGGATCTTTGGCGAATGGTCTCATCCTTACCTGACGCTGGATAAGGATTATGAAGAGAGCATAGTCGGCTCCTTTAACGCCCTGGTCAAGAAGGGATATGTTTACCGCGGCTTAAAGCCGGTGAACTGGTGTTATAGATGTGAAACCGCTCTTGCCGAAGCGGAGGTAGAATATGAAAACCATACCTCGCCGTCCATATTTGTCAAATTCAAGCTGGATGAGACCGGGGATTTCGGCAAAGAAAGTTATCTGGTCATCTGGACGACGACCCCCTGGACGCTGATCGCCAATGTGGCAGTGGCGGTCCATCCTCGGTTCGTTTATCATTACGTCAAGACCGACAAGGGAAATCTGATCATAGCCAAAGACCTCCTGCCCAACGTTTTATCGCTTTCAGGCATAGAAAAGTACGAAGTGCTTAAGGAAGTAAAAGGCAAAGACCTCGAGGGCCTGAATTACGTCCATCCTTTCGGGCTGAGAAACGGCCGTGTGGTGCTGGCGGATTATGTTTCGTCTGAAGAAGGAAGCGGTCTGGTGCATACAGCGCCCGGCCACGGCAACGAAGATTATTTTACCGGCATCAAATATAAATTGGATATAGTCATGCCGGTTGACAGCAAAGGGAATTTTGATGCCGGCGCCGGAGAGTTCAAGGGGTTGAGCGTCCATGACGCGAACAAGCCCATATTAGAGAAGCTGCAAGGTTTGGGCGCCCTGCTTTGGTCAGGGCAGATCCAGCATTCCTATCCGCATTGCTGGCGCTGTAAGAATCCCGTGATCTTCAGGGCGACCCGGCAGTGGTTTTTAAATATTGATTTCCGGGAAGAAGGCGCTAAGGATACCTTGCGGCAGCGGCTCCTGGAAACGATAAAGAGAGATATCGTATGGATCCCGGGGTCAGGCAAGGAGAGGATCTCCGGCATGGTAGAATTGCGCCCGGACTGGTGCCTGTCCCGACAGAGATATTGGGGCGTACCCATTCCAGCGCTGGCGTGTAATAGCTGCAAAGAAGAATTTTTAGAGCCGGCGGTAATTGAAAAATTCGCCAAATTTACAAAAGAAGAAGGAAGCGATTGCTGGTTTCAGAGAGACGTAAAGGACTTTTTACCGGCAGGCCTGAAATGCCCGCGCTGCGGCAAGGCGGATTTTTCTAAAGGCAGCGATATATTGGACGTCTGGTTTGATTCGGGGGTCAGCCATCAGGCAGTGCTGAACAAGCGCGAAGAATTAGGCGGCAGCCCCGCTGAATTATACCTGGAAGGGTCTGACCAGCATCGCGGATGGTTCCAGTCATCCTTGATCCCGTCCATGTGCATTGATGGCCATCCGCCGTTTAAGGCGGTGCTGACGCACGGCTTTGTGGTTGACGGCGAAGGAAAGAAGATGTCAAAGTCGCAGGGCAACGTTATAGCGCCTCAGGATATCATCAAGAATTACGGGGCGGACATCCTGCGGCTGTGGGTGGCGTCCAGCGATTATAACGAAGATATCCGTATTTCAAAAGAGATATTGACCCGCCTTTCAGAAGGGTATCGTAAGATCAGGAATACGGTGAGGTTTATATTGAGCAACATCTATGATTTTAACCCCGATACGGATAAGGCCGGCGAAGATGATTTAAAAAATATCGACCGGTGGATATTACGGGAAGCGAATGTTTTATTACAGAACGCGGAGAAAGCGTATGATTCTTTTGTTTTTCATCAGGCTTATAAATTGATCTATGATTTTTGTAATCAAGACCTTTCTATGGGCTATCTGGATATGGTAAAGGGGAGGCTTTACACGACATATCCCCCTGATTCAAAAGAGAGGAGAGCGGCGCAGACGGCGATCTATGAACTATTAAGCATTTTAGTAAGGTTAATGGCGCCGATACTGGCATTTACCGCGGAAGAGATCTGGGAGAATATGCCCAAGGAGAAAAAAGATGTTTCAGCGGTCAGCGTGCATGCTTTAGATCTCCCCCAACCTGAAAATATTGAGATAACAAAAGAAATGGCTGATTTTGATTCAGGCGTTATGCTGTGCAGGCCTTATGTAGCGAAGGCATTAGAGGAAAAACGCGCCGCGGGCCTCATCGGCAGTTCCTTTGACGCGAAAATTAAACTGTTGACAAATAACGAAGAAAGATATACATTTCTATCAAGTTTAGAAGGCGACCTTTGCGAGATTTTCAAGGTTTCGCAGGTAGAGGTCAAGCGGCAGGACGATCTAGATAAGGATTTTGCCGTTGAGGTTGATAAGGCGGACGGCATAAAGTGCGAACGCTGCTGGAATTATTCGCGTCCGGCGGAAACTGAAAAGGCGGGCCCGTACATCTGCGCGAGGTGCGCGAAAGCAATGGGAGGATAAAATTGAAGAAGAGACAGACAAAGAAACTGACAAAGAAACAATTGAATGATTTCAAGAAACTGATCATAAAGAGAAAAGAAGAGATGCTTGACGACATAAGGCATATGTCGGAAAACACGCTGAGGAAGTCCCAAAAAGATAATTCCGGGGATATCTCGGGATACACTTACCATATGGCGGATGTTGCCACGGACACCTATGACCGCGAGTTCTCAATGGGCATCGCCTCCAATGAGAGGCAGCTGCTGTATGAAGTAGATGAGGCCCTGAAAAAGATCAAAGACGGCACCTACGGTATCTGCGAGGATTGCGAGAAGATCATTCCCAAGACCCGCCTTAAGGCCATACCTTACGTAAAACTTTGCCTAAAGTGCCAGAAAGAAAGAGAAAAAAGATAATCCTTTTATTATCTTTCATTTTATTACTTGACCAGGCAACGAAGTTATACTTCAGCAGCCGTTTCTCGCCAGGCGAGTCCTTACCGATAATCAAAAACATCCTGCATTTTACGCTTGTGTTTAACACAGGCGCGGCATTCGGCATATTCAAGGACCAGGCGTCTGTATTTGTGCTGATAGGGATACTGGCGGTCTGTTTTATAATCTTTAATCTTCGGCGTGACGGCGCATCCGGGCGTTGGGCGCTGCTGCTGATCCTTGCCGGCGCCATAGGAAATCTTATAGACAGGGCGCGCCTGGGTTACGTGATCGACTTCATTGATTTCCGCGTCTGGCCCGTATTCAATATCGCCGATTCCGCCATTACCATCGGCGCTGTCTGGCTTTTCATCAGCGCATTTTTACGAAAGCAAAAAGCGTAGAACTTTATGCACCCAGTCATTTGTACAATCGGGCCGTTCACAGTATACTCCTACGGCCTTATGGTGGTCGCCGGATTCCTGCTTGCCTTGTTCCTGGCGAAAAGGCAGGCGCCGAAATACGGCATAGACCCGCAGCTTCTATCTAATCTCTGTTTTCTGCTTCTTGTTTCGGGAGTGCTCGGCGCGCGGATATTTTATGTGGCGCTGCACTTTTCTTTGTTCAGGGACAACCCGTTTGAAATATTTTTGCTTAACAGGGGCGGCTTGAGCTGGTTCGGCGGCTTGTTTTTCGCTGCGGCAGGCAGCGTATTTTATTTGCGCAAAAAGAAGGCCGGTGTATTTTTGCACCTTGATTTCCTGGCGCCCTACATCGCTCTGGCTCAGGCAGTGGGAAGGATAGGGTGTTTCCTGAACGGCTGCTGTTTCGGTTATCCTTCCGATAATGGGGTGTATTTTCCGGTTCATGGAGCGCGGCTGGTCCCTGTCCAGCTTTATTCCGCGTTGTCGCTCTTCGTCATCTTTCTGCTGCTCAGGTCTTTTCAGGGGCGTATGCTCAAGCGCGGCTCTCTATTTTCCCTGTATCTGTTGTTCGCTTCCGCCGAAAGATTTCTTAGCGAATTTCTAAGAGCGGAGGAGCGCCTGTTTTTCGCTGGCCTCAGCATATTCCAGTGGATATGCGCAGGCATATTTCTGGCATCCCTTATCGCATTAGTCGCAATAAAACTCAATCGACAAAAATAGTCCGTCATTGCGAGCCCCGCATTTGTCTGGGCGAAGCGACCGAAGGGAGTCCCGAGCGAAGTCGAGGGGCAATCTCTTTTTGCGGCTGGATTGTCTGTGTTTCGCGGCAGCGGGGCCTGCCGCCGAGCCACCCTATCCGTGCTCATTTTCCATAACAGACGGGAGGACTGCGCGCGGATAGGGGACCTGTCTCGGCGTCACCCGCTGAGACAATCAGAACTACTTAACCCCTCGCCCGCAATGTAACTACCCACTTTCCTATTCAGATAGGAAACAGTTTCTTATCCGTTCCGTAGAATACATCTCCTGTTATCCTTGTTTTGCCTGCTTCTAAGTAGTATAATATGGTTCAACGTAAAATGTTAGGAGTTCAAAATAGGAGTGATAATGTTTAAAAAAATATTTCTTCTGAAATTCAAAGTGGTTTTGTTATCGGTTGTATCGTTAATGGTTTTTATGTTTGTTTCAGGGTGTGCTACTATGGGTAGCGGAAGATTCATGTTGCGACAGGACTTGATAGTTAATCAGTATGATACAATAAAAGAAATCGTGATTGAGGAAGCTGCAAATAACGGCTTTAGTCATCTCGTTTCAGAAGTAAAGCCATCACAGTTTAATAATTGGAGAGGTCAATTATATTTTGCGTTAAAAACTCCGAGTGGAACCGATCAACTTTATGTTAAGCTTGGGAAAAAAGGAGACCAATTTTCTGTGTATATGTATGGTGCGGGAACAAGAGCAAACCCCGATAGCGCCATCAAAGCTATCACTACCCGGCTTAATCAACTATAAAGATCTTTTAGCGCCTTGTAAATGAACCTGAACGTTTTCGAGCGAATTTGAGGTTTTAGGCAAAGCAGCTCGAGCAGCGAGGGAATTCCGACCCCAAAGGGTCGGAATGCGAGGACTGTCCGAGCCCTTTTTGCTAGAGCAAAAAGGGCGAGTTCCGCAGCACCGAGCTGCGAGAGACCTTTGCCGGCCCGCCGAAGGCGGGCAAAACCGATATGAGCGAGGAAACGGTCAGGTTCATAGGATAGATATGGAAAACAATACACAACAATTCAGTTTCAAGGTTGATGCCGATTCCGCGGGCAAAAGGATAGATGTTTTCTGCCTGGATGCCTTGAAAGGCGAGGGCATTGAGACATCGCGCCAGTACGTGCAGCAACTGATGAAGGAGGGCAGGGTCAAGGTGGGAGGCACTGCTCATAAGGCGCACTTTAAAGTTAAAAACGCCGATCTCGTAGAGATCAGTTACGCGGGCAAGCCGGCCAGGGAACTTATTGCCGAGGAGATACCGCTAAATATAATGTATGAAGATAAGGACGTCATTGTCATAAACAAACCGTCAGGGCTGGTCGTGCATCCGGCTCCGGGAAATTACGAAGGCACGCTGGTCAACGCGCTTTTGTTCAGATACCCGGACGGCCTTTCGCGTATAAATCCTTTAAGGCCGGGCATTGTGCATCGGTTGGACAAAGAGACCTCAGGAGTCATGCTTGCCGCCAGGAACGATAACGCCCATATCGCCCTTGCCAGGCAGTTCTCCAGGCATACGATCTCCAGAAAATACGTCGCTGTTGTGGGCGGTAAGGTTGAGTTTGATGAGGGGCTCATCGATCTGCCGATAGGCAGGGATAAAAACAATTTCAGGAAAATGAAGGCGGGTTTTCTGGATAATACGCGGCCCGCGCAGACCCGTTACCGCACATTAAAAAGGACCGCCTCTTACAGTGTCCTGGAGATCTCGCCGAAAACAGGCAGGACCCACCAGATACGCGTCCATCTGGCGCATATGGGGCATCCCGTATTGGGCGACAAAAAATACGGCAGCCATAATACGGGGATACGCCTTATGCTCCACGCGAGATATATCGGATTCAACCATCCGCGCACAGGCGAATTTTTAGAATTTGATTCAGCGCTGCCGGAAGAATTCTCGCAATTTATTAACAAATAACTTGCTTTTTGACAGATGGATGCTATAATCCGTAATGATATAAATAAAAACGTATTCCTTGATAGGGAGGTGCGTACATGTTTTCCACCCAAAAAGGGTCGGTAGCGATCATCTCATTAATAATACTATTGATTTTGGCTTTATCCGTTGCGGGCGCTGGTGTTATGCTCTTTCAAAAAGAAAAGGGTTTAAGGGCGGCAGCCGAAGAAAAACTGCAGGATCTGGAAGTGAAATACCGGATGGCAGAAGACAACCTTGAAAAAACGAGGCAGCAGGCCGATGATCTAAGGCAGCAGCTGGGCGTTGCCGAAGAGCAGATGGCGTCTATCAAGCAGGAACTGGATAATGAGCTGGCCAACAGGGATAGGACAATGGCTGAGATGGAACAGATCAGGCAGGAGCTGGAGAGTAATCGCCAATTAAAGGATGACCTGGACAGGCAGCTTGGAGAGGCGAGAAGCCAGATAGACGGTTTCACGCAGCAGATCAAGAATTTAGAGGATGAGAAGGCGCGCCTTCAGGAGCAGGTGAATCAGCAGCAAAGCGTTTCAGGCATAGAATTAGGCAAAATAGTGGTAGCATCTCCTACCGGAGAACCCCAGCAGCAGCCTCCTGCTGAAGGTGAGCCCGCGCCTGCCGCGGGAGACAACATGCCGCCTTCTGCCGGAGAAACCGGCAATAGCGGTAAGGTGCTGGTAGTCAACAGGGAATACAACTTCGTGGTCATAGATTTAGGCGTAGAGGATGGGATCAAGGCAGGAGAGGTCTTATCGCTTTACAGGGACAACCGGCTTCTAGGAGATATCAAGATAGAGAAGGTACACGAATCAATGTCCGCCGCGAATATGCTTTCAGAAGGAATGAAAGACCGCGTCAAGGAAGGGGATACCGCAGTAAGAAAGCAATAATAGATGTCTTTCACGATCAGGCCAGCCGCGTCAATTCAGGGAAGTATATTCCTGCCCGGAGACAAGTCAATTTCCCACCGAGCCCTTATGTTCAGCGCGATTGCAAAGGGCGTAACCAGGATCTCCAATTTTTCCTTCAATTATGATTGTGCCAGGACAAAAGAGATACTCAGCCGTTTAGGTGTGAAAATACGCCTTAAGGGCAGGGCCCTTGCTGTCTATGGAAAAGGGCTTTGGGGTTTAAGCCGGCCCCGGGGCACGCTGTACGCGGGGGAGTCAGGCACGACCGCGCGCCTTATGCTGGGACTGCTTGCTGCCCAGAGGTTTGATTCTCTGCTTGACGGTTCCGGCTTTTTAAGGAAAAGGCCTATGGAGAGGGTTGTCGCGCCTTTGGAGATGATGGGCGCGAGGTTCTCCAATAGAAAGCGCCTGCCGATAAAGATCTTTGGCAGCCCGCTTTCGGGGATAAGGTACAGGATGCCTATTGCCAGCGCGCAGGTGAAATCCGCCATACTACTCGCGGGGTTATACGCTGATAAGAGGACAACGGTAGTTGAAGGGGTTAATAAGAGCCGCGACCATACCGAACGCATGCTTCGGCTATTCAAGGGCAGGGCAAAGGCGCTTAAGTCCCCTGGGAACCTGGCTATACCGGGCGATATTTCTTCTGCCGCTTTTTTTATCGCGGCAGCGGCTATATTAAAGGGCTCAAGGATGGTTATAAAAAATGTTTCAATCAATCCCACCCGTATGGGTTTTATCAGGGCGCTTAAGCGCATGGGCGCCCGCATAGATATAAAGCCGGACGCGTCCGGAAAGAAGTGGGAGCCGGCAGGAAATATAGAAGTAAGGCCGGCACAGCGCCTGAAAAGCATCGTAGTGAAAAAAAGAGAAATACCTTTCTTAATAGATGAGCTTCCGATCTTGATGGTATGCGCCTGTTTTGCCGAAGGCGCCACCGTCATACAGGGAGTGGGAGAGCTGCGGGTAAAAGAGACAGACAGGATCAGGTCCATGATATATAATCTCAGTAAGATGGGCGCGTCGGTAAAGTCGGCAGGCGATACCCTCATAATCAAGGGCGGCGCCCGGCTTCGCGCGGCGGCCGGGCTCAAGAGTTTCACGGACCATCGCACCGCGATGAGTATGATAATAGCGGGCATATGCGCCGCGGGAGGCGCCTCTGCCATTGATGATATCAAATGCGTTAATAAGTCGTTTCCCGGGTTCCTGCCTGTTCTCAAGGGCCTGTTAACATATAACTAATGTGTTGACAGGGAGTTTTACTTCTGTTATATTATGGTTTCTGAAACATAATCAATAGAAACAGGAGAAATCCCATGCGGGTCAAATTAAAGAATATCCTCGGTAAGGCCATCAATTATATTCTGGGGTTGTTTTCAAACGACTTAGGTATTGACCTGGGCACGGCTACGACCCTTGTCTATGTCAAGGGCGAAGGCGTTGTGTTATGCGAGCCGTCGGTTGTGGCCATAGACAGGATAAACAGGAAGGTAAAGGCGGTCGGCGAAGAGGCCAAGAGGATGCTCGGCCGCACGCCCGGCAATATAACGGCAATAAGGCCGATGAAAGACGGCGTCATCGCTGATTTTGAGATCACCGAGGCGATGTTAAGGCATTTCATAAAGAAGGTGCACCACAGGAAGGTGCTGGTGAGGCCGAGGATGGTAATAGCCATCCCTTCCGGCATTACTGAGGTTGAAAAAAGAGCGGTCAAGGATTCGGCTGAGAGGGCGGGCGCCAGGGAGGTCTATCTGGTAGAGGAGCCGGTCGCGGCGGCCATAGGCGTGGGTATGCCCATACAGGAACCGATAGCCAATATGATAATAGATATCGGCGGCGGCACCACCGAGATCGCGGTCATTTCCTTAAAAGGCATCGTGTTCTCAAAATCAATAAGGATAGGCGGGGATGAAATGGACCTTGCCATTACCGAATATCTCAAGAAGACATATAATGTTATGACGGGCGAGCGCACCGCGGAGAATATCAAGATAAAGATCGGTTCCGCATACGCGCTTGACGAAGAATTGACCATGGAAGTCAAGGGCAGGGACCTGGTAGCAGGGCTGCCCAAGACCATAAATATAACCTCTGAAGAGATCAGAGACGCCTTGCAGGAGCCGGTCAGGGCGATACTTGAGGCGGCTAAGGTCGCCCTTGAAAGAACGCCCCCCGAATTGTCGGCCGATCTGATAGAGCACGGCATAGTTATGGCCGGCGGCGGGTCGCTGCTTCGCGGCCTTGATAGATTGATCGCGGATGAGACAGGCCTGCCTGTTCATGTCGCTGACGACCCGCTCACCGCGGTGGCTCTGGGAACGGGCAAGGTTTTGACCGAACTGCGTTATTTGAAGGAAGTGACCGTCCGCTCCAAGTCAGAGTTATAACGCCTTAAGATGTGTTTGGATCACGACAGAAAACCCCCTCAAAATTTATTGCTGTAATCCTTTGTTCCGCACTCCTCGCCTTATTCATCATATCCGTTAGAGCGCAGGTAAATAACATTATCAGATTGCCGTTAACCGCGGCAGACCTTATCAGCAGAGAATTCAAGGCGCTTCTCAGGTTTCACCTCAACTATAAAGAGAATATAAGATTAAGGGATGAATTGGGGCGCCTGAAAAATGAGGCGTCTCTCAAGAATGAGGCGGCCATGGAGAATGACCGGCTCAAACGGCTGCTTGATCTGAAGCTCAGCATAAAGCCGAAGATGCTGGCCGCGCGCGTTATATCCAAAGACGCCTCTAATTATTCCTACAGTGTCGTAATTGACAGGGGCCTGGACCGCCGGCTGAAGCGGGGCATGGTCGTGCTTAACAGCCAGGGCCTGGTCGGCAGGATAGCGGAGGTCTATAAAAAGTCAAGCAGGGTCCTGCTTATAACCGACCCGCGGCTTTCGGTGTCCACTATCGTGCAGAGGACAAGGATGCAGGCGGTCGTCTCGGGGAATCTGCGCGGCATGCTGATCATGCGTTATGTCAGCAAGGGTTCCGACCTGCAGGAAGGCGACGCGGTCATCACTTCCGGTATGACGCAAAATTATCCCAAAGGCATAGCGGTGGGCAATATAATAGAGGCCGGCAGTGAATTCGGCGGCTTAAGCATTTACGCCGTTATCAGGCCGGCAGTTGAGTTTTCCCGGCTGGAAGAGGTGTTGGTGATGGTGGAGTGAAAAAGCCCGGTTTAATACTGATCATTCTCCTGCTTGCTTTTCTGCAGGCGAATATACTGGATTCTTTCCGGCTGTTCTCCTTTAAGCCGGACCTCCTGCTTGGTGTTTCGGTCTTTGCCGTCTTGAATACCTGCGGATACTGGCCGTTCATATTTGCCTTGCTTTGCGGGCTGCTAAAGGATTCTTTGAGCTATGCCGCGTTCGGGCTGAATATCTTTTCCTTTTGCCTCATATCCGTGACTGTCACCATTTTGAACAAGGGGATGTATTTTGATTCGCAGAGCAATTACATCCCGATCGTGTTCGCCTGCGCTCTGTTCAATTCTCTGGTCAATTACGCCTATTTATTCCGGCAGTTAAGTTTACCCGCGTTTTTAAGTGTTTCTTTTGTTTCCGCGGTTTATACTACGATAGCCGCGGTCCTCATTTTCAAGTTTTTACGCGGGTTTTCCGTTAACCCGTCCTGAATATGCGCGAAAGAATATTGCACATATCCGCGGCAGCCGTGTTTTCCTTCCTGCTGCTGGGGATCTTTTACACGCAGATATTAAGGGGCGGTTATTATACTAATTTAAGCAAGAGGAACTGCATAAGGGTCATACCGCAGAAGGGCGCCAGGGGCAGGATCATTGACAGGAACGGGATCGTTGTCGTGGACAACTATCTTTCTTTTGATGTCGTAGCCCTGCCGCAGGAGTTGACCGACAAGGAAAGGTCAATACCCAAACTTGCCTCCCTGATCGGCACGACCGCCGAGAATATCAAGGGCATAATAAAGAAGGATTTTACCGCGCCTTTCGCCCCCATTACTATCAAGGAAGACATACCGCAGTCAACGATGATGCTCTTAAAGGAGGCGGGCTTTGAGCTTCCCGGCATAGAGATACAGGCGCTGCCCAGGAGGCATTACCCTTTTGGCAGCGCGGCCGCTCACGCTATCGGTTACCTGGGCTATATCGACCGCAGCCGCTTCATGAAGCTCAAGGCCTACGGTTACGAGATGGAGGACATAGTCGGCTATTCCGGAGTTGAGGAGCAGTGCGAAAAATTCTTAGGCGCTGTTGACGGCGGAAAACAGATAGAGGTTGACCATAGGGGAAGATTCGTAAGATTATTGGGTTATAAAAATGCCCGCGACGGCAAGGATGTAAAGCTCACCATAGACCTTAAGATGCAGCAGATAGTTGAAGAGGTCCTGGCCGGGCATAAAGGGGCGATAGTGGTCATAGAGCCGAATACGGGAGAGGTCCTGGCAATGGCCAGCTTCCCCAACTTTAACCCCAATGTTTTTATTAAACGCTCCTTAAAGGCGCAATTAAAGGAGGCGTTGACCGGCCGCAGTTCTCCGCTTTTAAACCGCGCCATAGGCGGGCAATACGCTCCGGGTTCCATATTCAAGATCGTAGTGGCTGCTGCCGCGCTTGAGTTGAACAAGATAGGCCTGAATACCTCCTTCAACTGCCCCGGGTATTTTCAAGTCGGTTCGCGGGAATTCGGCTGTTGGGATACGCATGGTTGGCAGAACATAATCGCGGCGCTCACGCATTCATGCGACACGTTTTTTTATAATACCGGGCTTTTGCTCGGCGCCGACAACATAGCCGCGTATGCCGTCAAGTTCGGTATCGGCCGCCCCAGCGGCATAGACCTGCCTTATGAGCCGTCCGGCGTCCTGCCTTCGCCCATGTGGAAGAAATTGAGGCAGTTTAAGGGCTGGTATCCGGGAGATACGGTGAATCTTTCCATAGGGCAGGGAGATCTGATGATGACGCCTCTTCAGGCGGCGGTAATGACCGCGGCCATAGCCAACGGCGGGCGGCTGATAAAACCATACATTATAAGCGAGGTGGACGGGAAGGCGTTTACGCGCGGCAGATCAACGCCTCTGTCATTGAAGAAGGAGACGATCAAGTATATCCGCAGCGGATTAAAGGGGGTCGTTGATTCCGAATCAGGCACAGCGTCCATACTTTCCGGCATACCCGGACTGACTGTTTCCGGCAAGACCGGCACAGCGCAGGTCGGCAGCAGGCAGCCGCACGCCTGGTTTGTGGGTTACAGCCCTCAAGAGGGCGCCAAGGCCGCCTTCTGCGTATTCCTTGAGAATGCCGGATCAAGCACATATGCCTGCGCGCTTGCCAGGACGCTGCTGGAAAGGTTCGCGAAAGAGGGGCTGCTATGAGATATCTGGCTGCCAGGACGCTGTTTGCCGTAGTCGTGATCATGCTTTTGGGCCTGCTTACTCTTTACGCTATTACAGACAGGGACGCGGATTTTCTGAAAAAACAGATCTTCCTGAAACAGCTCAATTGGGCGCTTGCCGGCATCGCGGCGATGGTTATATTTTCCAATATTCATTATATACGGCTTTGGGATTTTTCCTATCCCTTGTTCGGCGTCTCGGTATTTTTGCTTGTGCTTGTCCTGTTCAGGGGGGACGCGCGCATGGGCGCCCAGAGATGGTTTTCTTTCGGAGAGATCAGTTTTCAGCCGTCTGAATTCACCAAGATCGCCGTTATACTCTTTTTATCTCGCTACTTCGGCAGCAAGGCGTCATTTGATACTCACGCGAAACGGCAGAATCTGTTCAATTCATTCATCCTGCCGTTTTCGGCTATCTGCGTGCCTATCGCCCTGATCTTTATTCAGCCGGACCTGGGCACGGCGATCGTGTATTTCGTCATAGTCATAGTCATGATGTTCATAACCGGTGTCAAGCTTAGATACCTGGCGATGTTTACCGGCGCGCTGCTTTTATCTTTGCCTTTGGGCTGGCATTTGCTTAAGGATTATCAGAAAGACAGGCTGCTGGTATTTATTAATCCCAATATAGACCCTTTGGGCGCCGGTTATACCATAATCCAGTCAAAGATCGCGATCGGCTCAGGGGTCCTTTTCGGCAAGGGGCTGCTCGGCAGCACGCAGAGCCAGTTGAAATTCCTTCCGGAGAGCCATACGGATTTCATCTTTGCCTCTTTCGCGGAACAGTGGGGGTTTTTAGGGTCGGCTGCGCTGATCCTGCTGTACTTTTTGATCATAAGGTTCGGGCTTCAGGTGGCGGAAAAAAACAGCGACCCCTTCGGTAAGTTCCTGGCGTACGGGATCACTTCTTTATGGGCGCTGCACGTGGCGGTAAATATAGCGATGACCGCGGGGTTCGCGCCCGTAGTCGGCATCACCCTGCCGCTTATGAGCTACGGCGGGTCATCGTTGCTGGTCAACTGCATCAGTTTAGGGATATTGTTTAATATAAGTAAAAATAGAGCGGTGTTTTGATGGAAAATGATTATTTATTAAATGTGCAGCGGCCGGCGAGGTATATCGGCGGCGAATGGAACGTTCATCATAAGGACACCGCTGATGCCGATGTAAAATTCGCGCTGTGTTTTCCTGATATATATGAGATCGGCATGAGCAACCTGGGGCTGCGCGTTTTATACGATCTGCTGAACAGGCAGGATGGCGTATCGTGCGAAAGATGCTTCTGCCCCTGGCACGATATGCGCAAGGCGATCAGGGAAAAACTATCCGAGAGCCCGTACCTGTGTTCCCTGGAATCAGCCCTGCCATTGAAAGAATTTGACATAGTCGGCTTTTCCATATCGTATGAACTTGGCTTTACCAATGTGCTTACGATGTTGTCTCTCGCGGGCATACCGCTTTTATCCGCGGACAGGAATGAAGGCGGCCCTTTGGTCATTGCCGGCGGGCAGGCATCCTTGAACCCCGAACCCTTAGCCGATTTTATTGACGCCTTTATAGTCGGCGAAGGTGAAGAAGTGATCCTGGAACTGGTCCGTGAATACGAAAGGCAGAAGGGGAGAACGCGTTCGCGCGATGAATTATTGCGCTGCCTGTCGGATATTGAAGGCGTGTATGTGCCTTCTATACGCAAAGAAGGCCCCTTTTCCGTTAAGAAGCGCGTGCTTAGCGATCTTGATAGCGCGCCTTTTCCCGAGCAATGGCTTGTTCCTTATCTGCAGATAGTCCACGACAGGGTCTGTGTTGAGGTAATGCGCGGCTGCGGTAACCGCTGCCGTTTCTGCCAGGGCAGGGCGCAGTATTATCCCTATAGAGTGAAGAATGTAGATACGGCGCGTTCTCAGGTGAGGGCGGCGCTCCGTTCTTCAGGATACGAAGAATTTTCACTTTTGGGGCTTTCGGTGGGAGATCTTCCCGGACTGGCGCGATTCATACAGTCATTGTCCGAAGAATTCAAAGATACGGGGGTGAATATATCATTGCCCTCTTTGAAGGCAAAGGATTTTCTCAAGGGCATACCGCTTGAGTTATCTTTGGCGAGAAAGGCCACCTTGACCTTTGCCCCTGAGGCGGGGACAGAGAGGCTGCGCGGGATCATCGGCAAGGATCTTAAGATAGAGGACTTATTCAGCGTGGCTGAATCGGCATATAAAGCGGGATACCGGCATATCAAATTGTATTTTATGATCGGCCTGCCTACCGAATCCGAGGCGGACCTGGACGGCATTGCCGATCTGGCGAAGGAGATCTCAGAATTAAGGCGAAAGGCCCGCGGGGGGCCGGCCGATGTGCATTTAAGCGTCGCGACTTTTATACCTAAGCCGCATACACCTTTTCAATGGCTGGCTATGGAGGGCAAGGATTCGATCATTTCAAAACAGCGGTATTTGCGCGGCTGTATCGCCAGGCGCTCATCAAGGATAAAGTTAAGCTTTCACAATACGGATTCCGCGGTCATAGAGGCGGCGTTGTGCCGCGGCGGCAGGAATCTGGGAGCTGTTATTATGAAGGCGTGGCAGTACGGCGCCTGTTTTGACGGCTGGGATGAATTCCTGAATGTTGATGCCTGGAACAGGGCGTTTAATGATAACGGGCTGGACCTGGAAGGCCACGCGTCAAGGCCGCGGATGCTGAATGAGGCATTGCCCTGGGACCATATTGATGTGGGGATAAGCAAGGAGCTGCTTAAGAGCGAATTCAGAGAGGCGCTGGGAAGCAGCGAGTAACAAATCCACAGGAATATATTGACACGCAAGTAGATGATTGAGATAATTAAAATAGCGCGTGCGCGTAAAAACGATTAAACGGGGGTGACGGATATGAAAGGGTCTGGAGGTTCGGCTTTTAATTCCATGGGCATTAAGCGCAAGATGAGGATCTCTTTCGCGCTTATGTCCATAATACCTTTGCTTATGCTGTTGAATTACATATTTCCCAACAGCGCCCTGCATTTCACTAATTCAGTATTGATCTTTTTGATCACGGTCACGCTGGTGGTCTTCGGGTTCCTTATCATAAAGCACATCGTTGATTCGGTATTCAGGGTCAGCTCCGCCGCCAAGGTAATGGCCGGCGGAGACTATAACCACAAGATACCATCATCAGAGAAGGATGAGGTGGGCGATATCAGCCAGGCGCTCAACCACCTGACCGCTGAGATACGCAAAGATGTGGATGAGTTGAGCCGGCTCTTGCAGAAGGTGAGCAAGCTTGAAATAAGGGACCCTCTGACCGGGTTGTTCAATGAGAAATATATAAGGCAGCAGCTGGATGAAGAGATCAAAAGGGCGCTTATCTATCAGCGCCCCTGCGGGTTTATAATTTTAGAGGTTGATAATTTCGGCAGTTTCCACAAGAGTTTCGGCGATATAGCGGTGGAGGCAGTCCTGAAGAAGGCCGCCTCTTTGTTTAAAGACAGCGTTTCCAGCATTGATAAAGTTGCCAGGTTCGGCGACAACCAATTCGCGGTCGTCCTGCCGGAAAAGAATAAACGCAGCTGCCAGGAGGCGGCGGAGTACATCAGGAAGAAGGTTGAGTCCGCGTTCAAGGGAGAAAAGGACGAGCATCAAAGGATCACTATAAGCGCTGGGATCTCTGAAAACCCCCTGGACGGCACAAGCGCTAAGGAGCTGATAGATAAAGCGGAAGAAGCATTGGACAGGGCAAGAAACAAAGGAGGCAACCAGTGCCTTTTCGCAGAATAATCCAGAAACAGCTGGGAGAGCTTCTTATTGAAAGGGGTGTTATAAGCAGCCAGCAGTTAGAAAAGGCCCTTAGCGTCCAGAAGGAAAAAGGCGGGCTCATCGGCGAGATCCTTGTTGAATCGGGATACGCCAGGGAAGAAGACATAGTCCAGGCCCTGACCGCGCAATACGGCTTTCCTTATCTGCCCCTGGCAAATTACGAGATCGCCCCTGAAGTAGTCAATGCCATACCTGAAAGGGTGGCCAGGCAGTATGCCGTTATGCCCATAGACAAAATAGGCGACAATCTCACGGTGGCAATGACAAACCCCCTTAATACCCAGGCCATAGAAGACATAGAGATGATCTCCGGATGCAATGTGCAGGTATTTGTCAGCACTGCCTCGGCGGTAAGAGAGGCGATCGATAAATACTATAAAAAATAATGTCTTCATTACGCAAGATCCTCACAGACATACTCATCAAGAATAAGCTTCTTACGGATTCCGACCTGAAGGAGGCCTTAGAGATCCAGAAGAAAAGCGGAGGCGGCCTTTCGGATATCCTGGTCAGGCAAAAGTTCATTAAAGAGGACGATCTGATGATGGCGCTGAGCCAGGGTTTGGGCATGCCCCCCATAGACCTGAAAAGATTCAGGATAGACGCGGAAGTCGCCAAGATGATACCGCGGGACGTAGCCAGGCATTACCAGGTCCTGCCCATTTCCAAAACGGCGGATACGCTTACCGTAGCCATGGCCGACCCGTTGAATATATTCGCGATCGACGACATAAAGGCGCTTACCGGTTATACGATAAACCCTATCGTGGCGGAACCCAAGGCGATACAGGCGGCATTAGACAGTGTCTATAGTTCCGCCGCGAAGGATGTGATCCGGGACATAGTCAAGGGTATTGAAGATACAAAGATAGAACTGGTAAGCGAGAAGAAAGAAGAGTTGAGCGCGCAGGAACTCAGCCGCCTTACCCGCGAAGCGCCGGTCATAAAGATCACCAATCTTATCCTGGATGAGGCGCTGCGCCTGAAATCCTCTGATGTCCTTATAGAGCCGCTGGAGCACGATCTGCGCATACGTTTCCGTATTGACGGCGTGCTCCAGCAGTATAAATCACCGCCTAAAACAATGCATGCCTCTCTGGTTTCCAGGATAAAGGTAATGTCCGATCTGAACATTGCCGAGCACCGGCTGCCTCAGGACGGGCGCTTCAAGTTAAAGATGTCCGGCAGGGATGTTGACTTCAGGGTGTCTGTCATGCCTTCCAGTTTCGGAGAGAAAGTGGCGTTAAGGATACTGGACAGGTCTTCCGCGTCCTTTGACATGGAGAAATTGGGGCTTGACGATACAGCCATGGCGTCTTTGAAAGACGCGGCATCAAGGCCTCACGGTATGATACTTGTCTGCGGCCCTACCGGCTGCGGCAAGACCACCACGCTTTATTCTATTCTTAAATATGTGGACTCTCCCGAGAAAAATCTTGTTACAGTTGAAGACCCTGTGGAGTATCAACTGGAAGGGGTGAACCAGGTCAGCATAAGGCCGGATATAGGGCTTACATTTGCCGCGTCATTGAGGGCTATATTAAGGCAGGACCCGGACGTTATAATGATAGGCGAAATAAGGGATTTTGATACGGTGGACATAGCGATCAAAAGCGCTCTGACCGGCCACCTGGTGCTTTCCACTCTTCACACCACCACTGCCCAGGGCGCGATAGTGCGGCTTATAAATATGGGGGTTGAACCGTTCCTTTTAACGTCTTCGCTTATATGCGTAATGGCGCAGAGGCTGGTCAGGGTCGTCTGCCGCTCCTGCAAAGAGAAATACGAACTTAAGAAGGATGTCGCGAAGGCCATCGGGCTTGCGGAGCTGGATGTCAAAAAATATGATTTTGTCAAAGGCAAGGGGTGCAAGGATTGTTTTAACAGCGGCTACAGCGGCAGGATAGCTATAGCGGAGATCATGATGCTTACGCCCGGGATACGCGGCCTGATATCAAAGAGGGCAAAGGAAGACGACATAAAAGGATTGGCCAGAAAAGAGGGAATGCATACCTTGAGAGAAGACGGTATGCGCCTGGCAGCCGCGGGCATAACCAGTATTGAAGAGGTCTTAAGGGTGACCGCCGGGGACCAGGGCAGGGGAAATCCATGACAACGCTTAAAGACAGGTTGATACAGGTGTTGATAGAGTCCAAGGCCGTGGCAAAACAGCAGATAGACAGGGTGCTGGATATCCATAAAAAGGAAGGAAAGCCGTTAAAGAAGGTATTGATAGACGAGGGCATCATAAGCGAAGAGGACTTATTGCTGATCCTCTCGCGCCAGCTGTTTATCCCTACGATACACCTGAGCAGATACAGGATCGATTCTTCGCTGGTTTCCGTCGTGCCTGAACGCCTCGCGCGCCAGTATCGGCTTATACCCATCTCCAGGATCGGCAATACGATGACAGTCGCCATGTCCGACCCGCTGAATGTGTTCGCGCTGGATGACCTGAAGGCGTTGACCGGCATGCAGATCGACGTGGTGATCTCATCGGAGCCGGATATTTTGCGCGCCATAGACGCGCAGTACCACCGGCCCTCCGGAGAAATGGCGGATATAATAAAAGGCGGGTATGCCGGAGATGCGGGCGCGGAGGGGACGGGAGAAGGGGAGGGCACCATTGAATTAGGGGAATTGCTTGAGGCAAGCCGCCTGCCGCCGATAGTAAAATTAGTTGAATTTGTCTTAAGCGACGCGTTAAAGAAGCGTTCTTCAGATATTCATTTTGAACCGGAGGAGGATTGCCTCAGGGTGAGATACCGCATTGACGGCCTGCTCCATGACATATTCAGGGTCCCCAAAAAAAATCAGAACGCCGTGCTCGCCCGGCTTAAGATCGTTTCCATGCTTGATATAACCGAATCACGCCTGCCTCAGGACGGCAGGTTTAAAGTCAGGTTCACGAATAAAGAGGTTGATTTCCGGGTCTCCGCCCTGCCGACCGCGTTCGGCCAGAAGTTTGTGCTCAGGGCCCTGGATAAGACCAATCTTTCCATAGGCCTTGATGAATTGGGGTTTTCCCCCGAGCCGCTGAGGTTGTTCAGAGAGGCGGTCTCCAGGCCATACGGCATGATCCTGATCACGGGCCCTACCGGAAGCGGCAAATCCACAACCTTGTATTCCATATTGAATCAGTTGAATACCATAGAGAGAAACATAGTCACCATTGAAGACCCGGTGGAATATCAGATAGAAGGCATCACGCAGGTGCAGGCAAACCCCGACATAGGGCTTAATTTCGCTTCGGGTTTAAGGGCTATCCTAAGGCAGAGCCCCGATACGATAATGGTGGGCGAGATCAGGGACTCCGAAACGCTTGATATCGCCATAAAGGCCTCATTGACCGGCCAGATGGTTTTCTCCACGCTGCATACAAACGATTCGGTATCCAGCATAACGCGCATGATAGATATGGGCATTGAGGCGTTCCTTGTGGCCTCCAGCGTGATCATGGTCTGCGCCCAGCGCCTATGCAGGAAAATATGCGATTACTGCAAAGAGGAACAGAAGATACCCGGGGACCTGCTCGCGCGGATGAAGATCGACGCGAAGACTGTATTTTACAAAGGCAAGGGTTGTAATAATTGCAATGATACGGGATTTTATGGTAGAATGGGCGTATTGGAAGTGCTTATGATTGACGACGCGGTAAGAGAGATGATAATAAGGCGCGTGCCCACGGATGAGATAAGGAAATACGCGATAGATAAGATGGGGATGAAGACATTAAGGGATGACGCGTTATTAAAGGTGAAGAACGGGTTGACTACATTGGATGAAGCGCTGCGCATAACTTCAGAGGAATGATATGACAGAGGGTAAAATACTGATAGTGGATAACGACAGGGTATTTATGAATTACATCAGGGATATGCTTTCCGGCAAGGGCTACGATGTTGATACGGCGGACAGGGCCGAAGAGGCGGTCAATAAGATCAAGTTAGAGACCTTCAATCTGGCGATAATCAAGGAAGGGATGCCTGGTATGGAGGGCCTGAAATTAGTAAAGGAGTTGAAGGCGGCCAACCCCGACATCACAGTCATCTTATCGCGCGATAAAGATTCTTCCCGCAAAGCGGCTGCCCTGCCCAATCTGGAGATATATGACTATCTGGTAAGCCCCATAAATCCGGAGAAGGCCGTTTTTATTATAGATAAGGGCATAGAGCTCAACCGGTTGTCGGTAAGAAACAGCAAGGTGCTGCGCCGCGTCGCGGAGGAAAATACCTCCCTGCAGAAGCAGAACGCGCTTCTTACCAAGCGCATTGAGGAGTCCACAAAGAACCTGTCGCGCCTTTACGAAAATCTACGGGATACGTATTTGCGCACGATAAAGGCGCTGGCGCAGGCGATCGATACCAGGGATCATTACACCGGAAGCCATTCAGCCAATGTCGCCAGGTACGCGGCGGCGATAGCCGAAGCGATGCATCTGTCCACTCAGGAGGTTGAGGCGGTAAGAGAGGCCTGCGAGCTGCATGATTTAGGCAAGGTCGGCATACAGGATTATATATTAAGCAAGCCCACAAAGCTCACCCCTGAAGAATGGGAGCAGATGAAGGAGCATCCTATGAAGGGCGCTCAGATACTTGAGCACTTGACGTTCCTCGGCGACGTGGTTGAGATCGTGCGGGAGCACCACGAGCATTATGACGGCACAGGGTATCCCTTCAAGCATAAGGGCGATGAGATACCTTTGGGCGCGCGCATTGTATGCCTCGCGGATTCTTACGACGCTATGACTTCCGCCCGTTCATATAGAAAGTCGCCGTTGACTAAAGAAGAGGCGGTTGCCGAGATAGTCAAGAATTCAGGGAAGCAGTTTGACCCGCGCATAGTAGAGGCGTTCCTGAAAGTCGTGGAGAAATTCTGATGCCTGTGTTCCGTTATAAAGCGAAAGACAGCGGCTCCGCGGTTAAGTCCGGAGAGATCGAGGCGGGTTCCGTGCAGGATGCCGCCGATATTCTGCACAAGAGGGGCTACACCGTTATTTCACTTGACGCCGCGAAGGCGTTGAGAAGCAGGAGAGAATCGGTGAGCACGGATGACCTGGTGGTATTTTCCCGCCAGCTTGCCACGATGATAGAAAGCGGCATATCTTTGGTGCAGGCGCTGGCAATTTTGTCGGAACAGGCGGAAAAGAAGTCGTTTAAATCCGTGATCGGATCGATGAGGCAGGATATAGAGGAGGGCTCCAGTTTCAGCGAGGCGCTGGCAAAACATGCCGGCATATTCCCTGAGATATTCAGGAGCATGGTTCAGGCCGGCGAGGCATCGGGGATGCTGGAAGAGATATTGGAGCGCCTGGCGGTATACATAGAGAAGTCCGCGGCGCTGCGCAGGAAAATAGTCTCAAGCCTTATATACCCTGCCGTGGTGATAAGTATGGCGGTGATCATCACCGCTGTCCTGCTCTTGAAGGTGGTGCCGACGTTCAAGGCGATATTTGACATTCTCGGCGGCCAGCTGCCTTTGCCTACAAAGATATTGATCTTTACCAGCGACCTGCTGCGCCACAACATCCTTTACGTGATCATAGCCGCGGCGGCAGCGTTTTTTTTGTTCAGGAAGTACTACGCGACACAAAAGGGCAGATACGCGGTAGATAAGCGGATGTTGTCCCTGCCGGTTTTCGGCAGGCTGGCAATAAAGGTCGCCGTGGTGAAATTCAGCCGCACCCTTGCCACGCTGGTGAAGAGCGGAGTGCCGATATTGAATTCCCTTGAGATAGTCGCCAGGATCGCCGGCAACAAGGTCGTGGAGGAGGCGGTGCTGTCGGCGCGTAAATCCATACGCGAAGGCGAGCCGATCGCGGGGCCGCTTTCCAACAGCGGCGTGTTCCCCCCTATGGTTGTGAGGATGATCGGCGTGGGAGAGCAGACAGGCGAACTTGAAAAGATGCTTACCAAGATAGCCGATTTCTACGATGATCAGGTTGACGCCGCCGTAAGCGGGCTGACCAGCCTGCTTGAGCCGTTGGTCATTGCCTTTCTGGGAATAGTCATAGGAGGCATAGTGATATCCCTGTTCCTGCCCATATTCAAGATCACCCAGCTCATCGCGCAGTAATGCCAACCCGCCACATCGTCCATGTAGACATGGACGCGTTCTTCGCGGCCATAGAACAGAGGGATAACCCCGATCTTAAGGGAAAGCCCGTTATCGTGGGCGCCGACCCGAAAGGCGGCAGGGGCAGAGGAGTTGTCTCAACCTGTTCCTACGAGGCAAGAAAGCACGGCATCCACTCCGCGATGCCTATTTCAATCGCCTACCGTAAATGCCCTCAGGCGGCCTTTCTTCCCGTGGATATGCAAAAGTATATCCGCGTTTCCCGGCAGATCTTCGCCATCCTTGAAGCATTTACTCCAGCTATAGAGCCGGTAAGCATTGATGAGGCGTTTCTGGATATAACAGACACCTTCCAGCGATTTAAGACGCCCCTCAATACCTGCATAGCGATAAAGCAGCGGATAAAACAGGAAACAGGGCTGAGCGCCTCAGTAGGCCTTGCCCCGACAAAAATGGCGGCAAAGATCGCCTCCGGCCTTAAGAAACCCGATGGCCTGCTGGAAGTGACAAAGGAAGGGCTGTTGGATTTTCTCCTGCCGCTTGATATAGGACTTCTCTGGGGTGTAGGCAAAAAGACAGAAGAGACGCTGAATCAGATGGGCATATATACAGTCAATGATCTTGCCGGGAGAAGCAAAGCAGAACTTATAAGCGTATTCGGCAAGAATGGCGCCTGGTTCTGGGAGATGGCGCGGGGCATAGATACGAGCGAGGTCATAACAGAGCGGGAAGCCAGATCAATAAGCAACGAGGCCACCTTTGACGAAGACACCGCGGATAAAAGCCGCATAAAACGCGAACTCGCCTGGCTATGCGAACTTGTCTCAGGCCGGCTCAGGGAAGAAGGTTTCAAGTGCCGGACGCTCACCTTGAAGATACGCCTGGAGGGCTTTCAGACCCATACCCGTTCAAAGACATTCAGCAGCCCCACAAACTTCTCCGAAGACCTTATTACTGTTATCGGGCAGCTCTACGATGATTTTGAGATCAGAAACAGGAAGGTGCGGCTGGTCGGCGTGCGCGCCACTAATTTCTCTGACGCGGATGAGCAGTGGCTGTTTAAAGACACGGCCGAAAACAAGAAGGAAGATATCCATAAAGCAATAGATAAGATCAGAGGAAAATTCGGAGCCGTTTCCATCTGCCGCGCCAGCAGCGTAAATGGAAAGACGTAAAGTTTTCTTAGAACTTTTCCTTGACAGGCAAGAGGTCCCGGCACTATAATTAAGGCAGTCAGGCACCCTTTAAAAGCGAGGTGCAAAATGAAGATATTCGGCTTTCCGGTTTGGAATAGATACGGCGGACAATAATGTCCGCCGTTTTTAATGAGGCCACGACTTACGGAACGTCAGTGACGTAAGTCGTATGGCCGAATTAACCCCGAAGCTTAGGCCAAAATTATCGAAGAAAATTTTGGCCTGTTTAAGCGAGGGAACATAGAGGAGGTATTATGCTTTACTCCGTGGAATCAAAGAAGGATATTGAAAGCACGGCGCTTGCTCTTGAGGGCGCGTTAAAGAAAAGGATGGTCGGCGGTTTCCAGGTCCACAATTTAAGGGAGGAGCTTGCCAGGAACGGCGTTGATCTGAAAAAGGAATGCAGGATATACAAGTTTTCCCAGTGCGAAGAACTGAAACTTCCGCTGACCATTTCGCTTTTTACCGAGGCAGACCGCGTCAAGATCGCGGCGTTGAAGGCGTCTGATTTCATGGGGGATTCTCCTCAACCGGAGATACAGGAGATCGTGAATCGGTTTGAGAAGGAGCTTATGGAGGTGATGGAGGAGGCGTCTAAGTAGTGCGTCAATGACCAATTACCAAATCCCAATGACAAATAAATGACCAATATCCAATGACCGAATAAAAAACAATAAAATTGTTATATTGGGCATTGAAACATTGGACATTCATTTGACATTGGTAATTGGTTAATTGAATATTAACATTTGTCCCCACTAAAATGGGGATTTTTTATTGCAGTATGATATAATCATTTCTATGCCTGTTTCAATCTACGATTCAATACAGTTCCTGAAAGGCGTGGGGCCCAAGAGGTCGAAGTCCTTCCAGGCGCTGGGTATCAATACGATAGAGGACCTGCTCTACTATTTTCCCCGAAGGTATCAGGATTGGCGCGATCTGCGGCCTATCAGCGATTTGAAAGAAGGCGATGCCGCTACCGTAAAGGGGAAGGTCTGCGCGGTTTCCGGCAGGACTTCCTGGCAGAGGCGCGGGTTTAACATCCTTGAAGCGCGGATAGAGGACTCTACCGGCAGGATCCGCGCCGTATGGTTCAACCAGCCATACCTCAAGGATTACCTGAAAACAGGGGTATCTTTAGTATTACACGGCAAGATAGAAAAATACGGCCATATTCTGCAGCTGGCCTCTCCGGAATTTGAGATGATTACCGACGAGGAGGAGGCGCTGAGCAGGGGGAGCATATTGCCGGTATATCCCTTGTCCGACAAGTTCAGCCAGAGGTATTTTCGCAAGATCATAGGGTCAGCGTTGGATGAATTCATTACCCGCCTAAAGGACCCGCTGCCCTATGACGTGCGCAAGCGCAACAGCCTGCTTAATTCAGCCCAGGGCCTTATCAATATCCACTTTCCGCGGTCAGACGAGTTACAGAAGGAGGCATACAGGCGGCTTTCTTTTGAGGATTTCTTTCTGTTTGAGGTGCCCATCATTATGAAGAAGGCATCCAGGCCGCGGAGGAAGGCGGTAAGGCATAATGCCGGCAGCCCTCTTCTCAATGATTTTATCGGCTCTTTGAGTTTCCGGTTTACCGCCTCGCAGACACAGGTACTCAACGAGATCCTGGCGGATATGTCATCGGATAAAATAATGCAGCGGCTTATTCAGGGCGATGTGGGCTGCGGCAAGACCGTGGTCGCGCTCTGCGCGTCTCTGGCCGCTATAGACAGCGGCTGGCAGACGGCCTTTATGGTCCCTACCGAGATACTGGCAAGGCAGCATTATGCCGTCATATCCGGGTTTCTGGACGGCCTTTCCCGGCCCGGGCCAAAAAGCAAAAAACTTAAAATAGGGCTGATGACAGGGGCATTGAGCGCCAAAAGCCGCCGGGAGGCCGTTAAGCAGATAAAGGATGGCAAGGTGGATCTGACTATCGGCACGCACAGCCTTATAGAGAGAGATGTCGTATTTGAACGGTTAGGCCTGATAGTCATAGATGAACAGCATAAATTCGGCGTGGCCCAGCGTAAGCTTTTGAGCGAAAAGAACAGGTCAGCCGATACCCTGATCATGACGGCAACGCCCATACCGCGCACCCTCGCCATAACCCTTTATGGCAACCTTGACATATCGGCCATATCCGAATTGCCGCCGGGAAGAGGCAGGATACAGACGCGCCATTTCGCCGAAGGCATGCGCCGGCAGGCCTATGGCTTGATCAAGGAAGAGCTGGCTAAGAAAAGGCAGGCGTACATCATATATCCTATAATAGATGAGTCCTACGCGCTGGACCTGAATGCCGCCGAAAAGATGTTTAAGCAGTTAAGCGGAGTTGAATTCAAGGACTACCGGCTGGGGCTTATCCATGGCAGAATAAAGCAGGAACAGCAGAATAAGACAATGGAGAAATTCAAGGCGGGGGAGATAGACATCCTTGTCGCCACCAGCGTGCTGGAGGTGGGGATTGACGTGCCTGACGCCACGGTCATGCTGATCGAGCATTGCGACAGGTTCGGTTTATCGCAGCTTCATCAGTTGAGGGGCCGTATAGGCAGAAGCGGGTACGATTCCATATGTTTATTGATGGGTGAGCCGAAAACAGAAGAGGCGCGCCGGAGGATAGACGCCATAGTCAATAATATTGACGGTTTCAAGATAGCCGAGGAGGATTTAAAGATCAGGGGGCCGGGAGAATTTTTTGGCAGCAGGCAGCATGGCCTGTCGGAACTGAGGATAGGCAATCCCCTGACGCAGCTGCATATATTAAAGTCGGCCAGGGATGAGGCAGCGCGGCTTATAGAGGCGGACCCTGAACTTAACCTGCGCCAGGATCAGGATCTGAAGGCGGCATTGGAGAGGCGGTATCCTGGTTACAGAGAAAAGCAGGTGGTGGGATAATATGCACATCATATCCGGCAAATATAAAGGGCGGACTATCAAAATCCCCAAAGGCATACGGCCTACGCAGAATAAGGTAAGGAAGGCCGTTTTTGACATACTTGCCGATGTCAGCGGGTTAAGGGTGCTTGAGCTGTTTGCCGGAAGCGGCGCCGTAGGGCTGGAGGCGCTTTCTTTGGGGGCAGCCGAAGCGGTCTTTGTGGAAGGCAGGCACAGCGTGGCCGCCGTGCTCAGGTCCAATCTGTCGTTCCTGCCGGAGGCATCTTACGAGGTGATACCCAAAGACGCGCTGAAGGCGATAGCCCGGCTTTCCGACGGGGGCGAAAGGTTCGACCTTATCTTCCTGGACCCTCCTTATTATAAGGGCCTGGCAAAAAAAATCTTGCAAACGATTAGCGGCTATGATATAGTAAGCGCCGCTGGCAATATTGTAGTCCAGTGTTTCAGGAAAGACGAGCTTCCGCGAGGCGAAGGCAGAATAACTTGTTGGAAACAAGCCAGATACGGAGATACCATACTGGCTTTTTACAATATAAAACATGTGTCAGAAAGCGATATATCCAGGGACATTTGACCCGGTAACCTACGGCCATATGGATCTGATAAAAAGGGCCGTGGGCATTTTTGGGGAGGTCATAGTTGCCGTTGGCAATAATCCGCATAAAAAGCCCATATTCAGCGCTGAAGAGCGCTTAAAGATGCTCAAGGAAGCGACTAAGGATATGGACGGCGTTACGGTGGAAAGATTCTCCGGGCTTATCGTGGATTACGCCAGAAAGAAACACTCCCGCGTCATAATACGCGGTTTAAGAATGGTCTCGGACTTTGAATACGAATTTCAAATGGCGTTGACCAACAGAAAGCTTTCACAGGATGCCGAGACGATATTCCTTATGCCGTCGGAATCATACAGCTATCTTTCCTCAAACCTGCTGAAGGAGACCGCGGCATTGGACGCGGACCTTTCAAGTTTCGTCCCCGCGTTTGTGGAGAAGGCGCTCAAAAAGAGATTAAGAGCCAAATAACGATCCCATAATCACGATAGGAGATAAAGATGCCATTACCAAAGAGAAGACATTCCGTTCAGAGAGGCAGAAAGCGAAGGACGCATTGGAAGCTTAAGGCCGCGTCAACAAGCGTGTGCCCCCAGTGCAAGCAGCCAAAACTGCCGCACAAGGTCTGCGGCACCTGCGGTCATTACGGCGGCAGAGAGGCCGTGGCGATAAAGACAAAAGCGGAAAAGAAAGAGAAAAAATGAAGATAGTGCTGGACGCGATGGGCGGGGATTACGCGCCGTCCGCGGTAGTGAAAGGGGCGGTGGATGCCGTCAAGGCCTATCCTGTTTCAATTATACTGGTAGGCCAGTCCGAACTGGTCGGCAAGGAACTCAAGAAATATAAACCGGTGCCGGCGGGTATTTCCATACGCGACGCCCGCGAGGTTGTGGATATGGATGAGCCGGCAGCGGCAAGCATCAGAAGGAAGAGGGATTCGTCCATAAGCGTAGGCATAGACCTTGTTAAGCGCGGCGAGGCAGACGCGTTTTTCAGCGCCGGCAATACAGGGGCGGTGGTATGCGCCGCGACATTGGGGCTGGGCATGCTTGAAGGCATTGAGCGGCCGGGCATCGCCATTATCATGCCTTCGCTCAAAGGCCGTTCCTTGATCATGGACGTCGGCGCCAATATAGATACTAAGCCGGTCCATATACTGCAGTACGGCATAATGGGCAGCGCTTACGTAAAGAATGTTTTAGGCAAGGATAACCCCCGCGTGGGGTTATTGAATATAGGGGAAGAGTCCACCAAGGGCACGGACCTGATGAAGGAGTCGCACAAGCTTCTTTCTGAAAGCCGGCTGAATTTCGCGGGAAATGTGGAGGCAAAACAGCTTTTTAAAGGCGATTGCGACGTGATCGTCTGCGACGGGTTCGTCGGCAACGTCGCCCTTAAGGTCTCTGAGGCGGCTGCCGAAGCAGTCAGCATTTTCCTGAAGCGCAACCTCCTGCGTAATTTTATCGGTAAACTCGGCGCCTTTATGTTAAAGGGCAACCTGGGGAAATTCAGGAAAGAGATGGATTACGCGGAGTATGGCGGAGCGCCTCTTTTAGGCGTAAACGGATTGGTGATCATAGGCCACGGCCGCTCTTCCGCGCGGGCGATAAAGAACGCGGTCAGGGCGACCATCGCGGAGCTGGAGCGCAAGGTCAACGATAAAATAATCGAAGGTATCCGCGAGGCAAAGACAATACAATGAGAAAGGTCAAGGTAGCGGGCGTAGGCGAGTATCTCCCCGGCAGGGTATTGACCAATGCCGGGCTTGAGAAGATGGTTGATACTTCCGACGAGTGGATAACCACGCGCACGGGCATTAAGACCAGAAGGATCGTCCGTAAGGGCGAGACCTCCGGCACGATGGCGGTCCAGGCCGCTAAGAAGGCGTTGAAGTATGCCAAGTTAAAGCCGGAAAAGATCGAATTGATAATCGTCGCCACGGTCACGCCTGATATGCAGTTTCCCGCTACCGCCTGTTTTGTGCAAAGCGGCATAGGGGCAAAGAACGCGGTCTGTTTTGATATTTCAGCCGCCTGCGCGGGATTTGTGTACGCGCTGGTGCTGGCGCAGCAGTTTATCTCACGCGGCGCCTATAATAACGCTTTAATCATCGGTTCAGAGACCCTTTCTTCTATCACGGACTGGACCGACAGGAATACCTGCGTGCTTTTCGGGGATGGGGCAGGCGCGGTCGTATTGAAGAGCTCTGCTCGGGCGGGTATTTTATCCACATATCTGGGGGCTGACGGCACGATGACAGACCTGCTTATGGTGCCTGCCGGCGGCAGCAAGGCCCCCGCCTCCCGCGAAACCGTGGACAAGCGGCTTCATTTCATAAAAATGCGCGGTAATGAACTATTTAAAATGGCGGTGAACATAATGGTAGGCGCGGCAAGGGAGGCGTTGGACCGCGCCGGCCTGACGATCAAAGACGTGGATTGTTTCATCCCGCATCAGGCAAATTTAAGGATCATCCTTGCCGTGGCAAAGCGGCTGAAACTGCCGGAGTCAACAATATACCTTAATATACAACGTTACGGCAATATGTCCTCCGCTTCAGCGGCAGTCGCCCTTTGTGAGGCGGTCAAGGAAGGTTTTATAAAGAAGAACGACATAGTGCTGTTGGATACTTTCGGCGCGGGCCTGGTCTGGGGCGCCTGTGTTATCAGATGGTAGGTATGGCCGCGCACATCTTTCCGGGACAGGGCGCCCAGTATGTAGGCATGGGCAAGGACCTGTATGAGAACAGCGCCGCGGCAAAGGGCATTTTTGACAGGGCGGATAAATCCCTGGGGTTTTCTATAAGCGCTTTGTGCTTTAACGGCCCAGAGGATAAGTTAAAACGCACTGATATTTGCCAGTTGGCGATATTTACTACAAGCATAGCGGCCTTAGAGGCGTTTACGGCCGTAGAAGAAGGCAGGGGAGCGGCAAGGCAGCTCCCCGGTTTTGTCGCCGGCTTAAGTTTGGGCGAGTATACAGCGTTGGCAGCTGCCGGCGTGCTTTGTTTTGAAGATGCCCTGTCTTTGGTGCAGGCCAGAGGCCGGCTTATGGATAAGGCGGCAGAGGCACATCCCGGCAAGATGGCGGCAATAATCGGGCTGGACAAGGATAGAGTGGAGGATATCTGCGGGAAAACAGGGATCGAGATAGCAAATCTTAATTGCCCGGGGCAGGTAGTCGTATCAGGCAGGGCCAGGCAGATGGAAGAGGCAAAGGCAGAACTGGAGAAGGCAGGGGCCTCAAAAGTGGTATTCCTTGAAGTAAGCGGCGCCTTTCACTCAAGCTTGATGAAAGAAGCGTCGGTTGATCTGGCCCGCCATATGGATAAATGTAAATTCAGCGAGCCGAAAACGCGCTTTATCAGCAACGTAACCGCTAAACCCGCTGCCGGCGCGGAAGAGATCAGGCAGAATCTTGTGAAACAGATGTATTCGCCGGTGCTCTGGGAGGAGTCGGTGAGGTTTATGGCAAAAGAGGGCGTATCCAGGTTTTATGAAATAGGCCCTAACCGCGTGCTTAAAGGCATATTGCGCAAGATAGACCCGTCTTTGGAAGTGGTCAATATAGGTAAGTATATGGAGGCCGGCAATGCTGCTTAAGGATAAAGTCGCTTTGATAACCGGGGCAGGCAGGGGCATAGGAAAGGAGATAGCGCTTACCTTTGCCAGGGAGGGCGCCTCAGTCGCCATATGCGACGTTGACCTGGCTCTGGCTGAAGGCACGGCCAAAGAACTGCAGGCGCTGGGGGCCGGCTCAATAGGGCTCAAAGCGGATGTGACTGATTTTAAACAGGTTGATGGCCTGGTAAACAAAATTCTTGACAAATTTCAAAGAATTGATATATTAGTTAACAACGCAGGTATAACCAAAGACGCTCTTTTGTTAAGAATGTCGCCCGAGGATTGGGACGCGGTCATCAACGTCAATCTGAAAGGCGCGTTCAACTGTATCAAGGCCGTAACCCGCGTTATGCTTAAGCAGAGATACGGCAGGATAGTGAACGTAGCTTCTATCATAGGCATAATAGGCAACGCGGGCCAGGCGAATTATTCGGCTTCAAAGGCGGGGATAATCGCCCTTACGAAAACAGCGGCAAGGGAATTCGCTTCCCGCGACATAAACGTTAACGCTGTGGCGCCCGGGTTTATCCAGACCGATATGACCGCCAAGCTCTCTGAGGAACTGCGGCAGAGGATGCTGGATGAGATACCGCTGGGCAGGTTTGGTACGCCGGCTGATGTTGCCAACGCGATCTTATTTTTGTCTTCGCAGGACGCCGGTTTCATTACAGGGCAGACAATAGTCGTTGACGGCGGGATGGTTATGCAATAAATATAAGGAGGAAAAGAATGGCCGTAGCAGAAAAGGTGAAAGCAATCATAGCAGAGCAGTTGGGTGTAAAAGCCGAAGAGGTGACCCCCACGGCGTCATTTATTGATGACCTCGGAGCGGATTCGCTTGATACGGTTGAGCTGGTTATGGCTTTGGAAGAGGAGTTCGGGATCGAGATCCCGGATGAGGACGCCGAAAAGATGACCACGGTGGCAGACGCTATTAAATATATTGAAGACAAGGTAGCAAAGAAATAATTGGACGGCTATTGATCTAATAAAAACATTGGCCCCGCTCATAAAGGCGGGGCTAATGTTTAAGGGTTCTTATGGCAAAGAGAAGAGTCGTAGTCACGGGTTTAGGCGCGATAACGCCGGTAGGCAACAACGTCCAGGACTTCTGGGCCTCCCTTAAGGAAGGCAGGAGCGGCGTTGACGTCATAAAGACATTTGACGCCTCGGCGTATGAGTCCCGGATCGCCGGCGAGGTAAAGGATTTTGAGCCCCACGCCTTCGGCTTTACCGGCAAGGACTTGAAGCGGATGGATAAATTCGTGCTTTTTGCCATCGTCGCGGCGCGTGAGGCGGTAAAGGATTCCGGCATGGATCTGGAGAAGGAAGACAGGACGAGAATAGGGGTCCTGATCGGCTCGGGCATAGGCAGTTTAAGGACGGTAGAGAGGGAATCGGAGATATTGGCCAGGAAAGGCCCTTCACGGCTTTCGCCGTTTGTCATACCCATGCTGATAGTGAATGAGGCCTCAGGCCATGTGTCCATAATCTTTGGTTTCAAAGGCCCCAACACCTGCGTGGCTACTGCCTGCGCTACCGGCTCGCACGCCATAGGGGACGCCTGCAGGATAATCCAGTATGGGGATGCCGATGTTATGGTGGCAGGCGGCACCGAGAGCGCGACCACGCCTTTGGGCGTAGGCGGATTCTGCGCTTTAAGGGCGCTTTCCAAGAGAAACGATGAGCCGCAAAAGGCGTCCAGGCCTTTTGACAGGGAGCGGGACGGTTTTGTAATGGCGGAAGGCGCGGGAGTGGTAGTGCTGGAGGAGTTTGAGCACGCCAGGAAGCGCGGGGCGCGTATTTACGCTGAATTGGTCGGTTACGGCATGTCCGCTGATGCCTATCATATTACAGCTCCCGACCCCCAAGGCGACGGCGCGGTGAGGGCGATGCTTGCCGCGTTAAAGGACGCCGGGATGTCAAAAGATAAGATCGGCTATATAAACGCGCACGGCACATCCACCGGCCTGAACGACAAGATCGAGACCCTGGCGGTAAAGAGATTTTTAGGCGAAGGCCTGGCAAAAAAGGTGCCTATGAGCTCCATTAAATCAATGACAGGCCACCTGCTCGGCGCTGCCGGCGGAGTGGAATTTGTGGCAAGCTGCCTGACAATAAGAGACGGAGTCCTTCCCCCCACTATAAATTACGAGTTCCCCGATCCTGACTGCGACCTGGATTATGTCCCTAACACCGCCCGTCAACTTAATGTTGACGCGGTGATGTCTAACTCCCTGGGATTTGGCGGCCATAACGCCACGCTTATTGTAAAGAAGATTTAGGTTCCAATGCCTTACACAATTTCAGAAAAAATATTATTGGCGCATACGGATAACGACGATATCCGGCCGGGCGACTTTATAGACGCCAGGATAGACCTCTGCCTCGGCAACGATATCACGGCGCCGCTTGCCATAGAAGAATTCAGGAAGCACGGTTTTAAGAAGGTATTCAATAAGAATAAGATAGCGCTTGTCCCGGACCATTTTGCCCCTGCCAAGGACTACAAGAGCGCCAATCAGTGCAGGATGCTCAGGGATTTTGCCAAAGAGCAGGGCATAAAGCATTATTTTGAAGTAGGGTGCATGGGCATAGAGCACGCGCTCCTGCCCGAGCAGAAACTGGTCCTGCCCGGCGATCTGGTCATCGGCGCTGATTCGCACACCTGCACCTACGGCGCGTTAGGGGCGTATTCTACAGGTATCGGCTCAACCGACCTGGCGCGCGCGTTTGTTGACGGAAAATGCTGGTTTAAAGTGCCGCAGTCAATGAAGTTGGTGTATAGCGGCAAGAGGAACAAATGGGTTTCAGGCAAGGACTTTATTCTATATACTATAGGTAAGATAGGGGTGGACGGCGCGTTATATAAAGCGATGGAGTTTACGGGAGAGGCGATATCGGCGCTGCCTATGGACGACAGGTTCACCATGTCTAATATGGCCATAGAGGCAGGCGGCAGGGCCGGGCTTATTGAGCCGGATAAGGAGACGTTAAAGTACGCGCGGCCGGCTCCGAGAAAATTCAAAATATATAAATCAGATAAAGACGCCCGCTATGAGAGCACGGTGGAGATAGACGCGTCCAAAATTGAGCCGCAGGTATCTTTTCCGCCGCTTCCTTCAAACGCTAAGCCGGTAAGCCAGGCAAAGAATGTAACGCTTGACCAGGTCGTGATCGGTTCCTGCACCAACGGCAGGATCTCCGACTTGAGGATCGCCGCGCGTATACTTAAAGGCAGGAAGGTAAAGCAGGGAACGCGCCTGCTTGTGTTTCCGGCAACGCAAAAAGTATACCTGGACTGCGTCAAGGAAGGGCTGGCCGAGATATTTGTCAAGGCAGGAGGCATATTCTCTACGCCGACCTGCGGGCCCTGCCTCGGCGGGCATATGGGGATTTTAGCCGAAGGGGAGAGGTGCCTGTCCACCACAAACAGAAATTTCATAGGCAGGATGGGGCATCCTAAATCAGAGGTTTATCTGGCGTCTCCGGCGGTGGCAGCTGCTTCGGCGATAAAGGGGCGGATCGCGCATCCTGATGAGGTAGCGTAATCTGACCCCACACTTACGTGTGGGGTATGAGGATACCACACGCGGAAGCGTGTGGAGGAGAACGGTAGGGCGAGATGGTACTAAAAGGCAGAGTACACAAATTCGGGGACGACGTAAATACAGACGATATAATAGCGGCTAAGTACCTTAATGTGTTTGACGAGAAGGAACTGGCGTCGCATTGTATGGAAACGATCAGCCCTGATTTTGTAAAGAACGCGCGGCAGGGAGACATCATTGTCGCCGGCAGGAACTTCGGCTGCGGCTCATCGCGTGAGCACGCGCCTTTGGCGATAAAGGGCTGCGGCATATCGGCGGTCATCGCCGAGAGTTTCGCCGCGATATTTTTCAGGAACGCCATTAATATAGGGCTTCCTTTTCTTGAATGCGAAGCGGCTAAAGAGATAGATGACCGCGACGAGATCGAGCTGGATCTGTCCGGCGGCGTTATCAGGAATTTGACTAAAAATAAACAATATACGACTCAGGCGTTTCCGGAGTTTCTTCAGGAGATTGTAAAGGCGGGAGGATTAATGAAATGGCTGCGCAAAAGAAATACAATATAGCGGTTATTCCGGGAGACGGCACAGGTCCCGAGGTTATTGGCGAGGCGTTAAAGGTTTTAGAGGCATCTGCCTCTATCAGCGGCTTCAAATACGAAACCGTTAACTTTGACTTTGGAGGCGAAAGATACCTCAGGACAAAAGAGACACTGCCGAAATCGGCGCTGAAAGAGCTCAAAAAATTTGACGCCATACTTTTAGGCGCTATAGGACATCCCGATGTCAAACCCGGCATACTTGAGCAGGGCATACTGCTTAAGCTGCGTTTTGAGCTTGACCAGTATATCAATCTGCGCCCGGTAAAGCTTTACAACGCCGAATTCTGCCCGCTTAAAGACAAGAAGCCGGAAGATATTGATTTTGTCGTGGTGAGGGAAAACTCCGAGGGATTGTATAAGGGGCTGGGAAGTTTTAAGCATAAGGGCGGCAAGAAAGAAATAGCCCTGCAGATATCGCATAACACCAGAAAAGGCGTTGAGCGCTGCATACGTTACGCCTTTGATTATACCAGGAAGCGCGACAAGGACAAGAAGCTCACGCTCTGCGGTAAGACAAATGTCCTGACCTATGCCTGGGACCTTTGGCAGAGGACTTTCAATGAGGTCGCCAAAGAATATCCCGACGTGAAGACAGATTACGCCCATGTGGATGCCACTACGATGTGGATGGTCAAGAACCCGGAGTGGTTTGACGTTATCGTCACTGATAATATGTTCGGCGATATAATCACGGACTTGGGCGCGATGGTCCAGGGCGGTATGGGCATTGCCGCGGGAGGCAACATCAACCCTAAGGGCGTTTCCATGTTTGAGCCCATCGGCGGCAGCGCCCCCAAATATACGGGAAAAAACGTCATCAATCCCCTGGCGGCAATATGCGCAATGGGTATGATGCTGGAAAATTTAGGGGAGAACGCGGCAGGGCAGCGTGTAGAGGATGCGGTCATCGCGGTGGTGCGGAAAAAAGTAAAATCGCTTTCCGCCGGAAAGATGGGCTATTCCACGCGGGAAGTGGGTGACTTAGTGGTAAGGAGTCTGGCGAAATGAGAAAATATAATATAGCGATAGTAGGCGTAGGCGCCGTGGGTATTGAGATGCTGCGTGTTTTAAGGCAGCGTAATTTTCCTGTGGGAGAACTGCGTGTATTTGCCCGGTCGGCAAGGGATATAGAAGTAGATGGCCGGAGGTATTCGGTAAGCCCGATCTCTCCCGAGGGGTTTGAAGGCATAGATATCGCTTTATTCGCCGGCACAGAAGGTGAAAAGGGCGCGGCAGTGACTTACGCTCCGGAGGCGGTAAAGAGAGGCGCGGTAGTGATTGATAACGGCGCGGATTTCCGCATGGACCCGAAAGTTCCCCTGGTCGTGCCTGAAGTCAACGCCGCCGATATAAAAAAGCATAAAGGCATAATCGCCAACCCTAACTGTTCCACAATTCAAATGGTGGCGGCATTATGGCCGATCTATAAGAAAGCCGGGCTCAAAAGGGTGATCGTCACCACCTTGCAGGCGTCTTCCGGCGCTGGCAAGAAAGCGGTGGAACAGCTCAAGGCAGAGAATCAGAAAATATCAGAGGCAGGTTATGAGAACGTGCGGGTTGATCTGGAAGAGAAGGCGATGCCTCAGCAGTTGGCATATAACGTCTTTCCGCATATCGGCGGTTTTGATAAATGCGACTATACCAGCGAAGAATGGAAGCTGGTGCGCGAGACACACAAGATAATGCACGATGATAAAATAAAGATCTCCGCTACTACCGTGCGCGTGCCTGTGAGAACAGGGCACTCTGAATCGGTATATATTGAAACAAAAAAGCCCATTACTCCCGCCAAAGTAAGAGATATCCTTGCTAAATCCGACGGTATTATAGTGATGGATGAGCCGGCCAAGGGGCTCTATCCGATGCCTAAAGATGCGGAAGGCAGGGACGAGGTATTCGTCGGCCGCGTCCGCCGCGATTGTTTTGTCAAAAACGGGCTGTGGCTGTGGGTGGTGGCTGACAACCTCAGAAAAGGCGCTGCCACAAATGCCGTCCAGATCGCCGAAGCGCTTATACGTGCGAAACATTAAGCTGGTAATTGCTTATAACGGCGCGAATTACTGCGGCTGGCAAAGCCAGGTGGCAGGCGGCAGAAAAAAGTCCATCCAGCAGGTCGTTGAAAAGGTGCTCAAGAAGATATTGGGGGAACAGGTAAACGCGGCCGCATCAGGCAGGACCGATAGCGGCGCGCACGCCCTGGCCCAAGTTGTAAATTTCAAGACATCCTCGTCTATCCCGCCGGCAAAAATAAAGAAGGCCCTGAATTTCTGGCTTCCGGAAGATATCGTCTGCCTGGACGCGAAAGAGGCAGGCGCGGGATTTCACGCCCGCTTCAAAACTACATCCAAGACCTACAGGTATCTGATAGTCAATTCAAAGTCCAGGCCGCTTTTCCTCGGCCGCCTTACCCATTTTGTGCCTTACGAGCTGGATATTGATTTAATGCGCGATGAACTTAACAGCTTAAGGGGAAGGCGCGATTTTGCCTCATTCTGCTCAAGCGGCTCAACCGCCAAAGATACTGTAAGGACGGTCAAACGCGTTGATCTGCGGGTAATAAGGTCAGGCGCCATACAGAGCTTTTTGACCCCTGGATCGGCGTTGATCGCCATAGAAATAGAGGCAGACGGATTTCTAAATCATATGGTCAGGAATATAGTGGGCACACTCGTAGATATAGGCAGGGGAAGGTTCAAAAAAGGGAGTATGCGCGGGATCCTTAGCCATAAGGACCGTAAAAGGGCGGGGTACACCGCTCCGGCAAAAGGGCTGTATTTAAGCAGGGTTGTATACCCTTAAAAAATATCGGGTTGCGGCCCTTGACATATTCAGAATTATAGGGTATACTTTCTCTAACGTAATCCTCTAATACAGCATTCCTAAACAGGGTCAGGCATAAGATTGATTAAGAAAATAATTATAGTTACGATAGGTCTGTCTTTGTTCGTTTGGGGGTATTCTTATGCCCAGACGCCGCCTGCTTCTCAAACCGCCGGCGGCCTGGAAAAGACGGAAAGGGCCATAGAGAAGGAGAAAGAGCTGCAGCAGAGGATCACCACGGAGAAGAAAGCGGTGGAAGAGAAAGAGGTGGGAGTTGAGGAAACAGCCGCGGCTTTAGCAGAAGAAAAAAAGATCCTTATTAAGACAATTGAGGTGAAGGGCGCGACCCTTATTTCCGAAGAGGTGGTAAACAAGATAAAGGCGGAATACGAAGGCAAGGAGATCACCATAAAGGATATGCAGAAGATCTGCGACCTGATCACGGATGAATACCGGCAAAAGGGCCACGTTACCTCCCGCGCCTACCTGCCTCCACAGACCATAAAAGACGGCTTACTTATAATAATGGTCACGGAAGGCCAGCTCGGCAGCGTAGATATAAAGGGTAACCGTTATTTCAAGACCGCCCTGCTTAAAAAAAAATTACTGGTGAAGGAGGGCGGTTTTTTTGATTACAAATCCCTCCAGAAGTCATTACGCGGCATAAACGAACACCCTGACAGGTTTGCCAGGGCGGTGCTGGTCCCCGGGGAAAAGCCGGGAGAGACCAATATCGTTTTAGAGGTAAAGGACCGGCTGCCCATCCACGCCGGTTTAAGTTTTGATAATTTCGGCTCAAGGTATATTCAAAAATATAATTACGCCTCTACCCTTGAACACAACAATTTTTTTGGCTGGGATGACCGGCTCTACCTGAAATATCAAAGAGCCCAGTCCAACGCGCAGCGGCTCAAATCACTCAGTTATACCATTCCCTTAAATTCTACCTTTGAGGCAGGCGGCTCCTATCTTTGGAGCAAGATGAAGCTGGGCAAGGAATTTGAAGACCTTGATGTCCGCGGCAGGACAGAGATCGTCAGGTTGTTCCTGAACCAGACGCTGATAGACGAGGACTTATTGGACCTGAAATTAAATTTTGGATTTGATTATAAACATATTGAAAACTACACAGTTTCACAGGTTACTTCAAGGGATGAGGTCAGGATGTTCAGGATGGGGTTTGATCTGGATAGTGAGGATAAATGGGGCCGCACTATTTTTACTATGGAAGAAGATATAGGTATTCCCGATCTATTCGGAGGGGCGGGTGACAAAGACCCCCTTGCCACCAGGGAGGGCGCGGGAGGCAAGTTTTTTAAGTTGGCAGGCAATATATACCGGCTCCAGCCAATGCCTTTTGATTCTCAGATATTGTGGAAAAACCAGTTTCAACTCTCCAATTACACCCTGCCTGCCTGCGAGCAGTTCCAGATAGGAGGCATAGCGAATGTCCGGGGTTATCCACCCGCGGAGTTCAGCGGCGATAAAGGTTTTGCCACCAGTGTTGAATGGTCTTTCCCGCCTTATTTTCTGCCTAAGGATACAAATATTCCTTTGACCCAGAGTAAAATTTATGACGCGATAAAGTTCCTCATTTTTTATGACCTGGGCGTGATCCGTCTTAAAAAGGAACTGGGTACAGAGCAAAAACACAGGACGCTAAGAGGCGTGGGCTTCGGCATGAGGATGAATCTGCCACAGGATTTTTCAGCCAGGTTGGAATTCGCTTATCCGTTAGCCATGACCCCTTCGGATGAAGACCACTTTCACCCTTACGTAAGCGTAAATAAGAGGTTCTAAAATATGATGAAAAAATTAATGAAGGTAATAGATTTATTGCTGGTCATTTTGCTGCTTTGTCCGCCGCACTATGTGCGCGCCTTACCCGAAGGCGAGGCAGTGGTTTCAGGCAGCGCCGATTTCAGTTATCCCGATGCCAATACCATGAATATTACCACTTCGGACAGGGTCATCATTGATTACCAGAGTTTCAGCATTGCCCAGCCGGAGACAGTCCGGTTTATCCAGCCGTCGGGCAGTTCCGTGGCGTTAAACAGGGTCAGGGGAGGCGACCCTTCTACTATATTAGGAAGCTTACTTGCCAACGGCAAGATATTCCTGATCAATCCCAACGGTATCTTATTTGGTGCGAACGCGAGGGTTGACGCGGCAGGTTTAGTGGCGTCGACTCTGGATATATCTAACGAGGATTTTCTTGAGGGCAGGTTGAATTTTCAGGGGGTTGGCGGCTACATTATAAATCAGGGTATTCTTACCGCCAAGCCGGGCGGTTACATCTGCCTTCTTTCAGGCGCGGTAGATAATCAGGGCGCGATACAAACGGTCTTAGGCACGGTAGTTTTGGCATCGGGAGAGAAAGCAACTTTAAACCTGGATGATTTAGGCCAGATCAGCGTGGTAATTGATGAGTCGGTGAAACAGGAGGTTTTCGGCCCTGACGGAGAGAAGCAGAACGACGCGGTGAAAAATTCAGGCACGATCAGCGCGGCCGGCGGCATCGTCACTCTGACCGCAAAGGCATTGAACGATGTTTTTGACCACGCTATAAATAATTCCGGAAGGATTGAGGCAAAGTCGCTGGTAGAAAGAAACGGAGAGGTGGAATTGGTTTCTGAAGGCAGCGGCATCGTTCAAAACACAGGTGACATTGAGGTGTCTGGCGTTGATGAGGCAGTAAATGGCGGAAGCGTATTAATGCAGGGAGAGCGCGTAGGACAGTTTGGAAAAATCGAAGCCGGTGCCGTGAGTGGAGATGGCGGCAACATCGAGCTATTAGGAAATGATGTGGTTGCGTTGGGTTCTAATAGCGTAACCAGTGCCAATACTCAGATAAGCGGCAACGGTGGAAACATTATCATATTAGGCAAACAGCATGCCTTGGTTTGGCTTGATGCTGTAATCGTTGCTTTGGGTGGAGCTATCTGGGGAGACGGCGGTTTTATAGAAACTTCCGGGAATCGTTTGGAAATATATAGCGTGCCTGATGTAAGCGCGCCAAATGGTTCTGGCGGTACCTGGCTTCTTGACCCGGAAGACATTAATATTACTAATGTTCAGGCGAATATTACTCAAGCCGGCGCAGGTGATCCCGGCCCCATTTCTTTTACGCCTACCAGCGCCGATACCGCGACAACCTTAGATGTTAATAACATTATTACTGCCTTAAATAACGGCTCTAATGTTACCGTAAACACGGCAAGCGGTGGCACAGCTACTACCGGCATAATTACGGTGAGTTCCGCAATTGCCAAGACAGCCGACGGCGGCAGCGGTGACGGTTCAACACTGACCCTTACTGCAAATGATGATATTGTGGTGAATGATACGATCAGCTCAAGTTCCGGCAAATTGAACTTAGTTTTTAGCGCTGCTGATCTGATAGACATAAATTCTGCTATTACGACTAACGGAGGCAGTTTTAGCTCTACCAGTAAAGACTTTTCTCTCGATGTAAGCATAGACACCGGTATAGGCGATATAGAATTTCTTCCTTTGAGCAACAACACAATAGAGATAGGTAATGTCCCGGGAAGCTATGACTTTACTTTGGATAACGAAGAAATAAGCAGAGTAACTACAACCGGAACAGTTACCATAGGAGATGATAATTCTGGCAGTATTAGTGTTAATATCGACCCTTCTCTTGATTTAGATTTTACCAAACTTACTTTGATTTCTGGTAATACTATTAATGATGTTGACGCAACTACGGCGATAGCCATTGATACCTTATCGTTATTTGGTTCAGCCATCGGTACGAGTTCAAATCCTCTAAATACTGAAGTTAACAAGATAACCAAGGCAGAATCCAGAAACGGTTCAATCTACATTACTAATAACGGTAACTTAAATCTGTCCGAAGCACTTGTTGCAGGCACGGGCACAGAAGATATCTCTATTGTTACTTCCGGAGACCTGACTTTGGGTTCATTAATTTCTCCGGATACCATTACCTTAGATATCGGTGGTTTAATCTTGGATGGAAATGATGATTCTGTAAATATCGATTCTATAGCATTCAACATCCTTTCAGCGACCGATGTGGGGGAATCAGATAATATTTTAGACACGGCTGTTGATGTCATAGATGTTAATGTTACCGGAAGCATATATCTAAAGGACGAAGATGATATAGCCATAGATTCAATTTATACCGATGGCAATGTGAACATTTATACGCCAGGCGCCATAACTAGATCTGGCAGTGGTACCGTTAGAGGAGTAAAGGTAAAACTAAATGCTAATAAAATCGGTAGTTCAAATGCAGGACTTACTATAACTGGGGAATTTGAGGAAAATGTGCCCCCCGGTGATCCTGAGGGCAGTTCAGACCATATCGTAAGCATCTGGTCCAATGATAACACTATAACTATTTCTTGGCCGGCAGTAACTGATCCCGGTTACCCATCAACCGGGGTATATGGTTATTATTATGTCTGGGATACCTCTCCGAATACTGTCGTTACTCCCAGCAATGGCATCTATACTGCCAATACGACGATTACCAGTCATCCACTTAGCGACGGCACCGCGCATTATTTTCATGTTATCGCCGTAGACAATTCTGACAATTATTCAGCGGACCAAAACGACTTAGGCCCATTCTACTTGAATGGTACAGTCAGTTCCAGCCAGCCGCTTAATTATTCCGCGAATCCGGCGAGGGCATTTGATAATATGGCCTTATCTTTGGTGAATTACAGGGTGGGTTCTTTTAATCCGAACCCGACATTTTATTTTTATCATCCCATAATAGACATAGATAACTCGGCATTTTCCAATTTGATTATGGATAGCGACGCTTATGAATTTATTGAGGACTCTTTGAAGCTCAAGAAGTCCCTTCCGATATATTTTGGCGCTCCGTAGATCTTTTTGAAGGGGATTGCCTGCCTTCTCTAATTAAGAAGGTTTTTATTAACCGTGTTTCTTAAATACTTTGTAAAAGTTTTCCGTAAAAAAACAGAGAGATGATGAAGGGTACTTTCAAGAAAAGCACAATATTATTCAGCGTTCTGTTTTTCGGCTTGATGGCTGCAAGCGCTCTGGCAGCGCCTGTGGCGGATATTGTAAGCGGTCCAAGCGGCACGGTCAATAGTAGTTCGGCCGATTTCACTATCGGCGGATCAGGTATAACGCAATATAAATATAATCTTGACGATTCTGATAATCTTGAGGAGAATTATCAAGGTCCATTTGATATTAATCAGCATATTATTGAATCTAATCTTTCGGATGGCCCACATCATTTACGTATAATAGGATTTGATGGTGTAGAGTGGCAGGATTATGCAACTTCAGCTACTGAAAGAATCTGGAATATTGATACAACACCGCCTATAGCAGTAATTACTAGAACATCGCCTTTAGCAGATCTTACCAACTCTACAACTGCAACTATCACCGTCAGCGAAACAGATACGTTAGGTAAGCCAGTTATATCTTATAAATATCGGCTCGATAGCGGATTGTATTCGGGCGAGCGCTTTGTCAGTACTACCCCTGATTTCACGATTTCTGACATTTCAGACGGCAGCCACAAAGTATATGTAATAGGTAAGGACAATGTAGGCAACTGGCAGACGACCCCCACCGAGACATCTTCATGGACGGTGGATACTACCGGCCCCACAGTGTCGTTGACCAGCTCTGCCCCTGCGAATACCAATACCTCGCCCATACCGGTTACAGCCACATTTAACGAGAATGTATCTGATTTTGTGCTTGGCGATATAACTATAGGTAACGGCAACGCCAGTAACTTAGCAGGGGGGCCGACTGTATATACCTTTGATGTTACCCCTACAGTAGACGGGACAGTTACAATAGACATATTAGCAGGAGTGGCAACGGACAGTTTAGGCAATTCTAATTCAGCGGCTGCACAGCTGTCGCGTAATTATGATACAGGCGATCCTGCTCCAGTATTAAGCTCGGCAGCTCCTAACCCGACCAATACATCGCCCATACCTGTAAGCGTAAACTTCGGTGAAAGCGTTACGGGTTTTGCGATAGGAGACATAACCGTAGGCAATGGTGCCGCCTCTAACCTTGCAGGCGGACCCGCGGTTTATACCTTTGATGTCACTCCCACGGCAGACGGAGCAGTTACCGTAGATATAGCAGCAGGGGTGGCGCAGGACCTGGCAGGCAATACTAGTTTGGTAGCAACGCAGCTCTCGCGTACCTATGACGGGACTGTGCCAACCGTAGTTTTGACTAGCGCCGCGCCTAATCCGACTAACACCTCGCCCATACCTGTAACAGCTACTTTCAGCGAAAATGTCACTGGATTCACAGAGGGCGAAATAACCATAGGTAACGGCAGCGTTGTCGGTGGCAGCTTGGCTGGCGGACCAGATGTTTATACTTTTAATGTTACCCCTGCAGGAGATGGCGCAGTTACAGTAAACATAAACGCAGGAGTAGCACAGGATTCAGCAGGCAACAACAATACCGCTGCAGCACAATTATCGCGCACCTATGATAATACAGATCCGGTCGCGACCTTAAGTGCGCCTTCGGCAGTAAACGGCGCATTCACTCTTACAGTTGACTTCAGCGAGAACGTCACCGGCTTCGCTGAAACAGACATATCGGTAACCAACGGTACCAAGGGGCTGGACTTCACCGCGGTAAGCGCCAAGCAGTACACCATAACCATTACACCTACGGCAGACCCCGTGGATTTAAGCGTGGCAGTAGGCGCAGGCCAGGATGCCGCGGGCAACGACTCAACAGCAGACAGCATATCGGTTGCCTATGATAATACCAAGCCGACTCCAGTGCTCACTACCCCAGAGAACCCGACCAATGATGATCCATTTATAGTCACAGTCAACTTCGGCGAGGCGGTCAACGGCTTTATAGCAGCCGATATAGATGTAGTAGGCGCGACCAAGGGCGCCTTCACAGGAGTAGACGGCGACTCAAGCTACACAATCAGCCTGGCGCCCACAGCAGGTATAGTCACAGTGAATGTGGCGGCTGATGTTGCAGCCGACCTCGTGGGAAATACCAACAACGTTGCAGTGCAATTATCCGTTACCTATGACGCAGCCGGGCCTACACCCGTATTAAGTTCAACCGCGCCTGATCCGACAAATACATCACCTATTCCTGTAATCGTGAACTTCGGTGAGTCCGTAAGCGGCTTTGCGCTTGGAGATATCACCGTAGGCAACGGTGCCGCAGGCAACTTAGCAGGCGGACCAGCTGCTTATACATTTGATGTAACACCGGCAGGGCAGGGAGTTGTAACTATCAATATAGCAGCAGGCGTTGCTGCTGACCTGGCAGGCAACAACAATAATGTCGCCGCGCAGTTATCACGCACCTACGATGGAGATCAGCCAACCGTGACGTTATCTACTACCGCACTCAACCCAACCAACACCTCGCCCATACCGGTGACCGCCACATTCAGCGAGGATGTGACCGGATTCGTAGTGGGCGATATCATCGTAGGCAACGGCACAGCGGGTAATTTCGCGGGAGGCCCTAAAGTATATACCTTTAGTGTAACGCCCTCAGGGCAGGGGGCAGTAACCATAGATATAGCAGCAGGAGTGGCTACTGATGGCGTTAATAATAATCAGGCAGCAGTGCAGCTTAGCCGCACCTATGATAATGTTGTTCCCAGTACCTCGGGACACTCGCCGGCCAAGAATGCAACAGGCGTGGCCAGGGACACCAATATTGTCTTACATATATTGGATGCAGGCGCGGGGGTTAACCAGTCCACCATCACCATGACAGTGGAAGGGAGCAATGTCACCGGTTCGCTCGCTATAGCCGGCTCTGCAGCAGACTATACGGTTACCTATAATCCTGCTGCGGACTTTGCCTATGATCAGGTAGTGGATGTGGTGGTGAATGCCTCGGATAGCGCAGGCAATCCCATGGGGTCTGATTCTTACTCTTTCACCGTTACATCAGCGCCGCCGCCGCCCGATACAACGGCTCCAAGCGTATCCAGCAGGTCTCCTTCATCAGGCGCAACCGATGTTGCCAAGGATACCAATATCGTAATACATTTAGTTGATTCCGGCTCAGGCGTTAACCAGTCCAGCATAGTGATGACGGTAGAGGGTGCGGGCGTCAGCCCGACAATAAGCGGCTCAGGCGCAGATACTACCGTGACCTATGATCCTCCCGCAGATTTTGCATACAGCCAGGTAGTAGATGTGACCATTACCGCCTCAGACACTGCAGGCAATGCCATGGCATCACCAGATAGCTACTCATTCACCATACAGGCGCCGCCTGACACCACTCGTCCTACGATCACCACTCTGACTACGACCGCATCAGAGCCGACCAGCTCAGCAAGCATACCTGTAACTCTGACCTTTAGTGAAAGCGTCACAGGCCTGCTTGCCACAGAGATCAGCGTTACCAACGGCTCTGTCTCAGGCTTCTCAGGCTCAGGGGCAAACTACAGCTTTACCGTCACCGCCTCAGCAGCAGGGGTAGTGAGCATAAAGATACCCGAAGGCGTTGCCCAGGATGCCTCAGCCAATACCAACACAGAATCAGTAACGCTCTCGCGCACGTATTCGCCGGCGCCTCCTGACACGACTCGTCCTACGATCACCTCATTGACC
>JAQTUX010000002.1:300000-411594 GCA_028707125.1 Candidatus Omnitrophota bacterium
GAATTTTATATCGGCGTCATACAGCTTGTCAAAAATAGGCAGCACAACGCCGCCGGGATAACCAAACATCACCCGCACGCCTTCTTTTTTAAGGCACTCGATTAAGACCTGCGCTCCCGTCATCTTCATAGTTTACCCCAATATCGCGCCTTTGTCCGCGGAACTCACCAGCCTGGAATACCTGGCAAGGTAACCGGTCTTAATTTTAGGCGCGACAGCTTTCCAGCCCTTAAACCTCTGTTTTATTTCAGAGGCGGTGAGCTTCGCCTCTAATTTCCTGCCAGGTATATCTATAATTATCGTATCTCCGTCCTTCAAGACCGCGATGGCGCCGCCATTGGCCGCCTCGGGAGACACATGGCCGATGCAAGGCCCCTTTGTGCCGCCGGAGAATCTTCCGTCGGTGATCAATGCCACTGAATCCTCAAGCCCCAGCCCCACAATGGCTGCCGTCGGCGCGAGCATCTCACGCATGCCCGGCCCGCCGGCGGGCCCCTCATAACGGATGACCAGGCAGTCCCCCGGCCTTATCTTCCCGCCGAGGATCGCCCGCATCGCCTCCTCCTCGCGGTCAAACACCTTTGCCTTGCCCGTGAATTTCATCATCTTCGCGGAAACGCCGCTCTGTTTTACTACCGCGCCGTCGGGAGCGATATTGCCGCGCAGGACCGCGATACCTCCCTGTTTATGATAGGCGCGGCCAAAAGGCCTGATCACCTCTTCATCGTAAATCCGCGCCGCGTCCGCGATCTCAAATATGCTCTGTCCGCTTACGGTAGCGGCATTATTCAGTTTTTCCTTCAGGCGCTTAAGCACCGCTGGTATGCCTCCGGCATACTCTAAGTCCTCCATGAAGTGTTCGCCTGCCGGTTCAAGACTCGTGATATGAGGCGTAATTTTGCCGATTTTATCAAAAATCCTTAAGTCCAACTCTATTTTGGCTTCATTGGCGATAGCCATTAAATGCAGGACGGTATTGCTTGAACCCCCCAGGGCCATATCCGCGATAATGGCATTTTCCATGGACTTCTCTGTGATGATCTTAAGAGGAGTAATATTTTCCCTCACCAATTCCACTATGCGCTCTCCGCTTGCTTCAGCAAGGCGGCGTTTCTTAGCAGAGGCGGCCAAAGCGCAAGCCGCGCCTGGCAAAGACATCCCCATTGCCTCAGTAAGGCAGGCCATGGTATTCGCCGTATATAAGCCCTGGCAGGAGCCGGCGCCCGGACAGGCCTCCATTTCCAGACAGGAAAGCTCGTCCATTGAAATTGAGCCCTTTTTAGCCCGCGCCACCCCTTCAAAGGTATCGTGCACAAAGGCAAGCCGCCTCCTGCCGATACGCCCGCCGAGCATCGGGCCGGCGGTCAAGATTATCGCCGGAATGTTCAGGCGCGCCACGCCCATAAGCATACCCGGGGTGATCTTGTCGCAATTAGTAAGGCAGACGATCCCGTCTAATTGATGGGCGTTACAGACCGTCTCAATGGTATCGGCAACCAGCTCTCTTAAGGCCAATGGATAGCACATGCCTAAATGCCCCATTGCCAGCCCGTCGCAGATCCCCGGCACGCCGAAGAAAAACGGCACGCCGCCGCCGTAACATATGCCGCGCTCAATAAAACGCTCCAGATCCCTCATGCCTATGTGGCCGGGTATCAGATCGGTGAACGATGTCGCCACGCCGATGAACGGGCGCGACATGGACCTTTTGCTCAACCCTGTCGCGTATAACAGGGCTCGGTGCGGAACGCGCTCTATGCCTTTCTTGATCGCGTCGCTTCTCATTTAATCGTCCCCCTCGCCGGTCTTCTCCACCGGCGCCACCTCTTCGCGTTTTCTTTTTATTACGCGCTTTAACTTTATATGCTTGTCAACCAGGTCCTTGTTATTGACCGCGTTTAACTGCTTGAAAAGAAAATCAAACTTCTCCTCTACCGCGTTAGCGATTGCGTCCCTTGCCTCCTGAGTAAGGTTCATAATATCTTTCTTAAACGGCCCCAACACCTTCTTCCTTGTCTTATAGAAGAACTGTTCGTCGGTCTGGCCTTCCTTTCTCTCTTCAGAGGCATTTACCTTAAGCCATTCATACATCCTTGCCTTCAATTCCTGAGGGAAACTGCCGTGTTCATAAACCATATTCTGGAACTCCGTGGCAAGATGCACCTCCGCCGTATCTGATTCAACGAATTTATGGAACGCCTCGGCGGGCAGGGTGGACGCGCCGTGCTGCACCGCGCCTGCCAGGCCGTATTCTTTCTTTGCCAACTCCGACAACGCCTTTAACGTATCAAAGTCCAGATTCACCTTCGCTATGGAACCGTCGGGCAGGACTACCCCTCCGTGCGATGTGCCTGTTTGTATGCTGATCTTACTGATGCCTTCCCTGCCCTTTCTCAGGGACTCGGTGTATCCTCCCATAAAAGCGCGCAGGTCTTCAGGCGTTGAGTTCTTGCTGCCTACCTCGCCTATCTCTCCGCCCACGGAAACCTGTATGCCTCTGGGCTGTATCTGGCGTATATACTGGGTGAGTTTGGCGCATACCTCATAGTTATCCCTCTGCTGCTTCTTTATGTCTGTCTTACTCAGGTCGACCAGCGTGGAAGAATCAATATCTATATTGTAAAAATGGGCGTCTATTGCCTCGTTAATGATCGCCTTTAGCCCCTCTATTTCTTTATCTGGGTTATCGGCAAATTTCTTCGCGTTGACCTGAAAGTGGTCTCCCTGTATGAATACGGGCCCCCTGTATCCCTCCTTGACCGCCGCGGCCAAAACTACCGCGCTATACTCTATGGGCGGCTGGTTAGTGTACCCCATCTCTGATTTGGCGATCTCAAAGATAAAGGCGCCGGAGTTATTCTTTAAGGCGACCCGGAAGATCGCCTTTGCCAGGTCATAGGTAAGGGTGCGCAGGTTTATCGCCGGAACAGTAAGGCCGGAAAATTCTCCTCTGCCCCTGGCCTTATAGAAGTCATGTATAGAAGAAGGGTATACCCCTTTCTTGTAGGCGATATCAACCAGCTTCTTTGCCAGCGCCTTCTTTTTGCCGAAATCATCTTCCAGCACCAATTCCTTTACCAGTTTGTCCATATCAAGCGGCCGCCTTCCCATATAATTACCCCCTTAGCTGAGCAGTTTGATTAAAGCGTAAAATTCATCCGTATTAAATTCTTTCCTGGTTATAGCCGATTTCAGGTCTACTTCGCCTATATTGCCGTCGCGTAATCCCACGACCTTATTGACCTTGCCCTTAAGCAGGCAATCTACGGCGTGCCTGCCCAGCCTCAACGCCAATTCGCGGCTGGCGGCGGTAGGGCGGCCGCCTCTTTGCACATGGCCCAGCACTACCGCGCGCGTATCCAGATCAGTCAGGTCTTTGATCTGAGCGGCGATGTCTTCTGCCCTGGCCGCGCCCTCGGCAACGACAATGATCCAGCTGACCTTCCCCCTTAGATTGCCCTCTACTATATCGTGGCAGATATTCCCTATATCAAATTTTCTCTCCGGGATTATCACCTCTTCGCATCCGCCGCAGAGAGCCACAGAGAGCGCGATATAGCCGCTGTCCCTGCCCATCACCTCTACCACAAAGACCCTCTCCATAGAGGTCGCGGTATCGCGTATATTATCAATGGCGGAAAGCGCCGTGTTTATCGCCGTGTCCGAACCTATGGTCGCGTCTATTCCGTTAATATCATTATCTATGGAGGCGGGGATGCCGGCCACGGGCACCTTGTATTTCAGATAAAATTCATGTGCCGCCGTGAAACTGCCGTTGCCGCCGATGACCGCCATCGCGTCTATGGAATACTTCTTCAGGGTCTCGTATGCCCTCTTCTGGCCTTCCTCGGTATGGAACTCCGGGCAGCGCGCGGTCTTAAGTATCGTCCCTCCCTGATTGATTATCCCGGAGACAGAACGGCTGTTCAATATCCTGGTCTCATCGTTGATCAGGCCCCACCAGCCGCGTTCTATCCCCCTTACCTCTAAACCATGGGCTTGCGCTGAACGCACCACTGACCGTATTGCCGCGTTCATCCCCGGCGCGTCCCCGCCGGTGGTCAATACAGCTATCTTCTTAATGGACATATGCTTTAGCGAAAAGTGTAAAGCGCAAAGCGTAAAACCAAAACTTAAAGTTTAAAGTTTTACACTTTAGTTTTGCGCTTTTCGCTTTACGTTTTACGCTTCTAAGTTCCTTCTTCCCAACTGGAAAGATACTTCTCCTGCTTTGGCGTCAATCTATCCACCCTTATCCCCAGGGATTTCAATTTCAAAGCGGCGATGTCTTTGTCTATTTCTTGAGGCACCGAATACACCTTCTTCTCAAGAAAGCTGTAATTCTTACTTATATATTCCGCTGAAAGCGCCTGGTTCGCGAACGACATATCCATGACCGAAGCGGGATGGCCTTCTGCGGCGGCGAGGTTGATCAGGCGGCCTTCTCCTAAAAGATATACCCTCTTTCCCGCGGCAAGCGTGTATTCATCCACGAATTCCCTGATCCTGCGTTTCTTCCTTGCCATCTTTTCCAGGTCGGATATGTCTATCTCCACGTTAAAATGGCCTGAATTGCATACTATGGCGCCATCCTTCATCTTTTGAAAATGTTCCTTTCTTATTACGCTTATATCGCCCGTGGTGGTCACGAATATATCGCCTATGGCGGCGGCCTGCGCGACAGGCATGACCATATTGCCGTCCATTACCGCCTCAAGCGCCCTTAAGGGGTCTGTCTCCACGACTATTACGTTAGACCCCATCCCCTTAGCCCTCATGGCTACGCCCCTGCCGCAGAAACCGTAACCGCAGACAACAAAGCTCAGGCCGCAGAGGAGCTTGTTGGTCGCGCGCAATATGCCGTCTATTGTGGACTGGCCGGTGCCGTAACGGTTGTCAAAAAGATGCTTTGTATCCGCGTCATTGACGGCTATGATCGGGTATTGCAGCGCCGCGTCCTTCTCCATCGCCTTAAGCCGTATTACTCCGGTCGTGGTCTCCTCTGTCCCCCCCAATATCCCCTCAAACGCGCCTCTCTTGTGAATGGTGGAAACCAGGTCCGCTCCGTCATCCATGGTTATGTTCGGATTTATGGAAAGCGCCGCGTCAATATGCTTATAATAGGTCTTTGTGTCTTCGCCTTTGATGGCAAAGACAGGGATGCGGAAATCCTTCACTAAAGACGCTGCCACGTCATCCTGAGTGGACAGCGGGTTTGAGGCGCAGATCGTAACGTCTGCCCCGCCAATTTTTAGCGCGTTAGCCAACACGCCGGTCTCAGTCGTAACGTGAAGACAGGCGGCGAGTTTTATGCCCTTAAGCGGCCTCTCTTTTTTAAACCTTTCTTCTATCAGCCCCAGAACAGGCATATTATTCTTTGCCCATTCTATCCTTAATTTACCCTTTGCCGCTAATCCTAAGCTCTTGACATCATACTTCACTTTAATCCTCCTCATTCCCCACGCGTAAGTGTGGGGTAAGATTATGCTCCTTTTTGCAAGGCGTGCGCCTTATCCGTTTTCTCCCAGGTAAAGCCCTCTTCTTCTCTGCCGAAATGGCCGTAGGCGGCGGTCTGCCTGAACTTCGGCTTGAGCAGGTCCAGGGTCTTGATCATCCCCTTGGGCGTAAGATCGAAATTCTTTTCTATCAGCATGATTATCTTTTCATCCGGCATCTCGGTCGTCCCGTAGGTATCAACCATTATGGATACCGGTTCCGGCCTTCCGATGACATAGGCAAGCTGGACCCAGCATTTCCGGGCAAGCTTTGCCGCCACTATGTTCTTGGCGATATAGCGCGCCATATACGCCCCGGAACGGTCAACCTTTGTGGGGTCCTTGCCGGAAAACGCGCCTCCGCCGTGCGAAACCGTGCCCCCATAAGTATCAACCACTATCTTTCTGCCGGTCATGCCGGTATCGGACTGCGGCCCGCCGATAAGGAATTTTCCCGTTTCATTTACGTAAAACTTGGTATTCTTGTCTATCCGGTCCGCCACAATGGGCTTTGCTATGACCTCTATCATTTCCTCTCTTGCCCTGGGCGTTATCTTGTCTCCGCCGGCATCAAGTATGTCGTCGGTATGCTGGCAGGCGAGGGTAACTGCCTCGATCCTCCCGGGATGGCCGCCGTCATACTCAACCGTAACTTGAGATTTACAGTCAGGCCCCAGGTATTTAAGCACTCCCTCTTTCCTGACCTGCGCTACGCGCCTCACCAGCCTGTGTGAAAGCATTATGGGCAAAGGCATAAGTTCCGGCGTCTCATCGCAGGCAAACCCTATCATAACACCCTGGTCCCCGGCGCCGCCCCTGTCAACTCCCTGGGAAATATCGGGCGACTGGGAATGTATCGTATTGATTATGGCGCAGGTCTCATAATCCAGCCCGTATTTGGGATGGGTATACCCTATTTCTTTAAGAACGCGCCTAGCCAACTTATGGACATCAACATAGGTATGCGTGGTGATCTCGCCGCCCACTATAGTCAAACCCATGGTGACGTACGTTTCGCAGGCAACCCTGCCATGAGGATCGTTTTTCAGAACCTCGTCCAATACCGCGTCCGAGATCTGGTCGCAGACCTTATCCGGATGCCCCTCGCCTACCGACTCCGAAGTAAAAAATCGCTTGTATTCCATTTAACTTTGCTCTCCTTTCTGTACGCCCGGCTTTGCAAACTGCAATTTTGCCTGATTGTAAAGATTATGGTGGCCGATATCAAACCACCTGCCGCTGAAAACAAACCCGTATACAGGGCACCTGCCCCTGAGCCAATCTATGTAGAAACCCGATGCGTCCTGGTTGTTTTTTCTGTCGCTCATATACTCTCCGATAAGCCCGACCCGCGCCCTGGGAAAATAATACAGGCACATCGCGATCAGCGCCGAGACGGGTTCTTTCGGCTTTTCCTTGAAATCAAGGATCTTATTATCCTCGTCAATATACGCTACGCCGTATTTCTTCGCCTGTTCCCTGCTCTTTATGTCATAGAGCCCTACGCAGGGAGAGCCGCCTTTTTCCTTCGCGAATTTTACGAAGCCGCTTAAAGAGCCGTCAAACAGGTTGTCTCCCCCCACCACCAGCAGATCGTCGTCTATGCGCTCATGCTTCAGCGCGTAAAACATATCGCCTATCGCGCCGAGCTTTTCCTTCTCGCCCTTTGTCCGGTCGTTAATGATCTTGATGTCTTTATCCGTCTTCAGCGCTGACGCCCACTTCTGAAAACGGCTGAAAAACCTGTCGTTGGTTATCACGAATATTGTATCTACCTCTTTAACACCTTCTATTTTCCCGACTATGTAGTCTATTATGGGCCTTCTGCCTACCTTGAGCAGGGGTTTGGGAAAGTCCCTGGTCAAAGGATAAAGCCGGGTGGCATATCCTGCGGCAAGGATCAACGCTTTCATTTAGACAGCTCTTTAAATTTTTTCTGAATGAAATCCTCTACTTCCCGGCCGGTAGAAAAGGTCAACGCCTTACGGGAGATCTCCGACGCCTCTTTCATCGTCACCGACCTTATGACCTGTTTTACCTCCGGTATATTAACAGGGGGCATGCTGAATTCATCGAGGCCAAGCCCTAAAAGGACCAGCACAAAATAAGGGTCGCCGGCCATTTCTCCGCACATACCCACCCATCTGCCCGCGTTATGCCCCGCTTCAATTACGCTCTTTATCATCCTAAGCACCGCCGGATGCGCCGGCTCATAAAGATAGGCGATCTTTTCGTTGGTCCTGTCTATTGCCAGAGAATACTGGATAAGGTCATTGGTGCCTATACTGAAAAAAGAGGCCTCCTTTGCCAGGATGTCTGCCGTAAGCGCCGCCGAAGGCACCTCTATCATCGCGCCGACCTCCAATTTATCGTTGAAGGGTGTCTTTTGCTTCTTCAGTTCCGCCTTGCATTCTTCAAGGATCAAATTGGTCTGTTTCAGCTCTTCTATGCCGGAGATCATCGGATACATAAGCTTAAGGTTGCCGTAGACCGACGCCCTCAATATCGCCCGAAGCTGCACCTTGAAGATATCCGGCCGCGCCAGGCAGAACCTTATCGCCCTCCAGCCAAGGAACGGATGCATGTCGTGCGGCACCTCTAATTGCGACACGAATTTATCCCCGCCCAGGTCCAGCGTCCTGATGATCACGGGGTGGGGCTTGACCTTTTCGGCAACATGTTTATACGCCTGGAAATGCTCCTCCTCCGAAGGCAGGCCCTTCCTGTTCATATAGAAGAACTCCGTCCTGTAAAGCCCTATGCCCCGCGCCCCGTGCTCGATCACCGACGGCAGCTCTTCGGGCAATTCCATATTCGCGGCGATCTCCACGCGCTTTCCGTCAAGCGTCTCCGGGGGCAGGTCCCTTAAGGAAGAGTACCTGCGCGTAAGTTCAATATAGCGCGACTGCTCCTTTACATATTCCTTGAGCGTCTTCTCGTCCGGATTGACGATCACGATACCCGCCGAGCCGTCCACTATCAGCATATCGCCGTGCGCTATCTTCTTTGTGGCCTCCTCCACGCCTACCACCGCGGATATCTCAAGCGACTTTGCCATGATCGCCGTATGCGAGGTCTTGCCGCCTATATCGGTGACAAAGGCGCAGACGTTCTGCTTGTGCATTGCCGCGGTATCCGAAGGAGAAAGGTCATGCGCTACCACGATCACCTTATCTTTTATATCTCCCAGCCCTCTTTTCTTCTCCCCCAACAGGTGGCGCAACACCCTTCTGGAGACGTCGTTTACGTCCGCTATCCTCTCCCTGAGATACTCGTCTTTAGTGCGCGAAAGCACGGATACATACTTCTTTAAGACCTCGGAAAATATAAATGCCACCGAGAGGCGCTCCTTCTTCAGGCGGGAGATGACCTCCTCTATGAGCATGCGGTCTTCCAGCACCAGCAGGTGCGCGTCAAAGATCTCCGCCGCCTCCTGGCCCATATCGTCGGAGATCTTCCGCTGAAGCGATACTATCTCTTTTCTGGTGTTAATAAGCGCCTCTTCCAATGCCTGTATCTCAAAAGGGATGCGTTCGGCGCCTATGGCAGAGCGCGGCACGATAAAATCCTCCTTGCCCAGGATATAGGCCGGGCCCGAAGTTATCCCCGGCGCGGCCGGTATGCCTTTTAATTTGACCATCTCATTCATCCTGTGTAAGCAGCCTTTCCAATTCTTCCAACGCTTTATCCGCGTCTTCTCCTTCAACGGTGACCTCAAGACGGCTGCCCTTCTCCGCCGCGAGCATAAGTATGCCCATAATGGACTTACCGTTTACCTCCTCGCCGCCCTTCTTGACCTTTATACTGGAGTCGTATTTATTAGCCGCCTGCACAAACAGGGCGGCCGGCCGCGCGTGCAGGCCTTGCTTGTTCTTAATAACTATCCTCCTGGATAACTTCATAGCGATAACTAACCTTCTTCCGCCACAAGATTTATTACCACCCTGCCCAATTTCTCCGGGTCATGGCGCACATAATCAAGGGCGCTGACAAAATTTCCCTCGATCACGCCGCAGCCTAACGACTTTACGCGGTTGGCGTCCACGGTTATAGGGTAGGAGTTCTCCATTTTATATTTCTCCAGCAGCGCCTCAGGTATCCTGGACTTATTCACTACGCAATAGTCTATGATCTTCGGGTGGCTGTGGTCTATAAGCGTCTTAACGTGGTCGTAACAGCTGAAATTATCGGTCTCTCCGGGCTGGGTCATAACATTGCATATGTAAACCTTAAGCGCCGGTGAAACCAGAAGCGCGTCAACTATATCCTTTATAAGAAGATTAGGTATAATGCTTGTGTATAAACTGCCCGGCCCCAGCACTATCGCGTCTGCCTCGGATATCGCCTTAAGCGCCTCGGGCGCGGCAGTAGAGGTGTCCGGTTTTAAATATACTCTTTTTATCGCGACGCCTTTTTTCGGTATCTCTGCTTCGCCTTCCGTAATGGCCCCATTCTTATGCTCCGCCACAAGCACAACCTTATTCAAGGTAGAGGGCACAACCTTGCCCCTTATGGCAAGCACGCGGCTGGATTCCTTAACTGCCTTGTCAAAATCGCCGGTAAGCTGCGTCATGACCGTGATGAACAGATTGCCGAAACTGTGGCCGGCGAACTCGCTGTCGGCATTAAACCGGAACTGGAACAGGTCCTGCATCAGCGCCGGAGCGTCTGCCAGCGCCACAAGACAGTTGCGTATGTCCCCCGGGGGCAGTATATCAAACTGCTCCCTGAGCCGGCCGGAAGAACCGCCGTCATCGGCAACGGTCACGATAGCCGTGATATTGGAGGTGAACTCCTTAAGCCCCCTGAGGATCACCGACAAACCGCTGCCGCCGCCTATTACCACGATGCGCGGGCCGCGTTGCAGCAATCTCGTGCGGAACATTATGTCCAGAAGTTCCTTATCGCTCTGGGGAAGAAATAATGTTATGAAAGAACGCAGCATCTTTTTTATGCCAAAGTACAAAAAGATGAGCCCGCAGGTGACCAGCGCCGCGTCTATGAACTTATATACGTATTCTATCTCCGACAGGAACTTGGCAGAGCCGAAGACGATAAGAGAGACGCCGAAGATGGTCAGCACTATCCATCTTTTCACCCTCATGCCGGGGTAGAGCCATTTAAAAGGCCTGATTATATCAAATCTTCTTTTCATCACCCTGCGAAATGGCCTGTATTACTGACTTGGCATCCTTGCAGTTTTTCAGAGTATCCCTGAAGTATTTATCCTTGAGCAGGCGCGATATCTTGGCGAGCGCCTTTAAATGGGGGCCCGCGGAATCCTGCGGCGCAAGAAGCAGAAAGAATATGTACGCCGGCTCCCCGTCCAGAGAATCAAAATCAACGCCGCCGCGCGAAATACCGAATGCCGCGACCAGCTTACCGACGCAGTCCGCCTTGGCGTGCGGTATGCCTATGCCCTGGCCTATGGCCGTTGAACCCAGCGCCTCCCGCGCCATAAGCAGTTCTATTATCTTGCCGCGGTTCTTCTTGTCAATGTCGCCGCTATTCACGAGCAGCTCTACGAGCTCCTTGATCACATCCTCTTTCTTTGCGCTTTTGATCTCACAGCTGATGGCATCCTTGGAGAGAAAATCCATGACCTTCATACAGTAGCCTCCTCTTGTGTATTTTTTTATCTAAGAGCGGGAGACGGGGTTCGAACCCGCGGCAACGACGTTGGCAACGTCGCACTCTACCAACTGAGTTACTCCCGCAGTAAAGCAGAACTAAGAATTAAGAGCTAAGAACTAAGATGACATCTATGAACCCATCCAAAACAAACAACAAAAAAATTCCCTTTTGCCCCTTAATTTTTTCTTAGTTCTTAATTCTGCCTTTATGGGCGGAAGAGGATTTGAACCTCCAAGGGTTGCCCCAATAGCTCCTAAGGCTATCGCGTATCCCAATTCCGCCATCCGCCCCGCATTCTAATGAGCCACGGAGGACTCGAACCTCCCACAGCCATCTTAAAAGGATGGTGCTCTGCCGGATGAGCTAGTGGCCCAGATTATTCAAAGAACTAAAACTCCATCAACTCTTTTTCTTTACCGGCCAGGATCTCGTCTATCTTTTTAATATGCTTATCGGTCAGCTTCTGGACCTCTTCCTGCGCCTTGAACCTGTCGTCCTCCGAGATCACCTTGTCCTGTTCGGTCTTCTTTATCGACTCGTTAATATCGCGCCTGATAGTGCGCAAAGATACCCTGCCTTCCTCGGCCATCTTTTTGACTACCTTTGCCAATTCCTCCCTTCTTTCCTTGGAAAGCTGCGGCAGTGGAAGCCGCACAACCTTGCCGTCGTTAACCGGCGTGACGCCTATGCTCGATTTGAGCACGGTCTTCTCTATTTCCGGTATGGAAGACGCGTCCCAGGGCTGTATTACGATAAGGTGGGCGTCCGGAGCGGATATCGACGCCATCTGCTTCAACAATGTGGGCGTGCCGTAATAATCCACGAACAGCCCCTCAACCAGTCCGGGGTGCGCCCTGCCCGTGCGGATCTCGGAAAATGACCTGGTGACTGAATCAACCGCTTTCCTCATTTTTTCTTCGGCGCCCGACAAAATATCTCTGGTATTCATATCCTGCATAGCCTCCGTTATTTTACGATCGTCCCTATTCGTTCCCCGAAGATCACACGCCTGATGTTGCCCTCTTTGTTGAGATTAAAGACGACTATCGGCAGTTTATTATCCATGCAAAGGCTCACGGCAGTGGCATCCATGACCTTAAGCCCCCTCTTAAGCACATCAATATATTTCAGGGAAGAGAACTTTCTGGCATTCCTGGCCTTCATCGGGTCGGCGGAATAGACCCCGTCCACCTTGGTCGCTTTTAAGATAGCGTCCGCGTTTATCTCCATAGCGCGAAGCGCTGCCGCGGTGTCGGTGGTAAAATAAGGGTTGCCTGTGCCGGCGACAAAAATGACTATCCTTGCCTTTTCCAGATGCCGAACAGCGCGCCTGCGTATATACGGCTCGGCGATCTGGTGCATCTCTATGGCGGTCATAAGCCGGGTGGGCATATTCAATTTCTCCAAGACGTCCTGAAGCGCCAGCCCGTTTATGACCGTGGCCAGCATCCCCATGTAATCCGCCACAGACCTGTCCATGTCCAGGCCCTGCCTCCCGGTATTTTCCTGGCCCCTGAAGATATTCCCCGCGCCCAAAACCACGGCCACCTCAACCCCCAGATCCTTTATGTCTTTCAGCTGCCTGCCGATGGAATTAAGCACTCTTTCGTCAATGCCGTGCTGGCCCTTTCCCTGCAGGGCCTCACCGCTTAACTTAAGCACCACTCTCTTATAAAGCGGCCTGTGCTTGATCATGCCCGCTCCCCCAACTTATAACGCGCGAATCTCTTTACTACTATGTTCTCTCCCAGCTTGCCTATAACAGAGCCAAGGTAATCCTTAATGATAACGGAGCCGTCCTTCACGAACGGCTGTTCCATCAGGCAGTGCGCCTTGAAGAATTCATCTTTCTTATCAACATCGGCCAGCGCCTCCTTTGGCACGTCTTCCTTCTTTATATATAAAGGCGCCGCGGCCGCTATCTGTATGGTAATGTCCTTCACAAAGTGCCGAAAGTCTTCGTTTCTTGCCACGAAATCCGTCTCGCAGTTGACCTCAAGCAAAACGCCTGTCTTGTGGTCATGATGCACGTAGGAGGCGATAAGGCCCTGTTTGGCCGACCTGTCGGCTTTTTTCGCCGCCATCTCCAGCCCCCTCTTACGCAATATCTGCTCCGCCTTTTTTATGTCTCCTTCGGCCTCTTCCAGCGCGCGGCGGCAGTCGGCCACGCCCGCGGATGTCTTCTCCCTGAGTTGTTTGATTAAATCCAAGCTGATATTCATTATTTCTTACCCTTCCTTTCCCTGGCCTTCTCTTCATCTTCCTGCGCCCTTAACTTCTTCGCGATCTTTTCCTTCTTTTTTTCCTCTTCGAGCAGCGCCTCCGCGTCTATTTCCAACTCGGGCTTTTCAACCGCGGGCTCCGTTGGCTCCGCCGGGGCCTCGCTTCCCTTCTCCATGCGCACGCCCTCCTGCGACAGATAAGAAAGGAACTTCTTGCGGCCTTCGGCAACGCTGTCGGCTACCAAAGAGGTGATTATGCTGATCGACTTCATAGCGTCGTCGTTGCCCGGTATGGGATAATCCACCAGTTCAGGGTCGGAGTTTGTGTCTATTAAAGCTACGATGGGTATACCCAGCTTCCTCGCCTCTTTCACCGCCGTCTCTTCTTTCTTCGTGTCTATCATAAATATCGCTGCCGGCATCTTTTCCATTTTAATTATCCCGGAAAAATTCTTCTTTAACTTCTCGAGCTCTTTGGTCAGCTGCGACACCTCCTTCTTGGAAAGCATATCAAAGGTGCCGTCTTCCCTCATTTTCTCCAGCTCGTTAAGTCTGCCGATACTCCTTCTTACGGTGGCAAAATTGGTAAGCAGCCCGCCAAGCCATCTGTTGACCACATAAAACACCCCGCAGCGCTCGGCCTCTTTTCTAACTATCTCCTGCGCTTGATGTTTTGTGCCGACAAAAAGGAGCCCTTCGCCTTTGGCAGCCAGGTCCATCAGGAAATCCCTCGCGGCATTAAGGCAATCCACCGTTTTTTCCAGGTCGATTATATATATGCCGCTTCTCTGGCCAAAGATGAACTTCTTCATCTTGGGGTTCCACCTCTTCTTCTGATGGCCGAAATGAACCCCTGCTTCTAACAGTTTTTTAAGTAATTCGTCTGACAAAACGCCTCCCTCCTTCAAAGAATCTGCTTTACTAACGCTTCTTCCTTGATTTTAGTTTATTTGACTATATTTTATAAATTATACCAAAAAAAACCTAATATGCAAGATTTTTCCCTGAATTTTGCCATTAAGCGGGGATTATCCTCCTTCGCTCATCAAATTGCTAACGATGGTAGAGCTTCGGAGGATTAATCCGCCGAAGCCCTACCATCATTTACCCATTGATGTGGCGTAGGCGGATTATCCTATTTCCTGGAGGGAATATAATTGCTTGTATAGGCCGTTTTGACCCAGCAGTTCTTCGTGGCTGCCCTGCTCAACTATTCTGCCCGCGTCAAGCACGATGATCCTGTCCGCGCTCCTCACGGTTGAAAGCCGATGGGCGATAATAAAAACCGTCCTGCCGGCAATAAGCGTATCCAGCGCCTCCTGCACTATCCTTTCGGACGTGCTGTCCAGCTGAGAAGTGGCCTCATCCAGAATAAGTATGGGCGGGTCCTTAAGCAACGCCCTTGCTATGCATAAACGCTGTTTTTCGCCTCCTGATAACTTAGCCCCCCTGTCTCCGATAAGCGTATCATACGCGTCGGGAAGCGACTCTATGAACTCATGGGCATGCGCCTTCTTTGCCGCCTCCATGATCTGAGCGTCTTTCGCGTCCTTCCTGCCGTAGGCAATGTTCTCCCTTATCGTATCGTTAAAAAGTATTGTTTCCTGGGTAACAATGCCCATCTGCCCCCTGAGAGACCTCAAGGATACGCCGCGTATATCCACGCCATCAATAAGAATACGGCCGCGGCCGGGGTCGTAGAACCTCGGCAATAGATCGACGAGGGTGGACTTGCCTACGCCGCTTTTGCCTACTATCGCGAGCACCTCTCCCTTCTTGATCTCTATGTTGATATCCTCAAGCACCGGCTGTGAGCCGTAGCTGAAATTGACCCCTTCATACACTATCTTATGCTTGATGACTGCCAGCAAGGGCGCTTGCGGCCCTTCCGCGACTGTGGAAACAGTATCCAGCACATCGTAAACCCTGCTTGAAGCCACCAGCGCCTGCTGGTTTAACGTGCTGACCTGGCTCAACTTTTTAAGCGGCCTGATCAGAGAGAAAAGCGAACCCAGGAATAAGCCGAACACGCCGAAAGAGATCTTCCCGGAAATCACATCTTTGCCGACCCATGCCAGGATAAATACGCCGAATATTACGCCGATCAATTCCGTCGCCGGGCTCAACAAGAGCGTGCGCTTGATGGACTTCATTGACAGCTTATAATAACCCTGATTCTGGCTTCTAAACTTCTCTATTTCATGGTCTTCCATGCAAAATGCCTTCACTATCCGCGCGCCGCTTATCGTCTCAACTAAAAGCGAGTTTATATCCGCCATCTTGTCCTGGGAGCGCCGGGAGATCTTACGCAGCACCTTGCCGACCTTAATGATGGGCAGCGCGACCATGGGAAGAAGCAAAAGCGATACTAAAGCCAGTTTCCAGTGTATATAGAATATGGTGAAGGAAAAAACAACCACCAGAAACGACTGATACACCAGGTCCGTCGTGCCGTAGGAAAGGGCGTTCTCCACCAGCTTCACGTCATTGGTGATCCTGGAAATGAGCTCGCCTGTGCGCTTCTTGATAAAATACTCCAGCGATAAGCCCTGGATCTTCTCGTAAAGGCGGTTACGGATATCGCGCACGCACAACTGCCCTATATCGGACATATAATAGGAATATAAGAAATTAAACAGGCCCTTTAGTAAAAATAAAACGGGCATGATCAGGATGATGATCCTCAGCAACTCCATCTGGGACATAGAGTTAATAAGCGAGATCAGCTTCTCCATGCCGGAAGGCAGCCCCACAGGGAAAACGATCTTGCCGTTATTGAAGACCTTGTCCACTACGGGCACAAACATGGCGATAGAAACCCAGTCAAATAAGCTGGAAATCGCCATAAACAATACGGCTAAGCCGAGAGTCCCTTTATGCGGCCTGAGAAAACGCAAAAACCTCATATAATCTTTCATGGCTGCTTGATTATATCAGATATGTTGACTTTCCACAAGGTATTTGTTATGATGATGAATTATGCCTGACAAAATTAACATAGCCGTGATAGGGGCCGGCCGGCTGGGCAGGCTGCACCTGCGGAAATATAAAGAAATTGGAAACGTCGGCCTGGCAGGGGTATGCGACGTTGACGGGCAAAAGGCCGACTCCGCCGCCTGCGAGTTCTTAACGCGGGCATTTCACAACTACAGAGAAATACCCCAAACCGTGGACGCGGTAAGCGTAGCCACCCCTACCTCAACGCACTACGAGGTTGCCGAATATTTCCTTAAACGCGGGGTACACTGCCTTGTGGAAAAACCTATCACGCTGACCCTCAAAGAAGCGGACGCGCTGGTCAAGATCGCCAGGAACAATAAGGCCATACTCCAGGTGGGCCACGTGGAAAGGTTTAATTCCGCCTTTGCCGCGGTCAAGGATATGATCAAAGAGCCCAAATTTATAGAGGCGCACCGGCTTTCTCCCTTCCCCAACCGCTCCCTGGACGTAGGCGTAACGCTGGACCTTATGATACACGATATAGATATCATTTTAGGGTTGATAAACTCCCCCATAAAGAGGATAGACGCCGTAGGCGTTAAAGTGCTGAGCGAATATGAAGACATTGCCAACGCGCGTATCAGTTTTAAGAACGGCTGCGTAGCCAACCTTACGGCCAGCAGGGTATCGGAGGAATGGATGAGAAAGATCCGCATCTTTCTGCCGCAGGCCTACATCTCCCTTGATTACAAAGCGGCGGAGGCGACCCTCTACACGAAAAAAGGCGGCTCCATATCCAAACAAGACCTGCCCATTGAAAAGGAAGAACCCCTGAAGAAAGAATTGGAGTCATTTGTCCACTGCGTCGCTCATAAATGCCAGCCCCTGATATCCGGGAAGGAAGGCCGGCAGGCGCTGGCTGTGGCGTTGAAGATCCAGAAGAAGATACGCGATGGCTGACAAAAAGATAATGATAGTTGCCGGCGAGGCATCCGGCGATATGCATGCCGCGCACCTGATAAAGGCGCTCAGGGAACTTGAGCCGTCGGCGCAATTCTCCGGCCTGGGCGGAGAACGCATGGAACAGGCGGGGGCGCGCGTCTATTACGACCTCACCAGGATCGCGGTGGTAGGATTCCAGGAAGTATTAAGAAACCTGGGGAAATTCCGAGGCGCGTTCAAGCTGTTCCTCAAAGAAGCCCGGGCGATCCGGCCTGACTGCGTTGTGCTGGTTGACTATCCGGGGTTTAACCTCGCGCTGGCGAAACAACTCAAGCGGTTAAAGATAAGGACCGTCTATTACATTTCCCCGCAGGTCTGGGCCTGGCACAGGGGACGGGTAAAGGCGATACGCAAATTCGTAGATAAAATGCTGGTGGTATTCCGGTTTGAAAAGGAATTCTACGAAGAAGAAGGCATTGAGGCGGAATACGTGGGCCACCCCCTGCTTGACATAGTCAGGCCGTCCATGAATAAAGAAGAGGCGTTCACCCGTCTCTGCCTTTCCTTTAAAAGAATAACCGTGGCGCTCCTGCCCGGCTCAAGGCAGCAGGAGGTAAAGAAACTGCTGCCTGTCATGCTGGAGGCGGCAAAGTTAATAAATAAAACAATACCTCCCACGCAGTTCGTGATACTAAGATCCGAGGCGGTAGCAAAAGAAATATTTGAGGGGGCTATCTCCAGATCCGGCTTACGGGTAAGCCTGCTTGAGGGCAATACATACGACGGAATAAATATAGCCGATTTCTGTATCGTTGCCTCGGGAACGGCGACCCTGGAAGTAGCTATAATGGAAAGGCCGATGGTAGTGGTTTACAAGACCTCCCTGCTTACCTCATTTATCGCCAGGTGCCTGGTCAGGATACCGGATATCGCGCTGGTAAACGTGGTCGCCGGAGGGCGCATCGTGCCCGAACTGATACAGTCAGACGCGACAGCGCAAAAGATCGCCAAAGAATCGGTGGGCATCCTTTCCGACCCGGAAAGGATCATATCTATCAGGCGCCAGCTGCAGGAAATAAAAGAAATGCTCAAACCCTACGGCGCGGCGCAAAGAGCGGCAAAGATTATCGTTGATTTCATACACCCCTGAGAAATTCCCCTATCCTGCGCAGCGCCTCTTTCAGGTCCTGAAAACTTGAGGCGTATGACATGCGTATATAACCGTCAAATTCCCGTCCAAAGGCAGTGCCCGGCACAACGGCGACCTTTTTTTTCTTTAAAAGCCCCTGCGCGAACTCCAGGGACTTAAGCCCTGTTTTCTTAAGCGAAACAAACACATAAAACGCCCCCTGCGGCTCCACGTATTCAAGGCCTGATCTACCGAGCTCGGCCAACACAAACTCCCTGCGCCTTTTGTATTCGCGCTTCATCTCTTCCACCGATTTTCTGCCGGAATGCAGCGCCTCGCAGGCAGCCATCTGTCCGGTTATAGGGACGCACATGATCGTATACTGGTGGATCTTGGTCATAGCCGCGATAATATCTTTGGGGCCGCAGGCAAAACCCACGCGCCAGCCGGTCATGGCGTATGATTTGGAAAATCCGTTAAGGTAGAGGGTATTATTCCTCGCTCCGCTCAACGTGGCAAAAGGCGTATGCTCAAAATCATAGGTAAGGTCGGCGTATATCTCATCGCTGATACATAAGACATCGTGCTTAAGCAGGACTTTATTCAACCGGCCCAGTTCCTTTCTGGTATAGGATATGCCCGTGGGATTAGCGGGATAATTAAATATGATCGCCTTTGTCTTTCTGTCTATGCTCTTCTCCAGATTCTCAGGCGTAAGCTTGAAGCCGTCGCCTTCGGTATCTATATATATAGGTATGCCGCCTGCCAGCTCCGCCATAGGGCCGTAAGAAACGTAACTCGGCTGCGGCACCAGGATCTTATCCCCGGGGTTGATAATGGCGCGCAGGCACAGGTCCATCGCCTCGCTTACCCCCACCGTAATAAGTATTTCATCATCGGCAGAATAAACTACGCCGTAATTGTTCTTCAGGTAACGGCTTATCTCCAGCCGCAGCTTATAAAGCCCCTTGTTGGAGGTATATGAGGTAAACCCCTGCTCCAGCGAATAAATGCCCGCCTCGCGTATCTGCCAGGGCGTGACGAAATCCGGCTCGCCTACGCCCAGTGATATAACGTCCTCCATGCCCAGCACAAGGTCGAAGAACACCCTTATGCCTGAAGGAGCGAGTTGCGCGACTTTCTTAGATACAATATTTTTCATTTAATATGATATCGCTATCCTCTTATTCTCCTGCCTTTGCTTCAACACGACCCCGTCTTCCTTGTATTTCTTTAACAGGAAATGCGTGACCGTGCCGCGCACGTTCTCAAGGCAGGAAAGCTTCTCAGCGACAAAATTGGACACAGTATTGATATTCCTGCCTTCCACAACCACCAGAAGGTCGTAGGTGCCGGAGATCAGATAACAGCTTGTAACCTCCGGAAAAGAATATATGCGCTCCGCGATCTTATCAAAACCCGCGTCCTTCTGAGGGGTAATATTGACCTCTATCAAAACCCTGACATTGGAATCATCGTCATTGATAAGGTCTTTATTAATAACCGTCTTGTACTTTAATATTATGCCCGACTTTTCGTATTTCCCGATCTTTGCCTTTACTTCTGCCGGCTTTTTCTTCAGCATCCTGGCTATATCCTCGGGCGTGGTGCGCGCGTCCTTCTCCAAAACCTCCAGTATCTCGTCCATCAAACCCTCCTCACTTTATATGGAAGATCTCAGGCATGCGCCTCTTGTGCCCTGATCTCCTGATAGCGCCTTTAACCTTCGCCGCCTTGCCTTTGGAAACGGGCGGCCTCTTTTTATTTTCTAAACATTCTAAGATGCCGTCTAACTCCCTGTAGGTTATGCCCATCTCGCCTTCATCTGTCTGCCCCAGCCACAGGCCCGCGCTGGGAGGTTTATAAATGATATGGCGGGGGATGCCCAATTCCTCCGCCAGCGTCCTTACCTCCGACTTAAGCAGGTCTCCCAGGGGCAGTATATCCACTCCGCCGTCTCCGTATTTGGTAAAATAACCCATCATAATTTCGGATTTGTTGCCTGTGCCGCACACTAAATAATTGTATTTATTGGCAAAATAATAGAGCGTGATCATGCGCAGCCGCGGCTTCAGGTTATGCGCGGCCATACTGCCTCCGGCAGGCAGGATCCTCACCAATCTGTCAAATATCTCCGATAGATCCACGGTCCTGGTCTTTATGCCGATTTTCTTTGCCGCGATCCTGGCGTCCCTGAAGTCGGCGATATTGCTGTGGCAGGGCATGATCAAACCCAGGGTGTTATTCCTGCCTGCCGCCTCCTTCACCAGGGCAGCCGCTACCGAAGAATCCACTCCGCCTGAGAGCCCTATAACCACTCCCCGCGCGCCTGACTGCCTTAGCTGCCCCTTGATCCAACTGATCATCCTGCGCTTAACGCCGCTTTTCTTCATTATTGCGAATCCTTCAAGGCCATCAGCGAGATCTTATGCAGGACCACCTTTTCCAGAAAATCAAGGGTGAACGGCTTGTTTATATAATCATCCGCGCCCAATTCCTTTGCCCTCCTGATATTCTCTTCATCCTGTAGTCCGGTAAGCATCAGGATGCGGGTCCGCGGGCTTTCCTCTTTGATCTCTTTCAATACATCCATCCCCGAAGAGCTCCCCAGCTTGATGTCCAGAAGGACAACCGCGGGAGAAAAGCTGCGGAATATGTCCAACGCCGCGTCCTTATCCTGCGCGGCCAATACCTCATAGCCCCTCTTTTCCAGGAAGGACCTGGTTATATCGCAAATGTCCTGCTCGTCATCCACAATGAGAATCTTGGTCTTCTGCCGCATTATCTTGCCTCCTGGCTCCACTGTGTGGTCGCTATTTTATCTCCGCGCTCAGTATTACTGCCTCGGCGATCTGCCGCATTGATTTCCTGCTGTCCATTGAATGCCGCTGCATTACTTTGTATGCCTCTTCCTCCGACAGCCCCTTCTGCTTCATTAATATCCCTTTTGCCCTTTCAATAAGCTTGCGGCTCTCAAGCTCCTCCTGAATGACCTTGGTCTTTACCATCAGCTCGGTATTTTCAATGACCAGAGCCGCCTGGTTTGCCACCGTGGTCAATATCTCGATCTCGCTCTCTGTAAATTTATGCGGCTTTGAAGTATACAGGTTGAGCGCGCCTATGGCCTTATTCTTGACCATCATCGGGACGCACAAAAGCGACACCAGGCCGTCTTTCCCGGCGATATCTTTAAACTTGTAGTCCTTGTCTTCAAGGACATTATAGACCGTGCGCGGCTTCTTGCTCAGGACAACCTTGCCTGCCACGCCTTCGCCGATCCTGAGCGGCCCCTTTTTGTTGTATCCTTCCGAAATTGACTGGGACGCCCTTATGGCCAGCACCTTCTGCTTTTCATCTATCAACATAAGCGAACAGACGTTTGAGCCCATCGCCTGGGCGGTGACAGTGACGATCAGCTTCAAGATATCCTCTAAATAAAGGTCGGAGGTGATCGCCTTGCCTATCTTATAAAGCGCCTCTATTTTATCCTTTGTCTGAGCCATAGCAATATTGTAATCGGAAAATCGGGTATAGTCAATATCTTCCCTTGCAGGCCTTCACACACACCCCGCAGATATACTGGCCGACCAGGCCGCTGTTTTGAAACTCCTTCAGTTTTTCAAAACAAGCGGTGTGATCAAAATCTTCCCGTCTTTGCTTTATGGCCCCTCGGGGGCAGGCCTGTATGCAGGCGCGGCAGTCCCCGCAGCCATCCGCGGCCGGGCTGTCCGACTTAAGCGGCATATCGGTAAGAATGGTAACGATCCTGAACCGGCTGCCCAACTGCCTGTTTACCAGAAGGTTATTCCTGCCGATCCAGCCCAGGCCCGCGAGGTAACCGATCTTTTTATGAGAAAGATGCGCGCTCTGTTTTACCCAATCCAGGATCTGAGAAGCGGGTATGGGTAACGCGGAAAAACCCCTGCCGGATATCAAACCTGACAGCCTCAATGCAATCTGGTCAAGCATCATATTGACAGCGCGGTAATGATGAAAATAAAGTTTGGTGGGGTGGTCTTCTATTTCATCCAGTATCGGCCCTGACAGCGCGGCCCCCAGGCACACAGCCCTGTCTAATTTCTCTAAGACAGCGGCGGCGATAGTAAATTCATTCTTTACCCCGGATATATCCGCCACGCCGAACAGCCGCGCCCCAAGCTCCATCGCCTTCTCTTTGAGCAGATTGTAATTATTCGTAGTATCCATATCACTCAACAAACGTAGAGCGTAGAGCGCAAAGCGTAAAACTAAAACTTAAAGTTTAAAGTTTTTTGTTCTGTAGTTTTAAGCTTTACACTTTAGTTTTGCGCTTTTCGTTTTACGCTTTTCGCTATCTTTCAAACCAATCTTCTTAATCCACACCATCAACACCGCGACCGCCGCGGGCGTGACCCCGGGTATACGCAGCGCCTGCCCCAGAGACAGCGGCCTTACCCTGCCCAATTTATCCCTGATCTCGCGTGAAAGGCCGTTGAGCCCGTTATAATCCATGCCCGCCGGGACCTTTATCTTTTCCAGGTGGCGGAAGCGTTCAACCTCCGCCTTTTGCCTCTCGATGAACCCGGAGTATTTCATTTCCGTTTCAATTAAAAATGCCGCCCTTTCATCGAGGCGCAAGCCCCGGCAATCCAGCTCCCGTAATCTGCGCAGGTCTATCTGCGGGCGCTTCAGCAATTCCGCGAGCGTAACCTCTTTTCTCAAGGCCGGGCTGCCGAATGAGTTAAGCTTTGAGTTAACCTCCCGCGTCGGCTTTATCCTGCTTGACATTAGCGCCTCTGTGCCTTCCTTTACCGCCTTTATTTTATCCCGGGTCTCTCTGTATTCCTCCCTGCTTACAAGGCCGAGCCCAAACCCCATCTCTCTTAACCTTATATCGGCGTTGTCCTCTCTCAACAGGAGCCGGTATTCTACCCGCGAGGTAAACATGCGGTAGGGCTCATCAGTGCCTTTTGTGGTAAGGTCGTCTATTAAAACGCCTATGTAGGCCCGCGACCTTTCCAATACAAAAGGGCCTTTGCCCTTTACCGTTAAGGCGGCGTTTATCCCGGCGATCAGGCCCTGGGCAGCCGCCTCTTCGTAACCGGTCGTCCCGTTTATCTGGCCGGCGAGATAGAGATTTTTTACGCGCTTTGTCTCTAAACTTGGCAGATTTTCCCTGGGGTCCACGACGTCGTGTTCTATGCCGTATCCGAAATCTATGATCCCGGCATGTTCCAGCCCTTCTATGGAATGGACCATTTCAACCTGCGCCTCTTCAGGTAAACTTGTGGATATGCCGTTAGGGTAGATCCGGTTATCCTCTCTGCCTTCCGGCTCAAGGAAAACCTGGTGCCTCACCCTGTCGGGGAATTTCACTACTTTATCTTCAATGGACGGGCAATAACGCACACCCGTTGCCTTTATCAGGCCTGTATAAAGAGGCGAATACTTCAGGTTGTCGCGGATGATCTTGTGCGTGCGTTCGTTTGTATATGTTATATAACAAGGCGCCTGTTTTAATTTAAGCCCCTTATTGGTAAAAGAGAACGGCCTGGGGTCGGCATCGCCTTCCTGGATCTTGAGACGGGAAAAATCTATCGTCGCCTTATCAAGCCGGGCGCAGGTGCCTGTTTTAAAACGCATGATCCCAAACCCCAGGGACCTCAATGACTCGGATAATCCCATGGCCGCCTCTTCATCCTGCCTGCCTCCGGGAAAATTCCTCAAGCCTATATGGATCTTGCCTCCGGAGAATGTTCCGGGCGCGATAACAACCGTTTTTGAGAATATCTCTTCATCTTTAGTCCTGACGCCGTTTACGCTGCTGCCTTTGACCAGCAGGGATATGACCTCCGCCTGTTTAAGGCAGATGTTGCTTTGTTTTCCCAGGGCCTTTCTCATATATTCTTTATACCGAAAGCGGTCTATCTGGGCCCGGCTTGACCAGACAGCAGGCCCCTTTGACGCGTTTAAGATCCTGAACTGCAGTCCGCAGGCATCTGCCGCCTTTGCCATCTCCCCGCCCAGGGCGTCTATCTCCTTTACCAGCTGGCCCTTGCCTACACCGCCGATCGCGGGATTGCAGGACATATGGCCGATCTGCTCCAATCTCAAGGTAACCAGCAGGGTATTACAACCCATCCTTGATGCAGCTAATGCAGATTCAATACCTGCGTGCCCGGCGCCGATGACTATGACATCATACATATTATTTGTCGTCAATTACCAATTAGCCAATTCCCAAATCCCAATAAATGACCAATTAGTCAATTCCCAATTGGACCTTGGGTAATTGAGCATTTATTTGGCATTGGTAATTGGTCATTGGAAATTTATTCGGATTTATTATATTACTCTTTGGCCAGCTTTACAAGGAGGGGCATGATCTCAACACCCTTGAGCTCTCCGATGCTGCCTTCTCTGGCTGCCTTCTCCGAGAAGCTCATTGAGCCGTCGGCCTTTATAGGGCCGCCCGCGGTTAAAAGCGGCACGGGGTCAGAGGAATGCGCTTTAAGTTTACAGGGCGTGGAATGATCAGCGGTCACCGCGATTATGGAATTCTTAAAATCGATATTTTTAAGCAGTTCACTGAAGAAGAACTTATCTATCTCTTCAATGGATTGTTTTTTAAGCTCGTATTTTCCGTCGTGCGCCGGCTCATCCGGGCCTTTGATATGGATATACAGGGCGTCGTGGGCCTCTATGGCATTATGCGCTATCTTTGCCCAGGCAGCGTAATCCACATCGCTGTGGCCTGTCCTCTTGGGGACATCCACTATCTTGATGCCTGTGAGAAGGGCGATGCCTTTCTCAACCGGCATCTCCACAAATGAACCCACGTTTAAGTTATAAAACGAACCTATAGGGGGAAACTCCGGAAGATGGTCTCCCGCGTCGCGGCTCAAGATAACATTACCCGGCATCTTGCCTTCCGAAACCCGCCTCTTATTCACCGCCGAATCATTAAGCGCCTTGATAGATAATCTGGTAAACTCATTTAAAAGCCGCGCTGCCGTCTGCGCCTCTTTTGAATCCTCGTATCCGGGCATGGGCGAGGACTCCTGAACCTTGTTCTCAAATTTCTCCTTGGCAACGCCAAACACCCCTTCCCTGTCATACGCCGGGTCTGTATTGGTTAGCCAGCCGGATAATTTAGAACGCATTCCCCTTATGACCAAGACACCCCTATGGCCTATGGTGTTCTTAAATTCAAACACGCCTTCAGAAAGCGTGACTTTGGAATTTATCTCTCTGGAAAGCGACGACGCCTCCTCGGTAGTAAGGTTCCTGCCCACCCTTCTGTCTTTTATATTTACGCCGTCGTCATCCACCGTGGCAAAGTTCACCCTGAATGCCACGTCTCCCGGGTTGACCGCGACGCCCTCCGCGAAACATTCAAGCGGCCCCCTTCCCGTATAGTATTTGTGCGCGTCATACCCCAGCAGGCTTATGACCGCGATATCCGATTCCGGCGCGATGCCCTTGCCTACCGTATACACAATGCCGGTTCTGCCCATCTGGGCCAGCCTGTCCATATTAGGGGTAAAGGCCGCCTCAAGCGGTGTCTTGTCGCCGAGTTCCTTGATCGGCAAATCGCCTAAGCCATCCAATACTATGTAGAATATCTTTCGCATATCAACACTTTGTGAATCCGCAGGAAGGACACTTCACGCACCCTTCCTCATGCATAAGCGCGCCTCCACAATCAGGGCAAACGCCCACTATGGTCGCGACGCGCTTTTGCGCCTGTTGCTCCTCAAACACAGACAGATTGTTGCTAAGGCCGTCGTCTTTTTCTTCTTTGATCTGACCATTGACCAGCCGGCGCTCGATCACCCTCGCCATCGCGTCCGCGCAGGAAAATATGCGCACGCCCTTCTCCCAGGAAGGCGAAGGGCAGCGTATGTTCCTTAGCTGCTCTATAATGGACTTGACCTCTATGCCTGAGCGGAACGCCAGTGATACCAACCTGCCTATCGCCTCAAGCTGGGACGCGGCGCAGCCGCCGGCCTTGCCCATATGAGTAAAAAGCTCAAACGGCTTACCCTGTTCGTCGGAGTTAATGGTTATGTAAAAATTACCGCAGCCGGTAGGGACCTTCGTGGTCGTGCCCTGAGTGACCTCCGGCCTGGGGCGGGGAGATATGTCATACCTCTCCTTGGACGCGGAGGCGGGCTGCGCTTTATCCTCGTCTTTCTTTCTGGCTATATTCAATACCTGCTCATCCCTGCTTCCGTCGCGATAAATGGTCACGCCTTTGCACCCCAATTTATAGGCAAGCAGATATACCCCTGCCACATCCTTCTCGGCCGCCCTGTTGGGGAAGTTAACCGTCTTTGAAGTGGCGTTGTCCACGTATTTCTGGAACGCGGCCTGCATCCTTATGTGGAATTCCGGAGAGATATCGTGCGCGGTGACAAACAGCCGCCTCACGTCTTCCGGCACTTCATTTATATGTTTCACTGAGCCGGACTCCGCCACCTTCTCCATCAGTTGGCGGGAATAAAACCCGCGCTCCTTGGCGGTCTCTTCAAACAAAGGATCGACCTCAACAAGCTTATCATTATCCATAACGTTGCGGTAGTAACTTACCGCGAATAACGGCTCGATACCGGAAGAACAGGGCCCGGCTATAATGCTTATCGTGCCCGTCGGGGCGATAGTGGTCAGGGTGGCGTTGCGCTGCCTGTTAGCCGCCCCGCCTTTTGCGTAAAGCGCGCTGCCTATAAACGCCGCGAATGCCCCCCGTTCTTCGGCCAGCATCGCCGACTCGGCCCTTGACTCGTTGGCGATAAAAGCCATCACGGTCTCGGCAAGCTGCAATGCCTCCTCGGAATCATAAGGTATACCTAATCGTATCAATAATGTGGCCCATCCCATGACACCCAGCCCTATCTTCCTCGTCAGTTTCGTATTCTCTTCTATCTGGGGCAGGGGGAATTTATTGATGTCTATGACATTATCAAGAAAATGCACTGCCCCGCGCACAGTTACGCGCAGCCTCTCCCAGTCAACCTCGCATCTGCCGCTTAAAGAATCCTTCTTATATAATCTGGCCAGGTTGATGGATCCCAGATTGCAGGACTCATAGGGCAAAAGCGGCTGCTCTCCGCATGGGTTGGTGCTTTCAATGCTGCCTATGTTTGGGGTAGGGTTGTCTTTGTTGATATTGTCTATGAAAACGATCCCGGGCTCGCCGTTCTTATGCGCCTGCTTTACGATCAGGTCAAATACCTTTTTTGTGTTAAGGCGCCCTGCCGTCTGTTTTGTGCGCGGCTCTATAAGGTCGTAGTCCTCGCCGTTTTCAAGCTTCTTCATGAAATCGTCTGTAAGCGCGACCGAAATATTAAAATTTGTGATGTCTTTATCGCTCTCCTTGCAGGCGATAAACTCAAGGATGTCCGGATGGTCAACCCTTAATATGCCCATATTCGCCCCGCGCCGGGACCCCCCCTGCTTGACTGCCTGGGTCGCGGCATCGTATACCTTAAGGAACGATACGGGGCCGGAGGCGATGCCTCCGGTGGACCTCACCACGCTGTTTTTAGAGCGCAGTTTGGAAAAGGAAAACCCCGTGCCGCCGCCGGATTTATGTATTAAACTTGCCGCTTTCAACGTCTCAAAAATTGACTCCATTGAATCCTCAATAGGAAGCACAAAGCAGGCGGAAAGCTGGCCCATATCCTTGCCGGCATTCATCAGGGTCGGCGAGTTAGGCATAAATTCCAAAGCGGACATCGCGGAATAAAACTCTTCCTCTGTCCTCAAGATCTCTTCCGGCGGCCTGCCGTATAGAACGTCTGCCGAGGCAACGGCGCGCGCCACCCGCCGGAACATCTCTTCAGGGGTCTCAACACACCTGCCCGAAGGATCCTTAACAAGGTATCTTCTGTTCAAAACTTTGAGCGAGTTCTCCGAAAGCTCAAGCGGCATATCTTGTTCTCCTTATTTTTTGGGAGTTATCTAATGGTGATGAACCACAGTATAACGGCCGGATGGCCTCCTGTCAAGGGAAAATATACTATATGTTGTGTTCTATTTTAATTATACTACGATATCTGGCGGCAGGAATCCCTTACCACCAACTCCACCGGCAGCCGCACCTTTTTCACCCTGGCAGCGCCTTCGCTGATGTATTTCCTGAGTTCCTTCACCGCCTCCTGCGCCATAGCGGCAAACGGCTGCCTTACCGTAGTGAGGGCGACCTTGCCGTAGAGCCCGGAAGGATCATCGTCAAATCCGATAATTGAAATATCTTTCGGCACATCCAGCTTTCTTTCGTATATAACGTTTATCGCCTCAAGCGCCATAGAGTCAGAGGCGACGAATACCGCCGTAGGGGGATGGCCCAGATCAAGCAGCGCCTCCATCGCGGTGCGCGCCGCGCCGCGCGAATAGTCCGCCTTGATAACGTAACCCTCATTGTATGCTATATTGCCACCCTCAAGCGCCCGCCTGTACCCCTTAAGGCGCTCTGAGGCCGCCTGGGTTATCAGGTCGCCGGTAATATGCGCTATTTTCTTATGCCCCAGATCTATAAGGTATTTTACCGCCGTATACGCGCCTTTCTCATTGTCTATGGCAATGCAGCTTACGGCAAGGTCCTGCACAAAATTATTTATTACGACCGCCGGGATATTCTCTTTCAGCGCCGATTCAAGCTGGCCCCTGTTCTTGATCACATCGGCGAATATCACCCCTGCCACTGAACCGGTGCTTAGAAAAGAGCCTGAACCGGTAATGTGCAGCAGCAGGTCAAACTTCATCACGTCGCACATCGTGCCCACGCCCTTTATTATCTCCAGGGCATAATAAGAATAAAATATCCCTTCATAATGCGGGATAACCAGGCCTATGGCGTTGGCCTCTCCGCGCGCCAATGCCCTGGCAGCCGCGGAAGGCATAAACTTAAGGTCTTTTATCGCCTCTTCGATCCGCGCCTTGCTTGCCTTGCTTACCGGCCCGCTTTTATTAAGCACCCGTGAAACCGTGGTGATAGACACCCCACAGGCGCGCGCCACATCTTTAATTGAGATCTTCTTTTTGGAGGGACCCATATGATACGAAGGGCTATCTTACAATGTCGCCTGCTTTTATCTCCCTGGTTGACTGCAGTATATCTGCCGCCGAAATTGACTTGCGCGTCTGTATGACCCTTGCCGTGCCTACGCGCTCGCCGTTCTGATAAACCTCAAAATCCATTCCGATGCCGACCCCCGCGTCTTCTCCGATGTCAATGACTACAAAATTATGCTCCACATCAACGGCGGCGATCCTGCCCACCATCTCTTTGCCGGACACCTGTATGCCGGCGGCATCGGGAGCGTGCACTACAATGGGCGAGAGCTCAACCGCCTTCTCGTCGGTCTTAGCCGCTTCGCTGCCGGCCGGACCGCCTTTGATCCTGGAAAGCTTCTCGTCTGAGGCCTGCAGCGCGGTCCGCTTTTCCATGGCTACGGTCTCAACATCCTCAACCTTATCCTTCAATACCGCTTTTTCTTCCTCAATATTTACTATCTTTTCCTGCAGCTTCAATTTCGCGTCAACCGCCAGTTTAAGCTGCCTTCTCAAAACCCCGTTTTCCTTCCTTATTTCATTGACCTGCGCTGTTATGGCCTGCTTATCGTTCTTCTCCCTGACCAGCTCCGAACTCAACGAATCAAGTAATTTCTCATTGTAGTCGTAACGCCGCTGGAGGTCTGAATTCTTATGCTGAAGGTTCGTCAATTCCAGCTCAAGCTCGGTCTTCTCCTTTGTAAGCTCTTCTATGTGCAGCCGCAGTTTTTTATATTCGTCCTTGACATTGCCGAGATCAAACTCCAGGGCCGCCTTATCTTTAAGCACGCTTCCCCAATATTGATCGCTTACTGAAGACGGCGCTTCGGAAGAGCCCATACCCGCGGAACGCGAAGAAACAGGCGCCTTCGGCTTCTCCTTCAATCTCCGGACCAGCTCATCCCGCTCCCTGGCTACAATGTCATATTTAGACCTGAACTCGCCCTTCTCCCGCTCCGCGCTGTCCAATTCCTTCTGTATAGCGTTAACGCGCTCCTGAAGGCTGTCTTTTTGCTTCTTTATGATTTCGGCATTTTGCCGCAGCTTGCCCTCCTTAAGCCCCCAGGCCTCCCTCTCTTCCTGATATTCCCTCAACACTGCCTGCTTTTCATTATTGAGCTTGGCTGCGAATAAAATAGAAATGAGCGTTAGTATGCCTAATATGACTATTATGATTTTTGACTTCTGGTCCATCGACCCCCCCTTACTGTGCGAATACCCTGCGCACAATTAAACTTGCCGCGCCAACCGCAACGGCATTCTCCGCCAGGTCAGAATAAACTATCTTCAAATCGGCCGTCATTTCTTTAAAAGCCCATTCATTTACCGCGAAACGCAGCTTGGTCAGAAATAACTCTCCGGCCTCCTCAAAACCGCCCCCTATTATAACCATATCGGGATTAAGCAGATTGACCAGGAAGGCGGTCTTTATCCCCAGGCGTATTGCCCCCTGCTCTATGAGTTCGCAGGCGAGCGCGTCCTTTGCCTTCGCCGCCTGGAACACGCTCCTCAAGGAAAGATTATTTATATCGCCCTGGCAGAATTCAACCAGCCGGCTCTCCCTCTCCTGGACCATCTTCCTTGCCTCTTCAACTATGCCCAGATCCGCTTCCCAACGCTCGATCAGGCAGGACTCAGCGAAAACGCAGGGAGATTTTTTAGCGGCAGATGGATTGTGCACGGATATCTCGCCGGCAAAACCGCCTGAGCCGGTATAAATGTCGCCTTTTATCATTATGCCGCAGCCCACGCCGGAAAACATGAACATGGCATTTTTACAGCTGAGGTCCTTTCTCGCCCACTGCTCCGCGAAACAGGCGCAGGTAGAATCATTCTCCACGAAAACCGGAAGGTCAAACTCTTTCTCCAGGGCGTCCCTTAAATTGATGTTCAGGCCCACGTAGTTATAACCGCCGCCGTTGCGCTGCGGCCAATGCACGGAACCGCTTTTTTTATCTACGAGTCCGGCGATGCCTATGCCCAGCCCCTTTATTTTATCCGCGTAACTTTTTGCCTTAAGTAAAAGTTCCCTGATCAAATTTATGCTGCAGTCGGCTGCCGCCTGGGCGGAGAGCGGCACTTCCTCCGTTTTCGCCCTCGCGACAATATTGCCCTTCAGATCCACAAGCACGGCAACGCTGTTAAAAAGATTGATACCCACTCCCACGGCATACGCGGCATCGGGATTCAGGTCCAGGAGCACCGGGCGCCTGCCGCCCTCGGATACATCCAGCGTTTTTTCAAAGACCAGTCTTTCTTTTAAAAAAGAATCTATATAATTTGAGACCGTAACTACATTCAGCCCTATATGTTGAGATATCTCCGGGCGCGACAAAGGGCCCATCCGCCTCAATGTTTCCAATATAGAGATATTACGCCGTTCTCTTTCGGATAGGACCTCGCTATCTAAAGTTTGCAAATTCCCGGCACCCCGTCCCTCTTATGCCGCGGCTGAAAATCATAAGAAGGGCCTTAAAAAATATTGTAAAAATAACACCTTCAATAGTTTATCACACTATTTTCAGTTTTGTCTATATTTTTTTTATTTTATTGCACGTCGATTATCGCGATCGCCCTGCTGGCTGCTCCCGATGGGTTCACGGCAACTATATTCACGACCTTTGTGCCTGCCTGGCCGTAAGTTACGCTGAATTCGGGAGAATCGGAAAGCGGTTTTTCACCGGGTATCTGGCCTGACCATAGATAACCGGTCTTCTGAGGGAAACATCCGGCGGAGGAAATAAAGGCGGGGACGGAAAAATCTACCTCTTTATTTTTCGGTATGGGGATCGGGGAGGCCTTCAGGTCCAATATCGGTATCGCGGCCTGCCCGGTTTCCTGCCTTAAACAGGCATCAAGGAACGTCTTCAGGTTATGTTCTATGGAGGAACCGTTATTGATCTCTGAGATCCTCAGGCCGGCCTCATCTTTAATGTCCGAAGACATCTCTTCATCCATTGACAATATCTTCCCATAATGATCAAGCGCGCATTTGTGATCATTATTCCATTGGCATATAAGCCCCAGATGATAAAGCGAAAGCGGATAGTACGCGCCGGCGGCAGGCCTCGCGATTATGCCGCTAAGAAGCTCTCGGCCGCGGCCCTGGTTACCGACCACGTAAAGGTTTATGATCCCAAGCTTGAACTCCGCCTCATCCAGATGCCTGCCTTTGGGAAAATTATAGAGCAGTTTCTCAAACTCTACCGCCGCCGGGACAAGGAGCCCGGCGTGCTGTAGATTCTTCGCTCTGAGATACAACAGATCTTCGCCGGGGCTGCCCGCGCTGATCTCATTGAGCATCGCGAAGACCTTCTCTGAATACTCCACGTCAAAATTCTCCCCTTCGCAGGAAAACCTTTCAACTATCCCGGATAACTCTCCGGCCGCGTCCTCTTTTTGCTGCGGCCTTATCCTCTCTATAAATGAATCAAACAATGCCTGCGCCAGTTCCACGCTGCCTTCCTCAAGCGCCTGCAGCGCCTTCTCTTTTATCTCATCAGGGGACTTGACGGTTGAGTCCACCTTCCGGGCATACAGGGCATAGACCGATCTCGCGGAGGCATCCGCCCCTTCCTGTTTAAGCCGGTCCGCCATACCTCTAATGCTTTCAATATCTTTTGTCTGCTGAGAATAATGCTTTAACGCGGAGAATAATTCTTCAAGTATTGTGTTGTCTTCGGCGCCCCCTTCGCGTTTCAGGAATTTCCACTTAAGAAATAAGGCTTCGGGCAGAAGGATATCGGACCTGGAAATATGCTCGATGGCGAATTGGAGGTTCTCCGTAAATTCTTTCCTGAAGTCATCGCCCTTGTTAAAATATTCGTCCCACATCTTATTTGTCTCCAGAAAGCCGAACTGCGTAAAGCGCGTCAGGGCGATAAAATACGCTACGGCCGCCTTCTCGGATTCCTTTGCCTCAGGCAGCATGCTTTTCAAAAAATCCACAAACTCATTATACTGGTTGAGCCCGAAATACACCCCCCTCAACTCATCTATGCCGTCCAGGAGCTGCGCCCGTCCGGCATCAGCGGTAAAGCCGCGTTGAGACAGGCAGAGAAACAGCGCCAGCGCCGAGGCCAGAACTATCTTTTTCTTTCTTTTTCCGTTATCCATTCCTGATCCGGGTCTTGGAAGAACTTCTTCAGCACGTAATAACTCTTTCTGGGCACGCGCTTATTCAACCCCGAGTCTGATTCTTCGGATAGAGCGACTATCCCGAACCACTCCTCATTCATATTCATACCGCCGGGGACTTCAATGTCAAAATAGTATTCGCCCTTAGACCAGTTTGAGCCGGTATCGTGCGCCGGCCACCCCTGAAGGTCGTATTCGTTATGTTTCCACCATTCGTCATTCCACTCAAACATGACCCCTCCCACGCAGTTGCCCGCGCCCTTGGGGCCTCCAGCCAGATTTTCGTAGATCTGCCTCCACTGTGACTCAAGAAAGAACGCCTGCATGCCTTCGTCTTCCTCTTTAAGCTTGGCGTTATACGCGTCGGCGCCGAACTCGGAAATGATCACCGGCTTGTCAAAGGTAAATTTAAGCGAATCGAACAGATTACCGAATGTCTTGCCCCTGTAGATAACGCAGGCGATAAGGTCAATATCGGGGCAGATCCCGGCGGAGGCAACCTCCAGATACTTGAGCTCTCCGTTGCCGAGGGCGACGGGATGATCAGGGTCAACCTGTTTTATTTCCCTGGCTATCTCGTTAATGAACGAATAATAAATCCTTGCCCGCTCAAGCTGCCTCTGCCATAGATCCGGTATCGCGTCTATTTCAGGCGATGACCAGGGGTTTACCTGGCCGTTGAAGGAATAATTGTTTTCGTTACCCAGGACCCACATAAGTATACCGGGGGTATCCTTATAAGTATTTACCATCTCCAGCACCTGTTTCTTTATGCGTCCCCTGAACTCTGCATCCGCGTATCCCAGGGGATATTCCCAGAACCCCGCCCACGAACCCATTATGGTATATATGCCGTGATCATTATACAGGCCGCTGATAAGCTCTTTTACCACCTCGGCGTGAGGCCCGGGCTGATAAAAGCGCACCGTGTTTATCCCCGCCGCCTTCATCAACTCAGCGTCTTTTTTCCAGGGCTTATTCGGATCGGAGAAAAAGTCATATTCGTGGTTCTTGCCGACAGGAACGGGAGAATAACAGACGCCCCGGACAACAAACGGCGCCCCTGCCGCGATCAACCGGTAGTGCCCCTTGCGGTCCTTGTGTATAAAAACATCGCCTTTTCCCTTACAGCCCGCGAGGGATAGAAACAGGCAGGCTGCAAAGAATAAAATCCCTCCTTGCAGCCTGCCCCTGATCCTTAAACCATCACTCATACTTGATCTCATCCAGATAGAATGTAGCTCCCTCTGGATTCACATCCAGGTTTGTTGACCAGACAAAACCCCCTAATATATAGGAAAGGTCTTTGCCCTTCAGGTCTATGGTATATTGCTTCCATTCCGTGCTGAGCATGACCGGGCCTATGCCGGCGACATCGGAATCGGAATATTCATTACTGACACCGCCTACCTTAAATTCCTCGATCCTCTCGGTGCCCTTCTCGCCGCGCGCCCAGAAGGTAAGCTTTGTGGCGTTGGAAAGGTCAAAGCCGGCGTCAATAGTGCCCCAGTTGTTAGCGGGGTTAAGCCAGTAAACGCCTACCCAACGCTGCCCCTTGGTCGCCTTGTTGCTGTAAACCACCTTTATGCAAGTATCCCCGAGGTAGGGGTTTTCCCTGGAATCGTTGACAAGCATTACGTCTTCGGAGCTGTAATCGCCCATGTAACCCGAAGGCACAAAATGATTATTCAAAGACGACTTATCGGTATAGACATAAAACGGCATAACCTCCTTATTCCTGGTCTGCGGCTTAATGTTGGGGTCAGCGACATATTTTATGTCATCAAGATAAAACACAACTCCGTTGGGAGACAGGTCGGTATTGGCAACCCAGCAAAACCCGCCGGCTATAGAGGTGAGGTCCCTGCCCGCCAGGTTTATGGCGTACTCCTTCCAGGTGTTGGTCAATTCTATGGGGCCTGACTCCACCGTGGCGGAATCAGGATACAGCCCTTTGATCCCGCCGACGACAAACTTCTGGATGATCTCGCCGCCCTTCTCGCCGCGCGCCCAGAAGGTAAGCTGGGTCATGCCGGTCAGGTCAAATCCGCCCTTCTTGGTCCCCCAGTTGTTCGCGGGATTCTGCCAGTAAACGCCTGCCCAACCCTCATTCTCCGGGGCATACGACACCTTTACACAAGTGGTGCCGGAACGCGGGTTATCCATACTGTCTTCCACAAGCTTGACTACGCGGCCTATAACGGAGACCGTCTGGTTATCGCCCATATAACCGGAAGGTATGTAATGGTTATCCGGGGAATTTTTGTCCGCGTAGACATTGAATGTCTTGTAGCTTGCCGCTTCGTCTTTCAGCGCCGCCGCGCCTTCTTCGGCAGCGCGGACTGGATCCGGCGCGGAAACCGAAACCGCGAGAAACATAGACAACGCAACTGCTAAAAACTTCATACTGCACCTCCTTTTTTTTCAGTGTTTGCTTAAAAGATCCTTGAATTCCCACGGCTCATCCCTAAGCCATGAGTCCCTGTATAGAAAATAACTCTTCCTTAAATGCCGAAGGAACGGGCTTAACGCCCCGCTGCCCTGTCCGCAGACGCCCAGCCATTCCTCATGCATATACCCGTCGGGGAACGGCCCGGTGAACAGGCCCTGCCTGTCGTGGATGAACGGCTCGTATGCCTTCCACCATTCATCCAGCCATTCAAATACGATGCCGCCCAGAGAGTTGCCCGCGCCCTCGCTGAATGCCGTATTGTTTTCTATGTCCTGCCAGCAGCCCCTGTGATACTCCGCCTGAAGCCCTTCGGCGTCACTAAGCGATCTGCCTTTGGCGTACGCGGGGCAGCCGTATTCACTGATAAATGCCGGCTTATCGGCGAGCTCCTTAACGGCGCTCCATAGAGAACCAAAACCGTAACTGCCCCTGTAGGCGTTGGCGGAAAATATATCTATATCCGCGGCATATTTGGCGAACGCGTCAAGGAATAAGGTATCGCCGTTGCAGAGCGCTACGGGATGATCCGCGTCCATGGATTTTATCATTAACGCCGCCTCATTGGCGAACTGAAAGAATGCCTTAGGGTTTTTGTCCGCGTTGCAGGCAACGCCGTAAACATTTTCGTTGCCCAGAAGCCACATCAACACATACGGCTCGTCCTTGAATTCCTCTACCATACGGCGCACGGACGCGAGCATATTCTTTTTATGCTCGGGGTTTGCGTAATCCGTGCCCTTCGCCCATTCGGCGTTGGAGCCGATAGCGTACTTGCCCAGAAAATCGCCTATTATGACCCGTATGCCGTACCTGTTATACATATCGCGCAGCAGCTCTTTGCTTATCTTTAAAGGATGGTGATAGAGCCGTATCGTATTCACCCCCATTTCTTTCATCAGCTGAAAATCCCCCACAGCCGGCTCTCCCGCGTCCTGCTTGTTATTACCGTTTTCGTCCACAAACGAATCATACGGCCCGTCTATCCTGCCGTTTTTGTCGGAATCCTCCGTCATCCAGTTGCCCAATGTGCCTTCATCAGGCGACTGGCCGACCCTGGTCGGGGCATAAGTTATGCCTTTGATCATATAAGGGCTGCCATCCACAAGAAGCTGCCAATGGCTGTTCTGGTATTGGACCAGGCGCACCTTGCCCTTGCCCAGAGCCCTGCTTACGCCGATGTCTTTGGCGGATTTCCTGGAAAATATCTTATCGGTGAGATTGACCTTTATAAACCTGCCGGGGTCTGTAATGACGATATCGTTGCTTATGTCGTTATCAAAACCGTTCAATATTTTTATATACGCCCCTTCTAAACGCAGGTTCAGATCGGGGTTGCCGCGCAGAATGGATTCTATTTTGGCAAGGGCGGTCTGGCCCACGTACCATGGCGTATGCCAATATGTCCAGCCGTAACTGCCGGGAAAATGCACCGCTATCGCGTGGTAGGCCTTTAACGCGTGTTTGATCAAACCTGATTTTTCCAGCAATTCCCCGATATAAAACAATTTAACCCCTGCCGGCTCAGCGGCGATTATCCAGTTGAAAAACGCGGTCTGCAGATCCGGGCTGTTCATATATTGCCAGTGCAGGCCCTGCTTGACCTTGCCCTCTTTTACGGCTGTTATGAATCTCTGGTCAAAACGGTGGGAAGACGTATTCGGGTGTATGCCTTCCCCGGCGGCCATGCTCAGGCCTTCCTGATCCTTTACAATGTACTTATAATCCCTTGTGCCCGCCCCCTTGAACTCTCCGTATTTCTCGTAATCAACAACATCCGCTCCGGGGTCATGAAGCGCTATAGGGATCAGATTCTCCCGCGATGCCTCCTCGCCCTCCTCCCCTGTGTCGCCCCTTATTATCTTGTTGATCTTGGTTATGCTGTCCCGCGCCTTCTCAGTCACGCTCCAGAACCATCCGCGGGGGTCCCATCCCCAGGCATACTTGTATTTATCCAGAACGATGTTAAGCGCGGCCTTGGCCTTTTCCCACTCCTGATCGCGCATATGGACCTCGCCCTGTATAAAATAAGCCACTGCCACATCGTTGAGCTCCTGCAGGCCTGGCGTGCCTTCCTTCGGCATGGCATTGAGCGATGACTGCTGCTCCTGCGCCTGCTTCGCGTAAAGCTCTATGCATTGACCGGTGTATTCCAATGTCTTCTCCGCGTCGCGCTTTCCGTGCGCCTCCCAGGATTTTTCTATAAGATCTTTGGAGGTCAAGACTGCATCCTGGGCAAAACATGTTAGCGAAAAATGCAAAACGAAAAACGTAAAACCAAAGTTTAAAACTAAAAACTTTAAATTTTGCGCTTTAACTTTTCGCTTTTCGCTTTTCGCTTTTCGCTTATCTCTCATCCTGCCACCGCTCCCTGAGTAGCTCCCTTAACGATATATTTCTGCATAAAGATATACACCAGTATTATAGGTAAGGCGGTTATGGTCAAGCCCGCCATCAAAAGCGGATAGCGCGTAAGAAACTCTCCCTGAAAAGTAGTCAGGGCTACCTGCAAAGGCATAAACGCCTTGCTGTCAAAAATGATCAAGGCGAGGATATATTCATTCCAGACGTTAAGGGCGTTGAATACCACCACCACCGCGAGTATCGGCCTTGCCAAAGGCAGCGCCACATGCCACCATATGCCGAATTTAGAACACCCGTCCATGCGCGCGGCATCCTCCAGCTCAGGCGGCATCCTGTCAAAGAATGTCTTGAGCAGAAATATGCTGGTTGAAAGCCCCACGTTTATCATGCACAGGACATAACCCAGCGGGGTATTCCTCAGGTGCAGCTTATTTAACAATACGTAAAGCGGGACAAATCCTCCCGGAACAGGGATCATCATCGCCGCCATGAACATCATGAACAGCAACGCCCTGCCGCGAAAACGCAGGCGCGAAAAGGCGTATGCCGCCATTGAAGCGACCAGTATTATGCCGATGACAACGGAAGCGGTATAGAATATGCTGTTTAAGAAATACCTGCCGAAGCCCCCCTCTTTCCAGGCAAGATAATAATTCTCAAAATGGGGCTCTTTGGGTATCAGCGAGGTGTCGGTGAATATTGTCTCCTGCGTCTTAAGGCTTGATGATACCATCCAGGCAAGGGGGAATACGCAGCTGACCGCGACCGTGATCAGCAGGATATGGATAAGCGTATTTATCGTTACATTCTTTGCCCTGTAATATGACCTGGCCTTCATTGGGTCAAACCTTCCTCGCTTTGGAGAAACGGTACTGCACGAATGAAACAGCGACTAAGATCGCGCCGAACGTGATGCCCTGCGCGCAGGCATAGCCGAAACGGGATGAGGCGCGCATTGAATTCAGTATCCTCAAGACCGGGACCGAGGTGTAACCGGCGAACTCCCCTCCCACTAAACCTATGATCAAGGCAAAGGCCTGCATCGTGCCTAAAATAGTAAGGATGGAGACCAATACGGCCACCGGTATCATAAGCGGCAGTGTGATGCTCTTAAACGACTCCCAGGCGCCTGCCCCGTCCACGCGCGCGGCCTCATAAAGCCGGCGCGGTATGGTCTGAAGTCCCGCTAAGAATATCAGAAAACCCCAGCCAAATCCCTTCCAGCAATGCACAATGGCAACGGTAGTCAGGGCGGTCTTCGGGTCTGAAAGCCAGTTGTTCACAAGCTGCGTCAGCCCCGCGCCTGTCAGGGCGCGGTTAACAAGGTTTGCCCCGCCTACATCATTAATGATGAAGCGCCAGACCATGCCTACGACGATCTCGGAGAGGACGGGCGGGATAAAGAATATCAACCTGTAAAAATTCTTCATCCTGATCTCGCGGTCACAGGCCCATGCCAGTAAAAATGCCAGCGCGTTTTGAAAGGTAAGCGCGATCAGGGTGATATAGCCGGCGTTACGCATTGACTGCCACCAGGCCTTATCCGCCATGATCTCCTTGAAATTGCCCAGGCCGACGAAAACCTTGGCAGGCAGTATCCCGTCCCACTCATACATCCCTAAATGAAAAACCCATAAAAACGGAACGACATAGAAGACCGCGAAGATAGCCGCCGCCGGTAATACGAACGCGTAATTTTCCAGTATATCTTTGGCCTTCACTTTATTCTTTCCTTCTCTCCCCTTTTCGCCTTTCCTCTGCCAGCCTCAGCGCTTCCTGCGCCTCTTCTTTTCGCCTTTCCTCCCTGCGCCTCTCCAGATGCCGGCGATTCTCATACGCGTGATGCTCGGAGAGGGGGAATGTCGCGAGTATGAAAATGGCGATCAGCGTGGTCACGATGGGAATACCGATATCAAAAAGCCTCATATACAATAACGCCCGGGCTGTCTGGTTGGCCCCTAACGCGATATTGAAACCGCTGGCATTTATCAGGAACCCGGAAATAAGCGATGAAACCGCCAGCCCCAGTTTCACCATCCACCAGTACACCGCGCTGTACATCCCCTCTCTACGGGTATTGGTATTGCACTCATCAAGGTCGCACACATCGGCGACCATTGAGCTCACCAGAGTAAACAGCGAGCCCAGGCCGAATGCTATGAACGGAGCGGCGATGAGCAGCAAATACGGATGCTGGGGGTTATATCCTATCCATTTCAAGGCGTAGCCGATGATCGAAAGGGAAAGAGTGATCAGAATGGCTTTTTTCTTTCCGATCATGGTAGAGAGCTTCGTCGCTATGAGGATAACACAGAAGGTGCAGATGGAACTGAACGATCCGAACCAGCCCAAAAGCGTGCCGCCCTTGGAATAATCGCCGCCATACACATAGAAGAAAATAACATAGGCCGAAAATGCGGAGGCGAGCATGAATCCGTTAAAGATCAGGAATGTAGCCGCGCAAAGTTTTACAAATGGGCCGCATTTAAAGGTGTCCGAGAAACCGCTGAAGAAATGCTTGGTAACATTCCAGGGGCCCTTCCCTCTTTTGGGTTTCGGCAAATTCGCGAAACGCTCTTTGTTGAAAATAGCCGGGAGCATGCCGCCAATGGCGATAAAGATACCGATCACTATCGCCAGGACGCGCGCGCCATGGGTTAAATCCTGGAACATATTCTTGTTTTGCATGATCTTGAACAACCAGGGGGCGACCACCCAGGCAAATTGGGCGACGAAATTGCTGGCTCCCTGCAGGCGCGTGCGTTCATGATAATCGGGCGTCATTTCATAACCCAGCGCGATCCAGGGAATGGAAAAACAGGTAAATCCGAGGAAAAAGAGGATCTGAAACAATAAGAAATACCAGAAATAGTACATTTCGCTGTGCCCCTGATGAAGCTGGAACATCAACGCGTAGAAAAGCCCGCCGGAAATAGCCCCAAGGAATATAATGGGCTTGCGGCGGCCCCAGGGTGTGCGGATGTTATCCGAAATGTAGCCGGTAATAGGATCTGTTATGGCGTCAAAAATACGCGGGATAAAACCCACAAGGCCGACTAAAGCCGGATTTACCCCTAATCCGAGATTCAAAACAATGACCATCGCCCCAAGAGCGGCGGCCTGAAAACTGTTGACGAACCCTCCTATGCTGTATATGGCTTTTTGAAAAAGAGGAACGCGGTCTTCGCGCGCCGTTACGCGGTGTTTCGGTTGGCTGGCTGCTTCTTCCATTAACTGCTCCTTTCTTATTGGCGCCTATTTCCGCTCGCGTGCCATTTCCCGCTCTTTAACCGCCTGGGTTTCGGCCGCTGCCTGTTCAGGGGTTTTCCTGCCTAAGATGATCGCCTGGATCCCTTTGCTCCGGGCCTCGATCACCATTGAAAACTCCGATACGTCCCAGGCGGCGGGATGAGCCGCCTGATCCATGCCCCGGGCAAACATCGCGTTGATCTCGGGCATTTTTGAGGCGCTCTGCCTGTTCGCCGGCAGGTTGTTAGTAGCGCCGGATAAATAGGCCTGCTGCTGATCATCGGTAAGCCACCGCAGGAACTTTACCGCTTCTTCTTTATTCCTGGAACGGGCGTTGACCATAAACGAAGACCCTGCCCCGCCCCAGACAGCCATAGGGTGCTGATCACTGACAACAGGCGGCAGCATTGCCGCGTAATCAAGGACGGGATTCATACTTTTATAAACGTTCACGCACCATGAGCCGTTAAAGGCGGATACCGCCTTCTCGGTGGCAAAAAGCTGCTCAGCGGTCTTATTCACCATAGTCACGATCCCTGTAGCCAAAATACCGGAATCCCGCATCTCCTTGAAAAGCGCGAACACCTTGAGCCAATCAGGGTCGGTATAAGGGACTTCCCCGCGTATCGTTGCCAGCACCTTATCCTTGCCCATAATATTAAGGGCATAATTATTGGCAAAACAGTCGATCATCCACACCTCAACCCAGCCGGAGACAAAACCTTGCACGCCTTTATCTTTAAACCCGGATGAAGACAGTTTAGCGCCTATATTCAGAAACTCCTGAAACGTATCGGGAGGTTTAACCCCTAATTCCTTAAGCAGCTTCCTGTTATACACCATCTGGATAGTCATAATGTCTATGGGCACCCCGTAGATGCCCGCGGCCACTCCATAGGCATTGCCGTATCTGAATTCGTTGACCTCCAGCGCCTTCTCATAGAAACCGTTTCTCCAGGAGGCGTTATTCTCGTCCATGTAAGGCGTAAGCTCAAGAATGTGGCCCGCCTTAATAAAAGAGGCGAAATCTCTCTTTTCGCCTAATATCCCGAATATATCGGGAAGGTTTACCCCTTGCGCCGCGGCGCGCACCTTCTGGGAATACGCGTCTGAGGGGGCGTATAATTCAAATGCCACTTTGATGCCCGTCTGCGCCTCATATCTCTTTGCCAGCTCCTCAAACACCGGCTTCCTGTCGGTCATCCAGTGCCAGACCGTCAGGGATCTGCCTTCCTGCTTCTTAACAGAGCAGCCCCAGGAACAAAAAACGGCCGCCAACGCTAAAATAGACAAAAAAATCCCTGTTTTACATCTTCGCATCCAAATCATCCTCTTCTGACCCTTGATTTACGGCTGGAAATCAGACCTCAATTTTATTATCTATTGGCAGCTGTGTCAAGTTAAAATACCTTAATTAATCCCCGCCCACCAGTTCCTGGCCAGCTCATCCCTGTGGTTTTCCCGCACATAGAGGAATATCTTCTCCCTGTCAAGGTCGCCTAACTTGGTAAACCTCAGGCCCCGCTGCTTGTTGAAGACCTCATCCCTGCCCCAGACGACCTTTGCCTCGGCCACAATGGGTTCAAGATAAGGGAATGCAACGATCATTTCAACATCGCTGCCCACAGGCAGATCATCCCGGCAGGCGATACGGCAGCCGCCGAAACTCAAGTCCTCGAGGCGGCATTGCCTGCGCTCATCTGACCCGGGCAGGCAAAATTGCGCTTCCTTCGCCTCGAGCTCCCACCTCGCGCTCCTTCTTCTTTCCCGCATACGGCATCATCTCCTTTTGGCCCTGCCTGAATACAGGCAGTGAATATTCTTGTTAATTATATATCTTTAGTAACCGCCTCTCAAGCGAAACTTATTATCCGTTCAGTGCCGTCGTTCCTCTTCACTGTCCGCCCTGTTAACTGAAATCCGCAATATCCTTGCTACGGTATGCGCGCAATCCCTGCTTAACCCGAAATCAAAGAAGCAATCTGCAAGGCCGCGGTAGCCGAACATATCTCCTGGAATATAGCCAAACCCTGCGTTTAAGGCCTGCAGCACCTTCATCATGCGCTGCATATTATCCAACTCAGCATACGGCTTTTTCTCTTCCCCGCTTAACGCGACACCGGATTCATTCAGGATCTCCAGGGCAATGGTAATGGCGCCCCTGTTGATCTCGGGAGCGTATCCGTTTTTGTATCTGCCTGCGATGCCGGCTAACCAATGTATTTTATTCTGCAGGTTTTCGGAGAGGGCGCTGATATCCGGCAGGCCCATACGCCCGCCGCGACGGGCATTGATAACCCCGTTGATCAACTTAAGGATATTTCTCTCTCTTTCTTCATCCCGGGCCTCCGCCTCTTTCTCTACAGCCTCACAGCCGCCGTCTCTAAGGATATCATCAAACCTGAAAAACGGCTCATAAAACATTTCATCCTGTTTCTTGCCGGCCGCGACAACCAACAGCACAACCGGAGTTAATACCGCCGACAAAATGAAAAATCCGGCTATGGTCCATTTTAACATATCCCACCAGCCCCACCCTCTTCCGAAGGCACCTGCTGCCTGCTCTGCCCCCAGGCAAATATCCGGAAACCCTAAGGCAAGAACGATCAACGCGAGCGCGCATGCAGCATATTCTAAGGATATTCTATTTTTTGCAGATATCTCATTCAAGCTCTCATAAAAATATCTAATTGAGGCGCCCCGGGGATCGGCTATAACTGCCGCCATTCCCATGTCCGCCCCGTCTGCCGTTAAATCTGCATAATCCCCTATGCCAATGGAAGCGAATTTCTCTGCCACCGCCGCCTTAAATCTATCGGCCGCGCCCTTCAATCCCTGTTGATCACCTCCGGATTTGTAACCCGCGGCTAAGAAGTATAACTTGTAGTTACCCGGGGACAATTGGATCCTGTCCGCTATCTGCCTGAAATGCTCATGGAATTTAACATTTAAAGAATTGAAATGCCCTACTCCGCATTCGTTATTTTCTGTATCCATTAAAATGAATACTACGCAGTCAAAGGCGCCGAATGTCATCAGCGATTCATCCGACCATTTAAAATCATCCATGCCTACAGAATACCGCCCATCTCTGTATGTACCGCAAAACTCAAGCCATTGCGCCTCAGTCAATTCATTATCTATTATAATCTCTGCCTGCCGCTCATCCCCGCCCACCTCCCGGGTCGTGTCAAGGGGGCTGCTGGAGGCCTGCAACTTTTCAGCTAAGCGAGAAAAGCGGTCTATTCTGCAGCTTCTCGAATCGGCATTGCTGAACATGCTATCGATAAATCCATGCCAGTAAGAATCTATGCTTTTCTGGTCTTCTAAAGAATCTAAGAAGAGCGACTGGTTAGAATCGGGAAATCTTATCGGCTGGGGCAGAGAAGATACTGGCTTTAATATGTTTATTAAATCCTCATTGCCATCCGACAACCCTTCTTTCGCGTGTACAATACGCTCCCAATCAATAACTACAAGCGGCACTCCCTGAAGGGCTGCCTTCAGAGCCGCGTCTACCGTCCCGCTCTCCCGCTTGCACTCAATAACTACGACAATATCGCATAACGCGGTAGTGACGGCGTTTCTTGCAAGGGCAAGATCTATATCGGGAAGACAACGTCTCTGTTCCACCCAAACTATCGCACCGTTATTGATTATTTGCTGTCTCGATGCTGGTTTCTTAAACACGCCTATCCCGCTTCCACTCCAGGGTTTGACGGCTATTGTGGTGCCTCCATTATCAATAGCTGCCTCATGGGCCGCTTCATCTATTCCGTAGGCACCGCCGGATACTACTGCAGCAGTAATACCCTTATTGGCCGCGTAACTGAAAGTAGAGCGCACCAATATGTCGGACAAAAGACGACCGTCTGGGCTAGACTTAGTTGCGCTACCGATAATCCCTATGGTTAAATCCTGATTCAATACCGCCTTTACATCCCTGGATGAACTAACCATTAAATGTGCCGGTGGAAAAACCTCGTCTATTTCGTAGGGGGTAGCGGGGATTCTTTTTAGTTTTCTGGCACGTATAACTTCAGGCCATGGATTCCGCATAGCCGTTAAACATTCTGCTACTTCCATTAATCTCTCGACATCCATAAAACTAATTTCCCCAACCGGGCTGCTGGAGGCCGGTCCCGACATGGCTTTCATGGCTTCCCCCAAATATCGTATAGTCCTACGCGGATCAAACCTATCGCTGCCGTCAGGATCAACTCTTAAGCCGCTTTCGGCATCTATATTAAAAGGCAGTACGGCATTTAAACCTGCCCTTATTTCCCGGATTTTTCTATCTACATTTGTATCATCTAACCCCCCTGCGACGCCTATGCTTAAACGCGGATACGCCTCTCTGATGGAATTGATCAATCCCGACGCGATCCCGCTATCTAATTCCTTGCCTGTGCCTAAACTTATGTCCAATAAGATCGCGTCTATATGCCCCTGATAAGCCTTCAGGTAACTAACTGCTTCTACTTTTACATTCGCGAATCGGTCTAATTGGACCTGAAGTATAACCTTGACTCCGATCTTTCTTATTGCATCCATCTGCGCGGCATCAATATCATCGCCAAATAAATTTATTTGAACCGCATCAGGCAATTGGTTTGATTCGTTTAATTGCCTGATAATATCGGTTAACATATTATCGCTTTTGGAGTGCTTGGAATAATGAACACAGCTCAGCAGGCCGGATCGCCTTAGTTTTTTCAAAATATTCTTCATTTCTTCAATATCAGTTATATAACGATTAGGATGCTTGCCAGACATGCTTTTTCCATCATCTACTATAAGAAGCCCTGCCATGGCTGAAACACCTTCAGTAGTTGCCTTGTGCAGTCCCTTCACTTTCGCGACTAAACTACAAACATCTGCTATTGAAGCTATGCCCGCGACACCAATATAGCATTTGAATGATCCCTCAAAGATGGCGAATTTATTTATATCCCCACCCCCCTCCTGCTTCGTGGCAAGCGGGCTGCTGGAAGCGACCGAACAAAGAGCATCTATTATTGCCTCAATGTTTTGGATGGGGGTGCGCGCAGGAGTATCGCAGGCAATGCTAAACACCATTTGACCTGCCTCTATATATTGCGCGTACCGCGCTGAATTCCCTGCTATCAATTCCCGTATTTGCGCGCAAGTCAAATCGGGTAAACGCGCCGCGGGGATTGAACCCATCACAACTGCCTTTTCCGCCAAATACCTTAGATGCTCCGCGAAACCTATTACCTCATCCACATGAAAAGCGTCCACTTCCAGTGCTGCCAGCGCCTGCATAAATTTATTTTGATACAAACTGGAATTACCGCAGTTGTGGTAAACCGCTCTCTTCTTTAACTCCTTTATCCTGGCGGCCGATCTTCCTGCTAAGGCAAAAATAAATTTCCTGCCCCTCGGCGGGCCAAGAAGCTCAAAAACCGGCCCGGAATAAGGATCAAGAATGATCATCACATCGGCACCGGCGGCAATTGCCTGCTCGGCATATCGGATGCTTACCGCAGTGCAATAGTCAAATAACACCCCCACCGTCTCTGTTTGATATACTACCTCCGTGGCCATATCGTTTAACTTCTGCAGTACGCAAGCAAGGGTAGCCGGACCCATTACATAGGCAATGCGCGGAACATCCGGCAGCATCTGCCTAAAATGCCTTAGCGCATCAAGATACACCTTAGCGCGCCCATCTTTCTCAAAATCAGGAACTAGCAGCTTGGACACGTTTTCTGCAGTGAAGGTAAATGAATCATCAAGAAGATAATTATCTGCACCTTGTTTGATAGTACCTTCCCGCTCATCATAAACTGCCTTGATCTCTGGCGCCCCAAGGTGCCTGTTGACAAGCGAAACAGTCTCGGGAAATAAAACTAGATCCATTGCCGTAAGCACGTACGGCAGACGGAAACGCCTGTGCAAATATTCCATTAACTGAATCTGCGCATCTGCCTGATTCGTAGCCTGCCGGACAGTATAGCTGGCCGCCCCCTCCCGCGCCATATATCTCAATCCCGCCAAGCCCAGGGTCAGAAACGGCTGCCGTGTTTGCGCCCAGACACGCAAGATATCATCCTCCGCCCCGCCCCCCGCCTGCGACGGGGCAAGGGGACTGCTGGAGGACTGCTGCAAACCGGTCAAGTTACTATATGATAATTTCCCACCATTTGGCCGAGACTCGTTCACCGATGAGGAATCAGAGGCAGGAGGGTTATTCCCGGCCGCTTCAAACCGCGCCTTTAACTCATTTGTTTCATCCCGGCTCAAAGGAAGATAGATGATCCGGGAACCTATCTGGATTCCCGGGGTTCCGGGGACGGTTCTCTCGCCTGTATCCCTTTCCGGCGCAGAGGATTGCGAGGATTCTGTTATATCCGCGCTACTGGAGGCCCGTCCCTCTCCGGCCATAGCCGCGGGACAGGATTGATTAAGAAATTCCTCTGCCTCCCCTATCCTCTTTCTTCCAATTAAGATTGCTAAAATGTTTTGGAGCTCAAAATTTGTCAGCTCTCTCTTCCTGGCCACGGAATGTACCCGCTGACCACGGATCCATTCTTCATAATGAAATCCATCAAGAGTCCCCCCAAATCTGGGAACAAGACCAGCTCCATGGAGCCGCCGGATAGCATCCACCTGTTTTGATCCGGACATCCCGATCTGTTTGACAGCCATGGATTCGCGGCCGCTTCTCCCTGCACCGTGCCTCTTCAGAATTAACTCTAATCGGAAAACGGCTTTTTCGGTTGCCGTTATGAACCTAGCTTTTGCTGCGCCTATGTCTCTATGACGCGCGGCAAGCCCTGCCCTTTCTGCAATCTCATCATTGGCCCAGGTAAACTCTGCCTTTACCGCCCCGATCCGCTTTTCTACGCAGGGATAGTCTTTTTCGCTTTCTTCTGCCGCGGAAGAGGAACTTGGCACTTCCGGCTCCAGAAGGTATTGCGGCCCCTCTGCTGCCTGCCAAAATCTGTCCCATGAGACCTCATCCTGCGCGGCAGCAAGCGATCTGAATGCCTCACAAAGAACTTGTAAATCTTTGATTTTTTCGGTGGAAATTCCCAACTCCTCCCCCAAGAAAGCTTCCAAATTACCTGGGCTGACGGCTTTGCATGCGGCATCCCTTCTTAGCCGATTCATCCGGTAGATCAGACGCTGCTTTCTTCCCGAGATTGAAAAGTTACGGCAAATATAATCTTCGATGAATCTTCTTATCGCATTTTTGGCTCCGTTGACAAATACGGCACCGTTAATGCCGCCGCATCTTGAATCCCACTTCCGAACAATATCTATAAGCCAAACCAATACTTCATTATACAGATCATCATATTCCACACCTAAACTGTACATATGACGGGAATAGTTATAAATCACGGTTTCGACCTGCCTTATTTTCATTGCCTCCCGAGCCAATTGGATCATCGGCTCGGTGGCTTCTTGAGGAATAATCCGCGCCATTTCGCCGGCATTTGCCTTTTCCCATTTGTATTCCCTGCCTTCGGCATTGATATAGACGTAGAAAACTTTCGGCCTGCCTTTATCTAACTCTATCTTTATCGGCGCTGCCTCGCTGTTGGGATAAAAATAATTGCTTTCACCCAGCCTTAAGCCGCCCCATCCATTCATGGTGATGCCGCCCTCGATAATGCCGGTGAATACATTCCGGGTTACCCATTTGTCTATATTGCTCAACTGCCATCCGCGCGTTTCAACCGGAGGAAAAATATTGACGATCTTGCCTTTATTATCCCTTGCCAGAACATAAGGATATTCGTGAGGGCTCTTTTTGGCGGGGTCGTTTACTGTAACCCCGATACAGATATCGCCTTCATATTTCGGGATGACAGTTACGCCGCCTTCCAGGCAAAGCTCCAGACACCTGCCGTGTTCACCGCCGGAAGCCAAAATCCGCTCTATTTTTATGCCCGAATATTCATAAGGGATGAATCTCACGGGTTTTCTTTTCCTGCCTTTATTCGTGTGGCTGAAGAATGCGAAATAGGCGGATCTTAAACCGGTAATCACTATTCTATCTTCGGGTTTGGATCTTTTCAGCTGGCTAACGAGATTCTGCTTTCTCGTTGAAAAAATTAATTCGCCGTTAAGCCAAAACAGGACAAACGGTTCCCAATCGCCCCACTTGCCGTTACCGCGCTTTTCTCTGATGGCGGTAATTATGCCGTTATCGGAATATCTATACCTGAACGCAAGTCTGGGGCGCCCGCGGCTTTCAGGGAAGAGGCCCCTTATAATACGATTGCCGCATACTAATAACGCGATCCTCCTCTGGGCCTCACTAAAACGATGCCTCTGCTTATTAAATATTACGAAACCGTTGTATCCTGTTTTAGAAATAATGATCAATTTTCTTCCTGTATCAACGCTGAACTCAGCCGGAGGTATGCCTCCCAGGTAAGAACGAACCGGCGTAAGCGTCTCGGGGTCGCATATAATACGATAACTATACGTGCGGGGATTTCTGCCTTCTTTGTATATTGTCGCGGAAGTAATAATTCCCAGGGCCTTCTTACTGCTGCGCTTGAAAACTATACACTCTTGTTCAGAAAATATGAGCCGTATGCATAAGCCGTCTCTTATCTCTGCCAAAGCCATGCGTTTTTTAAATTCTATGGGGACAGATAACCGAGCATCCTCCAAAAGCCGGGCTGCGCTGCTCAAGTTTACATAGCATGGCATATAGACAGGCCCTTTGCCGCTCTCTGTTCTTAACTGTCTCTTGAAGTTAAAAGACAACGCTTGGAAAGTAAGAAGTATTTCGCCCTTCTCATTAAAGGCGCAGCGCTGGCTACGAGGGCCCCACTCTCGCATAATCTTTAAATATTCCGCTATTTTCGCCGCCCCGCCCCCCGCCTGCGACGGGGCAGGCGCGCTGCTGGAAGCGCCGCCCTGTGGCTGGCCTTCGGTGTAACAATCGCCGTCGGGGCTGCCGAAAACCATTATCTTACCTTTTTCTTCGCCTAACCTTGCGATAATCCCTCCTTCTTCCAATAGCCGATGGATCTGCTCTCTTTTGCCGTTTTCAATCCCCGAAATCACTTCCGCCGGATTATCCGCGCTGCGATAATACTCAATAGTATAATTTTTGTTTAAAACCAGAGATACGCCCTGGGCATCTTCGCCGTTTCCCGGGACGAGGATATTCTTATAGTCGCTGCTGTTTCTAAAGAATGCCTCGGGCAACCAACTGCCGTACAATTCAGCCAGCATCTTCTCAACGTACTCAATATGGTAGATGCCGATGTTGCGGATGACCTTTGCTGTCTGCGCATCCCTTATTTTCCGCTCATAAAACACCCTGGACACAAAATACAGCAGAAGGTGATTGAGTGCGTGGGAATCTTTTGCCAGTTCATCAATTAAATCAGGGGCATAGTTAAAGTCATCGCACATATGCAGGTATCTGAGGATATAATAGTGCAAACTATAATTCTGGCTGTAATGCCTGAAGAAACAGGGCAGCAGGCCATCCCTGATAAAATTCCGTAAGGTAAGCTCTTTTCCGTTTAAATACTGCAACAGCGCGGATAAAGCCAGTTCTGAAGACTCGCCCTTCTGAAGATCAAATATTTTCAGCAGGCGTTCATATTTTCCTTTTTGCTCCAAGGAGCTAATTAGTTGCCTTACTTCGCTCGATGCATCTTCAGAAGCATAAAGGAGGTTGCATAAATTGATAAGTTCGGCGTCAAAAACTAACGCCGATTCTCTCTCCGCTTCGCTTAAACTATCATATTTTCCCTGCATAGATAATCCCAATAATAAATCTATGATTTTCTGCTTGTTATGCGCGCGCGCTGCGTCCAAAAGCGCACAACCGTCTTTCTTAAACATATGGACGATTCGCTCTTTCAAGACAAGTATATCTTCCGTTCCTGATGCCGCATTTTGCATAAGTCCAAACAGTCGCTCTTCCTGCGACACGAGCGACTCCTGCGCTCCCGCGTCCTGCGGGGCAGCCGCGCTGCTGGAGACGACTGAAGACGGCATACCGCCATCCCGGCACATTCCACCTACTAGGGAAGACGACTCTCCCGGACTGCCGGGGGTGACTTGTGATCTCGCCGGTGAAGTAGATCTAACTGCGGTAGTACCGGCAGCAAATCTCAACCAATCCTCCACGCTGCTTTCCATCATGGGGCCAACCCGAGGGTTAACAGCCAAAACCTCATCTTTAAACCGAAAACACAACTTGTACAACCCTCCGCTTAAAAGCGCGTTGGCGAGCCCCTTGTGCTCAATGCCTTTAAGACGATACAGCCGCAGAAACCCGTTTACCATGTTCATAAAAAGCGAATTATTGCCGTATCTGAATATATAATCTCCGTTATCCCTGTATTCTTCACTATAGAATTCGGCAATATGCGAAAGTAACCGGCAAACTATCAGTTCTGATAAAGGAAACAATAAACAACAGGCCAATTTTATCCCTGCCCCCTCTAGGGCCTGCGGATGGCAATGCTCTTGCCCTGCCATCTGTTGTGCCAGCGTTACGCGTATATCTTCCGGAAACATATCTATATTCATATGGGGCGGATAATATATACGCTTCGTATCAGATTCATCCGCACTTAAAATTAAGATGCGGTGCAGCTGCCGCATTTCATCTGCGATTTTATGAGAAGCAACGAACCCCCTACGGCAATTATCTATGATCTGTTTCACTAACAAGAGGAATCTCTGCCGGACCGCCTCAGAATTGCGCTTTAAATTTAGCTGATTACGGCTTTTGGGCTCGGGCTCTGCTTGTGCGTCATACACAAGTTCATCCCACGGCACTTCTGCCGCATATTCAAAATCAACCAACCCTGTATACGCTATCTGACACGAGCTTCCTCCTGTCTCTGTTATGGGGAAGCCAATTTCCGGATTACCGATGGACAACGACCCCCCCATGGGGCTGATAGGTTTAGATAGCCACCATTTTTCGGAATCGGGAAACCCTCCTCTTCCAGAGGATTCAAAAGCCGTACCGGCGTCAACATATCTATTCCGACACACTTCCCCTAACGGCTTACCGCGGTAGTATCTGGATGGACCGCTACGCCTTTCCCCACCCACGCTGCTGGAGGCCTTAGGGCGCCTTCTTACAACCGCGCCTCCGTTCAACTCCGGTATGCCCGCGGCGACCTTACCAAGAACAGTAAAGAACTGTTCAACCTGCTCCTTAAAATAAGACAAATAAACCAAAACGGATTCGGGTTCTCTTATTTCCATAGAAACACACTTTGAGACAATCCTTTTCCTGAAAACGCTGATGAGCTCTAACTGGCTATCTTTCAAAGACAATATACCGGACAATATCTCAATAGGGCTGATCTCGCCCGATTTCTCAAGCAATAAATCTCCTTCCATCTGGCCTTCCGTATAAAATCTGTAGAGAAAATCATCCAATAGCGGCCTTATCTCTGAAGTGTCTATATGTAACAAACCTATTTTAAAATAAAACGCTGTCAATAGATCCTTCAGCCAGTCATTATAAAAGCGGGTTATGTCACCGATCAATGATCTAAGGGATATCTCTCTATCCTGCCCTTCAGCCGGGCGAAAACTCTTTATATTATTTAACCATATGCATCCATTGCCACCCTGCCCTTTTATCGCGCCCGGGCTGCTGGCAGAGGCAATATCATTGATCCGCGCCAAAAGCTCCTTCCATCTATAATTTAATTCTTCCCTTGTTATCTTTATAATCGTTATCCCCAATATATCGGCTCGGGTCCCGGAACTTAAAATGTCGTTTATGAAGCCGCCGAAACAATCATCAAGCATAATTATGATTCTTATCGCTGCCTGATCCTGATCCGATAATACGATTTCCCTATTCCCAAGCAACCTTGATGATAGTAAATTGGAATCGCCTGTCCTCTTGCCCATAAGTGGGGAGCCCTTGCCGGGCCCCTCCTCTATCCTTAATAAAGACGCTGCGCAGCTGACAACCTGCCAGCGCGCGTCGCTTTCAACTAACTTTATTGCCAGGCGGCTCTTGCCGCTGCCGAAATCCCCCAGAAGCTTTACCCCAATACCGCCATTAAACAACAAAAGTTCTCCATTAACCCAATGCCATCCAACATTAGCCGCCCCGCCCCCCGCCTGCGGCGAGGCAGGCGCGCTGCTGGAGGCGCCTTGGAAAATAATTGACCCTGGCCTGCTCCATCCATCTTGCGCCCAAGCAGGGACGCATATACAAAAATCGCTAAATTCCCCCTGACAGGTAATTACGGCGCCTCCTTTAATACCTGACAACATCATATCGGCATCGCCCAATAAAAAGGCATCCCCCACATATTCCTGTAAAGCCATCCTGACCTGATAGAGCTGATTTACATCTATGGCGGTAAACGTCTTATTCATAAAGACTGCCGCCGACCCTCTTAAAGACGCCAATATACCATCGTCGCTCGCGTCACCCTGCCTGACAGAGAAACTACTCTGCGTCAATTGCCGATGTTTATTCAAAGTATCAATGATACCGGCCGCTCTTTTCTCATACCCGGCCGCCTTTTCTTTAAAACCTTCGGTCAATAGATGGTCTCCTAGCGCGAATGGCGATTGGCCGGAAAGCCGCTTTTGCGCTTCACTGACAAACGCTGGCGTCATCTCGATGCCATCTAACACGATATGCCACCGCTCCACATCTCCCCATCCCTTATTATTCTCAAATGCCTGGATTATTGCCGCGAGAATAGTGGCCATTTCTTCTCCAGTCGCGGGGCCGATGATTGACAAACGTATATAACTTTGGGCCATGCCCTGTGCCACTATTAACGGCAGAACCCGGCACTGAAAATATTCGATTTGCCGCCGATGCCTGCCAAGATACGAGAAACGGGCATCCGCGTGTACGGCGCCAAACCATTCCACATTCCAAGGATGCGAATTCCCCCATAAAGGTCGTTGGAACACGGGTGCATCCTTACCTGGTTCCCCGCCCCCCTCCTGGGTCGGGGCAGGCCCCGCCTTCGGCGGGACAAGCGGGCTGCTGGAGGCATGCTGCGAGCCGACCGGGTTGCTAGATGAGAATTCTTCACTATATGACTGCAACTCGTTTACCGGCGAGGAGCCAGAGGCAGAAGGACCGTACCCGGCTACTTCAAGCCGCGCCCTATCAAGGATTTCTATTATGCCTAATTTTTGCAATTCGCTTCCTGTCTCTTCTGGATCCTTAGCGTGTTGAAGGATAGCGGAAATCTGCCTATTTACAGCCGGGATCATAACTGTCTCAATCGGGATTAAACCGCTTCTATAATCCTGTATGGACTGATGGATTACGCTATAGATCTTATCCGTTAATCTTAAGCCATATTGATACTTGAGCCTTAATATCCTTGTCAGCGTACTGAGGGTAAGGTTCCTTCCATTCCCCGCCATACTAACCTCGCCTTTTAAAAGAGCGGTCAAGCCCTCTGTGTGCCCATAAATATTACCCTCTGCGTCCAAGGCCATCATCAGCAAGGTTGGGCCTGATTCCGCGAAGAGTTCTCTGGTCCGCGGGTCTACTACAATCCTGCGAAGTAAAACCTCTGTTCCGCTGTTCGTGATTCCCTGCATCGGACCTGCGTATTGAATTTCAACTCCGTTAAATTCGGCCTTTCTAGTCGCTCTGGCAGGACATAATAAATCATCCGCGCTGACCCCGAGGGCTTGTGAAATCCTGTCCAACACCCCCATGGCGTATCTGTGAATTCTATAATTATCTTGAGCCTCGTCACGGCTAAGCGCATTCCTCTCACTCTCATTGAAATCCATCATGATGCTGACATCTATATCACCCAGTATCTCACCGAAGAAAATATCCCTCACCCCTCCCCCAACAACAACAATGTCCCTATCTAAGCCTTGGTCCTTCAAGAAAGAAAAAAACGCCCTTAATCTATCATCTTTTATGTCTCCTATGTTTACCTTGCCGTTATTTATGGCTTGGCGCACAAGCCGCTCATCAAGGCCGTTCACATCAGCAACCTTAATTATTTGTTGAACATCCAAAACTGCTTTTGCCTTCTCTAAAGAATTAAGGCATCTTCGCAGCTCCCCCACCCTGCCGTTTAATTCTCCTACTTCCGGATTTTCTACTTCACCGCTTACCTCTACGAGCGTTCCATTATGCTCTGTGCCCACCCATTCCGTCCAAGTACCCATTATTTCTCTCGGGACCTCTTGAAGCCTGCGTTCAGCCCACAATAAATGCTTCCTAATGGACGGTATAGCCGAAGGATCATTCATAAGTACGAGGCTCCATGCCAGATAAAGCCCCCCATCAACGTCGAACATCTCTATTAATGGTTTCACAGCCCTATGGTCCTTCAGTTCTCTGAGAACCCATATGGCGTTGAAACGAATGCGGGCATTCTTATGGCTCAGGGCTTCTATCAATATGGAGACGACATCTATATCCTTGCCTACCTCTCCTATTCCATCTATCGCTTTATAGGGCCATTCCTCTAAAAGATAGGCATATACTTTTGCCCTTGGGGTCCCTATTCCTGATAATGCTTCTCCGATTGCTCCATTGATAATCGTTTTATACAACCACGCGTCTTCCGTAGAAAAAATGCTCCGCCCAGTATCGCGAATGGCCGCAATCAGTAAATCTACTACGCGGGGATCGCGGATTTGCCGGATCTTTTCGAGGGATTCATGATCAACCTCTGCATCACGCCGGCAGAGTAGGTCTCCTATGGATTCCTCAGCCGGGCTGCCGGAGGCGCCAGAAGACTCCAAAGCCATCACAAGATCGGAATCACCGATAAGCGCCCTTAACAAGTATGGCCATTCGATTCTCATCCACCTGATTGCCTTAATATCGCCGTTTAATGCCTGCCGGACCATGGATTGTTTCTGCGCGTCCCCGGGAAAGGTCAACTCTATCATCTCGTCGGCGATACCAACAATGGACTCCGGCCTGAATCCATATACCAGCCATAAATGCATAGCCATTAATCTGTCACGGTCCTCCTGCTCGGCCATAGAGATGCGCGATCTGTATTCTCTATCTTGCCGCTCATCCCATTCGCTCTGATGCGCCCCTGTCTCTTTTTGATACATATCGGCAATAACCTGTTCATCATAATCATACCTCAAGGCGCGGTTACTAACGCGTATATTCTCGACTCTTCCGCCTGCCGGTTGCAACAAAACAACAACGGTGAATATCCTGGAAATCATCTGTTGCAACGCCCTTGCTATTCCAAGCCGATATTCAGCAAATATGTACATTCCGAAATAAACATCGTACAGACCCTCCTTAATAGACCGAACATAGTCAAGGGCACCGTAGCCAATAATATTTTCATCCTTCGTAATCGCGTATATGTAAGTATGCGGAGTGACTATTGTAAAAGGACAAGGCAGTATGATAGCTCTTATGTTCTCCGTAAGTATGGCGATATTACCCTGATCCTTAAGTTGTTCAAATGTAAACATCGCCTCCATAAACCTGCGATGACCTGTTAATGCCTCCTTTAACCTCCGGTAATACGCATTTGTTTCTTCTGCTGAAATATAACATAGTTGCCCCTCACCCGGGCTGCTGGAGCCGCCCTGCTCTTGTTCCGTTCCCGTAACACCGGAGCGGAAGATTCCAAAATCAATGATCGCGTCATAACGCGGCAGATTCGCCGCCCTCCTATCTTGCGCCCTCAGGGCTATAGATGCCGGCGTATCTAGACGAATCTCTCGGTTCTTGCCGCTCTTAACCGCATCCCGAGGCTTCTTTCTGCTGCTTTTTTTAATCCTATATCCGTCTCTGATCAATATTGCTTCAAGTTCATCTAACGAATCATTACAGGACTCCAAGGCCTCTATATCAAGGGACAATCTGCTGTAATCCTGCAACAGGCCTGCCATAAAATCCATAATAACCCGGAGATATTTCTCATCGTATCTGCCCCTGACCATGACTGTAGCGATGTCCTCACAATACAACTCCAAACCTAACAAGGTTAGCGTGGATTCATAAAGGCAGTCAAAATACCCTATATCCCGCGTTTTGTTCCTTATTAGAACCTGAATGCTCAGCCCGTCCTTTTCTCTTACCAGGGCTATACACTTGCTTAAGGTTATGGACGGGGTTGAATGGATACCCCTGGGGTCGGCGGGATTACTGTATATCTTAACATCCCGCTCGATACATGTCTCAGCGATCTCCCCGCCCTCCGCCTGCGGCGAGGCAGGCGCGCTGCTGGATGCGCCCGGCGACATCCAACCTCGGTCCTGCAACAGAAGCCAATTGCCTTCAAGCGGCAGACACTCCACCCACTCTTTTATTACTTTATCAGCCGCGGCCTTATCCTCTCCGTTGGCATTATGCCGCGGCGCTGTTTCAGACCTCTCTTCCTCATCACACAACTCTCTCCATAGGTCAACTTCGCTTGGTGGCATCATCCTCATAACCCTCTGTATCATGACCAAGACCGCATGAGGGTTGGCCCGCCGCAGCTCCCCGGCCTGCTGAAGTAGAGACCTCGCCGCCTGTGTGGCTATATCCTTCAGAAGAGGCAGCCTCATTGCCGTACCATAATAAATACCCTGCCCGTCAAAAATAGGCCTGCCCTGTTCGGAAAGAAGTAATTTTTCCTTAAAGGCCTTTGCTAATTCCTCCAAGCCCATCTTCCGGGGCTCCAGGACATTGAATACCCGCGGAACCACACAGCTGAAGTAATGGCGTATTTCATAACTATCTTTCTTTTCTTTGGCGCGCTCAATAATGAACTTCACTATCTCCATAAGGCCAAAGACAGCCGGAAATTCCGCGGCCTCCAGGTAACCCGGGTCATCTGCCGTGCCTATCTTAAGGACCTCCTCCGCGGCAGCCTGTTTTATCAATTCAACTACACGATGATGGACAAAAACCTTAAAATAGCGAAGCAGCTTCCCGCTGCCATTCCCCGTGCTCCATCTTGAATGGCCTGCGACAATGGTGGCTGTATCCAAGATTACCTCGTTTAGCTTGGTCAGGCCTAATATTTTTTTAGTCCTTGCCCGGCATACCTTCTTCAGGTTTATGACTTCAAGCTCAAAGAGGCGATAGCGGCGGCGTATAGCATTATTTGTCTGCCAATCCATCCTGTTTATTACCATGGAAAGGTTACCGACACTCAGTCCTAATAATACGGCTAATTCACCATTAGTTGATAATCCGCCCAGCTCCTGTAATCTTTTCAATATCGCGTCTTCAACCATCTTCGTCCTGGCAAAAATCGGCCGGACAAACGGCATCCCCGCGTTGAGATCACTTTGCTTAAAATCAATGCCCTGGAGCACGCGCTGTATTGCGGAATACTTAAGGTAACCCTGCAATAAATAGACGAGCTCCTCCAGCGACAGCCTGCCTCTTGCCAGCATAAAGGCCAGAAATATCCAATGGGTTTTATTATCCTGCGCCTCCTCGCGTATCCTCCGGGGAAGCTCAATGTCCGGCAAAAGACGATCGAGGGCATGACGGATATCACCTCTTAGCCTGCCATTGCCGCCTAACCGCTTTAGGCTGTCAATGACATACTCTCTACCTCTTCCTGTTTTTTCCGTTAAGACATCAAGCGTGAGCCCTCCGTCTATTTGTTTGATGACGGCGATCAATTCCTGCTGGCTATGGACTAAACCCGCCTCTCTTTGCTCTTCATACTCCTTCAATAGCCTCCTGAGTTTCTTCCTGGCCGCTTGCGGCACTGCCTTATTCTTACTGAGACTGATCAGCGTATCTCTTATTTGCCCATTATCTTTTCCGGCCAGTTTTGCTAATTCCCCGAATGTAAGCTGCCCGTTTCCGCTCCTGACTATATCCAATATTCCCTGCTGGGTCCTTGGTATCCCCCTAGCCGGCTCTGCCTTCAGTATATTCTTTATGGTCTTCCTTTGCTCTCCTGTAATATGCGGATTGTCCCGCAATCGCTCCAGCCTGTTCCTTACCGTACTTCTGGTGCCTGTCAGCGCTTCCGATAGGCTATCCAGAGATGGTGATCGCGCCTCCCGGATCATCCTCAATAGTTCCTGCTGTGTCCGCGAGATCCCTGCCGGAGGGCTTGTCCGCGCGATCGTTTTCATCGTCTTTCTCACCGCAGGCGCAACGTTACGGTTTCTCTGCAGAATTATGAGCCTATCGCGCAGGTAATCCGGCCGCTTATGTAAACGTGAAGCCATTATATCTACAGTGGCACCCTCCCCCAACTCCATAACTAAATCCACGATTTCCTGCTGTTGCGCGCTCAAAGGATGCCTGCTGAGGGCCCTGGCAGGCTTAGATGAAACGGGGAGCTCTTTCTCTCCGTCTCCCTCCTGCGGCGGGGCAGGCGCGCTACTGGAGGCGCTCGGCTCTATTCCCATCGGCGATGCGGATTTATCAAGCGCTGAGGCGCCGGGTATTAAATCTTCCTGATAGCGCAAATTTTGCATTTTAACCTTAAGCGGCTTATAACCTCCCTGAGCCGCCTCCTCCGGAGTAACACCGGCTATTTTGACGCCAAATTCACCTAGACTGTCTTTCATGATATCAGGCCACTTACCTGCCGCAGCCGATGATGCAGGACTAAATCCATCTGGACCAGCGCTGCCGGAGGCACCATCGAGAAATACCTTAAAAAAGATACCCTGACTAAGCTCATCTTCGGTAAATACCGCATTCCTGTTTTTGAGCCACCAACGATAGAACTTGACTGCTTCATGCGTCGACTCCCACTCCAAGATCTGAGCCCCTTGCTGAAACTGCTGCTCAAAGACAACACCCAGTATCGCCGAGCCACGCCCACGCTTGCCATCCGGACGCGGCTCGGTCAACAACACGTACATGTCAGAATAACCACCGGATAAACCCATAATACCGGGGACATACCGGCCATAGACAAAGCCGGCCAGCTGCTGTTCCTTATCAAACAAACCGTATGCAAAATAGCCTGTAGCCCTGTTCAGGGTAGAATCCAGAAACCGCACAAATGACCCTGCGTCTCTGGCGATGTAGAGATTACACCCCCTTGCCCGCCTGATGACAAACAACTGGCCAATAAGCGCCTGTTTCTCTATATCCTCCATATCCGCCCAGAGCCGGGTAAGGTCCATGACTGACTCTTTATCTCCCCAGCTTCGCAGAATATATTGCCCGGCGCTGTTTATCTTCTTGATCAAACTCGCGGGCAACAGCCCTTTCTTGATATTTTTTCCGTTCTGATATAAGCCCGTAACGCTCCATATGATATCAATAACCTTCCCCAAACTGCCGGCCCCAGGCCCTGATAACCCTCTTACCGCCCCGCCACCCGCCTGGGTCGGGTCAACCGAACTGCTGGAGACGCCGGAAGGCACCGGTCTACCGTTTCCGTCAAGGTCAATGGGTTGCTGCAACGCCGTCAACGCACCGCAGGGACTGCTGGACATTTTCTTTAAGAGAACATAACCCTGGAATCCAAGCTCTTCTAAAGACGGATCGGCGAATATATGGCATCCGCTCTCTCTCGTCAGGGTATCTTCCACCTTGCGGGATATGGCATTGATGAGTATGGCCCTGCCACAGTCGGAAAGATACAAAGGTATATTTTCCGCAACAGATCTTAACATTCTATTGCCATAATCCAATACGTTCCTGAGGGCCGGCGTCATACACTCAGGGGATATTTCCTCTCCTTCTTCATCGTCAGATTGAGGCATACAGTAAATAATGATATCGTATTGACCGTGCGCTCTTTCAAACAGGTCGGACACAAAGGTATTGACCATTGAAGATACTCCCAGGCGCTTAGCAAGCAACCTGGTATTCCAAACCGCCATATCCTTCTCATCCAAAGAATCAACTCTGGCCCCTCTCAGCGCGGCGGATACCGTATCAAGGCCCATGCCGCAGCCCATCACCAGCGCATTCATCCCCGGCTCAATATATCTTCGCGCAGCATTCGCGCTGATGACGCTTGAGGGGTGAACGCCGTAATGGACCATCGGCAATACGGGGATCTTCATCATAGAGGATACATCGGCATCGTCTATAAAGTAATGCAGGTTGTCCCCCGCTACAATACGGCTAAACTCGCCTTCTTTATTAAGAAACGCGTATGTATACCCGCAGCTTATATCAGACGCGATCTCCATGCCGGCAAGAAATAGCTCTTTCGCGTGGGCGCCTTTTATCATCCATCCATTACGGGCATAATAGCCCGCGATAGAGATAACCGATGCCCTGTTATCATTTCTGAGGAAGCATAATAATATCGGTATATCCCCGTGATCGATCACCCTGATAAAATCACCCGGCCCTAATATTTCCGCATCAGAAAGATTAAACGCTCCAAGCACGCAATGTTTATTTAATCTATCCAGAGGCACATCCGCAAACCTGAATTCATCATCACTATTTTGCCAAATTAAGCACTCATCCTGTATGCCCAGGGCGGCAAAGATATGCCTTGCGATATCCGCCTCTTGCTCGCTGACAGAGACAGCATCTTCGCTCATATTGTCCAGCAGGCCCGCGTTTATATGTTTCGATACCGCGCTGCTTGATGCCTGTGGCGGCAACAACCTGATTTTCCATTCATCGCCGCATGTTGAGAAGTTATCTCTGCCGATTGTCTTGCGGAAAAACCTCTGGGCATCTAAACTCATGGAAGGCGTTGATATCCAATCGCCGATGGAGAAACCGTGGCTTTGGAAGAATTCAACCGCGCTACCCCACAATGCCCTGCCTATACCGTTTAATCTCCTTTCTTTAAAACAGTAAATATACTGGAGTTTACCTTTGCCTCTCATTATTTCGATTTTGATATACCCCGTTGGCCTTACATCGTCTAAAGCAACCAGCAATTGCATTATTAATCCGGGAGAAAAACATATGCTTGCGGATATATCATTTCGCGCAGATTTTATGCTGCCGCAGTATCTTTCTCTGGCCAGAAGCTCAATAAATGCTTCGCGCTGCTGTGGGGTAAGCCGCAATAACGTTTCCACCTGTATTTTATCGCCTGCAGTGCAGGCGTCGCTCCCACTCCCCTCCTGCGGCGGGGCAGGCGCGCTGCTGGAGGCGCCATCGCCGTTCCTGTTTATCTCTGCTACACGCCGACGCATAGCGCTATACACTTCTTCATCAATCGTGGGCGCTTTTATTGTGGGTAACAGGTGCCTGTCCGCATCAAAGATTCTGTTGTAACGCTTATAAATGCTGGACAAACGCGCATGGATAAAAGCTATAAGAACAAATAACCCCCTGTCCACGGGGCGAAGGGCAAATGCCAGATATAAGTCAATAAGCGCGTCTTCATACATTAAGGCGTCACCGATGGACTGCTTTCTGAGGTCGCTGTCAAATGCCCTATTTTTCTTGTCCAGGCCGGACTTATAAAGCAATCGGTACATCTCGTCATGGCGGCTCACGATCAACATCACAGGATATATTTCGTAAAATGAGGCATGCGTGTTAGAACGCGGGAAATCCCGCGGCACCCTTATGCGATGGACAGACATTAAATCCAGCCGGCCCGAACTTCTGAGGTAATCATTAACGGTCCTCTCTGCCGAATCAATATATCCCCATCCATAGGTTTCAATATCGGATGTAGCGAATGTAATGACCATCAGGCCGTCTTCCCTCAAAATATCAAGGCCTATATTAATAAATGTAAAGCTGGCAGGGCAATTAATAGAGACCAGGTCTTTTGATGCTTCGATCAACCCGGCATTCGGCAAGCTTTCTTTATCGGCGAGATCGATATGCCGGACCCTGCCTGCGGCCAATGCCTGTCGGTCGCAATTCCTGTCAACGTTGACGCTGCCTTCGCCCGCCCGTATTCCAACCCGATTGAGCAATGCTGTCAGATTATCTCCAAACTCGCCTTTCGGGCCGGATGCGATGTCGGCAAAATCCACAATGCCGCGAGAGGCAAAATGCTCTCTTAACAGTTCCGCGAAGGAATCTGCCTGGCTGTCGTTCTGCCCCTCACCCGCGCTGCTGGAGGCGGCCTTGTCAGTTTTCCTCCTGCGCCCCTTACCGGCGATATCCATCTGCTTTCTTTTCTGGCGGTATATCTTTATCAATTTTATAATATCCGCGGCAACATTCTCTCCCTTTGCCATCCTTACCGCCAGCCCCTCTAATATATCCTCCGTAGGCCTGGGTACCTTTGGCCCGCCATATTTCCTGTATAACTCCATGATCTTGGATTTAAACTCCGCCAAAGCATCTCCATCTATCCTCTTGAGAGCCACGCGTTTCCTCTCTATGGAAGCGATCAGGGCGGCGCGCGATTTGTCGCCGTTGCTTAAGGCATATTCCATATCCTTATTGCTCTTGCGCTTCCTGGCTTCTTTGGTCCAGCAGGTCCTGATATCATACCCCATCAATATGTTAGGCAGGACATCCTCATATCTGACCTTAAGCTTCCTTGCCGTCTTGACCGCTTCCTGCTTTGACTCCTCGATCAAGCCCGCTGCCGAGTTAAAATCCATGCCTGACCTTATAAGCGCGACCATGGCATCGCCCAAGGTCACCTTATTCCGGTGCGCGAACGCCTTCGCCCTGGCCTTGCTTTCAATAAGATCATCCAATACGCCGCTGCCATACTCGCCGATGATAATCAGCAGCGCGACATTGAAAGGAACCCCTTTATGCCCTTTCTGGATCGCCTCTATCTCCGACTTAAGGGCCGGCGTAATTATCGGTTTGCATATGCCATAGCCGCTGTCTGAGGTCATCGCAACCAGCTCTCTCTGCAATAATCCGGAGCGCACACTGCCGCTCATATCGCGGAGCCTTCTGTTCTCACGCAATTTCATCAGATAGATCACGATGACCGCGGCGGAAAGCGATAAAATTATCTGTACTACCGGGCTGCTGGAGGTTTGCTGCTCATCCTGGGAGTTATACAGCCACCGGACGGCCTCTACGCTGCCGTCCGGTCCGCACACAACCCTGTTCTTCCCCTGTTTTGAAACTACCTCAATGATAACAGCTCTATTTTCGCTGCCAAACATATTGAATCTCGTGACGTCAACATAATACACCGGGGGCCGGCGATCATCGTTACTGCTGATAAAAATACTGTGCCTGCCGCTGCCGGGGAAGATCTGCGCACAAAACTGCACCTTGGTTCCTCCAAGCAAACCCCACTCCCTGCAAACAACATGAGACCTGCTGGAAAAATAATCTATGTATATGTCATCTCGCGCGAGCCCCATAAGGCCGGTTGCCGTACCCACTAAGTTATCTCCCGGGGCGTATACGCGCACACCTGTATTTATACCTTCATAGAATACCTCTTCGCGTATGCCTCTTTGAAATTCCATAAGGTAAGAGGCGCCGGCGCTTAAAGGCATGCCGCCAAGCATTTCTTCGGGAACAAGGACTATGCCTAAGCCGCCGCTGTCCTCCAAGAAGCAGTCCCTGTAACCCTGCTCAATGGTCAGGTCGATGAATACCCTCCTGCCGTTAAGTTCAGCATAATTATACGCATGGTTATAGGTATCGCCTTTGACCCCACCCGCGGTTAAGAACATTCCGCCGCTCAATCCGCGGCCGGCAAACCGGCCAAGGGCCATAAGCCCCGCCCTGAAGCAGTCGCCTGTGCGCGGCAGGGAAATCCCTTCTTTCCGCTTATACGCTTCAAAATCGCTCAATACCCCCGCAAAGCAGGCGATCTCTGCGGAATCAAGCCATCGCAATACTTCATCCAGCGGATATCTTTCCAGGAACAGGTAGCTCATCAAAGGGACAAGATTATAGGCGTTAAACCGCACCATAAAACCCGCGTCACCGGAAAAACCCCTTAGAAGCCCGACCGGCAGGACATTCCATTCTCCTCCCCGCGCTGCCTGGAAGAAACGATATAGCAGCGCCCCATTACGGTCATAAGCAAAGCTTTCACTGCGGCCGTCGGGATAATTAAACCTGTCCGGCTTCCCGGAAATATTAAACAATGCGCGGCCGGCTTCTTCGCCGCGGCTGTCTCGCGCTGTGATGACCGCCAGCCGCCTGCCATCTTCAGGGTTAAGCTTAAACTCATAAGTATATTCGCCAACGCTGATCGATCCTCCCGGGCTGCTGGAGGTGCCGCCCTGCGGCAACTGGACCATGAAATCGATCTCTACCCCGTCGCCTTCTCCTGCCTGATGCTCATACCAGTATGTCGGCTTAGAATAATCATCGGCAGAGGCGTCCCAGACACGCTTCCTTCCTTTAAGCGTCCCCTCAGCCGGCGCAACCGAAGCCACGCTGAACTGCGCCATTAATCCTTCTTGCTTACATCGCTCAAGAATACCCGTTGCCAAAAGGCGGATGTTACGCAATGACGACGGTTCAACAGCCTTAGACACTTCAACAGGAGCACCCGTTATGGCAGCGGCAGGGAAAGACCCCCTCATAAAACGCAGTCCGAGTATTGGGCGCGGCCCCAGATCCGGCCCTTGTACCTTAACGACCTCATCATGGCCGGATTGCCAATCTGCGTTAATACCTTCTACATCATTATCAAAATCGCGGCAGGCGATCTTCAGAAAACTGCCTTGGGGATAAGAATTCCGGATCACGGCAAAAACCATATATCTGCCTTTACGCTGGGGAACGCGGCAGAGCCGCTGCGCCAAAGCAGTAATGAGGCCTTTAAGTTCATTTAACTGCGCCCGCTCCACATTAATCATGCGGCTAACCTCATTCAACAAATTATTTACGGCAACACTCTTACCGCCAATCTTAAACCTTACCCCTGGCTTCGCGCCCACAACTACTTCTACCGGCACGCCGCCGGAGAACAATCTCCCAAACCGTTTGTTCAACATATTCAGTTCCGCTTCTTTACCTGCGGCCAGATAATAGAGAAGCTCGTTCCATATGTCGCTCATGCGGAACAGCGGCTGGATCCCGGTTTTCCCAACCGCCTCTCTGGCGCCTATGTTGACTCCTTCCTGAGCCCGCGCGCCAACAACAGACAGCTCATAAGAAATCCTCTCCCCTAAAACCTCCATGCTCAACAATGGTATCGCTTCAAGTTCTTCATCCACTACAACCGGAGGCACAACGCGTAAACCCAGCTTCCAGGCAAGCTCAACGGCGCAGCCTAAAATCCTCAGGAAATAATAGGTATATTCTTTGGGATTGGTCACGGCAAAGGGGTTGCGCTGAAAATGCCAGGCGTAACAACTCACCTCCGCGTCAAAGACCAGCATCCATACCGCATCGGTGGCGCTGTTTGAGCCCGCAGCTCTGAAATACGGCAGGCCTGCCTTCTCAAGGGCGTTGATCACATGATCCAGGACGCTGTAAAGCACATACTGCTCGCAGTAGCCGCCTATCCAGGCCGAGGCATCGGCGTTGTCGTGCCAGGTGCCGAAAGGAATATGGCTTAGCCGCGGCAGGCATCCCACCCCGCCTGCCTCCATCCGGCTTATGAAATCGATCATATCTCCCGCGGTCATAAAGCTGGCTGCCGCGCTTCTGCTGACCGCGGCCAGCTTTTCGCTCCAGATCATCGCCCCTTCCAGATAATTGGGCACCAGATTTTCTGAATCGGTAAATTCCGAAGTAAATACGAAGACCCTGTCGGGGGACGCGGCCCTGGCCCAGCCGGCGACATGGGCTGCCATCTTAGAGGCCTCTTTGCTGTCGCTTGGCTGCCGAGGTAAATCCCTGTAATCAGTCCAATCATTTACTCGGCGTAAGGCCCCGCCTTCAAAATCCACGAACCTGTCAAAAGAGTATGGACAAAGGATGAGGCCGCCATGGGCGGTTTCATAAACAAGGGGCGTTGCCCGGTCAGCACACATGCCGTTGGCGGCTATTATCTTATAGAAATGGTCCTTGCCCACATAAACCAGACGTATACCCTGCTCAACAAGGAGCTCGGCTGATCGCGTATCCATATTGCCTTCGGCGTTCCATATCCATATCATCTCCTGGCCGTAGACCTGCCGGCAATGCTCGCGGGCGAGAATGATCTGGCTGCGCACGTCCTGCGGCCGCTTTAAATCATAGGTATAAAAAGGATTCAGCCCTGCCTCCCTTGATGCCCTGGCCTGGTCGGCAATGGCAGCGAATATGATGTGCGGGGTTACGCTGAAATCGATCTGGCCTCTTTCACAAAGCAGCGCCACCGTATTAGGAAAGATGCTCATCGCCTTTGTCATTTCATATACCATCCGGCATAAGGCCATATCGTCTGAGGCGAGCGCTATCAGGTCGGTTGTATCCAGGAACTCGCGGAAATCAACCCTGCGTTCAAAATATCCGGCCCGCGAGAACAAGGATCTCTTATCTCCGGAGAAATATGCCTGCTTTCTGCCCTTTACCGGAATACCTGCCAGGACCGTGGGCCCCGCTCCTGCAAATGTCGGGCGGTTGAAATGCGCCAGGTTCTGCCCCAAAAGCAATGCCTTCGCTATCTGCGCCCATATAAGGATATTTCTTTTTGCGGCTTTAGAGAGATCCTGCCTGAAAAATCCGCCTTCCTGCCACTGTTCTTTCCACAGCTCAGCGAATACTGCCCAGGTCTTCTGATATTGCGCCGGCAGCTCTCTCGCCCTGGCCTGGGCGTATTTGATGTCTTCGCTGTCCCAAAGCGTATATGGCTTGAGAAACAGTCCTATGTCTCTGTCTAAAGCGTCTTCCTTAACCAGGGCAGCGACCTTATCCTTGATCATGAAATAGAAGAACCTCCAGACCAGCCGCGAAAGCCCCAGCCATCCTGCCAACACGTAGAGCAGATAGAGCCACCTGAACCATCTTCTGCCCATAACGCCGCTAAGCGACTGCGCGTATTTAACCAGCTCTTTTGAAAGCGTGTAAGAAATGCTGTAGTTATAGCGCGTCCCTGCCATTTCCGGAGAAAGCATCATGAGCAATATGGCCAGGTAGGTGGCAAAATAATGCAGGCGCGACCAACGCATACCCGGCTGATGGCTGTTCAGGGTGAGCTGGTAGAACGAAAGCAGCGCGCGGGAAAAGTCATCCTGGAAGCCGAGGCCGAGGCGGCGGCAGGATTGGACGTAGACGAACAGCTCCTCCGTGTGCGCGGCAAAATAGGCATGGCTGTCGCTGCGCGCCTTGGCGCAGGCAGCGTCATGATCTAATGTATTGAGGTATTTTAGCTGAGTGGTGAGGCGACGGTTGAAGTCGGCAAGATAGGCGGTATCCGATGTATCAGAAAGGCGCTCGATCAGCAGTTGATGAATACTGATAAGCAATGTGTCTCCGTCTTCATTCACATTTAACGTAAATGCCTCCTGCCCTGCCTCGGGCACAAGATAAGCATTTACATATTTGTATCGGGGCGGGGCGTGCATAAGTATGCCGTCCAGAAGCGCGTGCAAACGCTGCGCCATTGCCGTCTGTTCTTCCCCGGAAAACGATGCCGCATCAGCCGCGCAAGGGGCGAACTTCCCCGGGGACAACTCCCTCTCAAACATAACACGCTTGCCTGTACTTGCGCGCGCTACCGTGCCGCAGCAGGACACCGAGCTGCTGGAGGCGCCCATGCCCCAGCCCTTATCGCTCCTGGTGTCGGCAGGGATGGTTTCCGGTACCCTTGCTTCCATATCTACTATGAAGGAGCCGTTAAAACATTCAGCCGCGTATTGCAGGGCCTTAATCCTGTCTTCGGGGCTCTTGCTGTTGTAACCCGGCACCACGGCAGCGCCATACGCGAAAAGCGTGTCCAGAAGCCATAACCCGGCATCCATACCCGCTTCATTTGCCAGCTGCCTTACGCGCCTTTCACATCCCACTGAATCATATATATGTTCGTCCAGCAGCCCAAGCTTATTAAGGGTGGCCGGCGCGCCCTTGCGCGCTATTACCCGCCTGGTACGCGGCCACGCGTAATACATCAACTCATAACGTAAAGCGGTAAAATCCACCACGGCCGCGCCGGTCTGCCAGCCGCGCATGCCTATCTCTATCCAAAACCGGATTTCACGCTCTATCAGCCCCTTGCCGTAACCCTTATCCCTTAATTCGCTCCCGAGCGAGCGGGCATTCCGGTAAACCCTGCCGCCATTGTTAATGAATCCTCGTTTCACGCAGAATCTACAGTCAATTTCCAATACCTCGCTATCCAGATAAAGCGCCTTTTCAATGCGCTCGCGCTGCTGGATAATGTTAGTAAGCATATCCGCGACAATAAGGACGTCTGTTTCTTCATGGAGAACATGCACGACCTTCAGAAAAACAATATCAAACAGGCCGGCCTTCCTCGCCTTAAGCAAATCTTCGGAAAGCGAGATTATAAGGCGTTTGACGTCGTCAAATCTTCTGCGGGCGATCATAACTTCCTGTATCTGACGGCCTCCGTTATAAGTATTTCTCAAATATGCATATAATTCCGGCGGCAGCCACTCTCCAGTGCCCCGCTCGATCACTTTCAATACGGCAGGGTGCAGGCCATCCATAGCGCGCCCCCCCTGTTCCGCGCCAAGCGGCGAAGAAGATGATACAATGCCCATCATCTTTAATGCGCCAATAAACAACCGGTATTCGGTATCAGTCAAATCGTTAAACGGATATCTGCGTGACAATACTAATTCCGGAAAATCAGCCTCCGATTTCAGGCCTCCTACATCACTAAGATAGAGCGCGCTGACAATCTTCTCAATACCTATCAATTCATATTGGTTTTCGGTAATAATGATTATATTCTTTACTGCGGCAAGCACGCCTGTCCTGCGGTTATCTATAAAATCTTGCGCCGTGGCAATAAGGTCGTGGGCATAAGGAATTATATATCCTTTCTCTCTTAAATTGGCGCAGACGCTATCAATAACCGCGTCCATTTGTCTGCAGGCCAGCAAACTGCCGTTCTCGTATAAAATGGCTATATCAAGATCGTCTTTTACTTTTTGGCGCCCTTCCGCGAAGCTTCCGTAGAGAATAATTGAAATTCCGCGATCTAAGCCCAAACTGTCCCTTACCCGCCTCTGCGCTTCCTGAATGTCACCTATTACCTTATCAGTTGATAGCGGCAGGCCGCTCCTGTGCGACGAACTGCTGGATGATCGCGGATGATCCATTTTGTCCGGCCTGCCGGCCCTGCCATAAAATATCTCCCGTAAATAACTCCGGATCTTTTCCCTGGCTATATCGCAAACAATATGGTCGATTTCGTGCCTTCGTTCTTTATGCCTGCCGAAATTTCTGCCGAATTCCTCCGCCGTAAACCGCTCAAAATAATTAGTGAGGTACGGTTCGATCAGCCCTAAATCCCGTATAACCCTTCTGTTATAATTACCGGCGATCCACTGATAATCATGCTCTGGAGTGATCGCCCCTTCATCAAAGATCTGGTCAACATCAAACCCCTTTACCCTCCTCAGGGGGTCAATGCCCTCCGCGCCTCCCGTCACCGGCACGCCGTAATTCATGATCATAACCCGCTCATCGCCGTCCCAGACCCCCAGTTCCCACATATTTATCTGAAGCCCTCTAAAATCGCGTATCGCTTCATATGCCCTCTGATACGACGGAAGGCTGTCCCGTTCTTCATTTGATAATTTATCCGCGCGCCTGCCGTATATCTGAATGGCCTCCGCCGCCCCTTCCGCCATAAGGATCGTAAGATAAGGCCCCAGATAAAGTATTTTTTCCTGAAGTATTATTTTGGGCAATACCATGATTTCCCCGTCAGGCAGCGTGAATTTGAAATCTTCTACGGTCAGGGTTGAAGCGAAGAGGCTGTCCAGGCTGCTTTCCTCTATCCTTAATCCGGGCTCGACCAGCCCGTTAAAATTATTCTCGTAATCCCGCAGGTATGCCTCTTTGTCAAATTGAGGATCATCAAACGGCACGACGGGTAGGAGCATCTTTATTACGAAATACAGCCCTTTGTCGGAATAGGCGATCATCAATCTTCCGGTATCACCCCATTGCTGCAATCTTACATTTTTGATCCGCTCGTATACCGCCTCCACGATCTCCTTTTTAAATCTCCAGCTTAACTGATCAGGGTCCAGCCCATACCCGGCAACATGCCTTCTGAATACACCGGATTCATGCCTGGTCTCATATAGCCGTATTACACCCTCAATGATATCTTCAATAACGGCCTCTTTATCTCTCTTTATATATTTCTTTATAAGGCGATTTATGCGATAAACGCCTTCTAAGAAAACAAAGAATATATTCTTCGCTAAGAAATACGCGGTGTAGGGCGCCATATAGAGGTACGACGGCAGCTCATTAAACAGGCGCGATGCCCCCTGCATCCGGCTTATGTGTATCGCTTCCGCGGCCAGGATGATCGGCAGCGCTAACCTCTGTATCCAGGATATGAGGAAATTGGACTCAACCACCAGGCGCTTATTAAGGAACAGGACTCTCCTGTCAGGGTCAACCCTGGCAATCCTAAACCTGCCCCTCCCAAATGAATCCTCATATACTATGTATCTGAATCTTCTTCCCGCATTAATACTGTGTATTATTGTCAACAAGTCGGAATCCTTTGCCATGCCGATCTCCTGTTCAATAAATGAGCATAGCTTGTAATCTCTCCTGTTTTTTACGTCTGTGAAGAAAAGTATGATAAATGACCCTGCTGCCAACGCAAAATAAACAACCGCTCCAAAGGATCCCGCCAACGAAACAAACACGCCTATCGGTTCAAATACCGCCGGAAGGCCTGTAATGATAAATATCCCTGAAAATGACAGCCCTATGGATATGATTCCCCAGAAAATCAATCCAGGAAAAGATGTATTCTGGGCCGCGCTATATAAGGGCATGGGTGCTTCCTGCGCCGGGCCAGAGGCGCTGCCGGCGGAACTGCCCTTACTTCCTGTATCATCAGCCCTCGTAATACAGATGCCATCCTTTGACACTACAATTCGTATCGCCTTATCATGTTTGACTATCTCTAATTTGCCAAGCAGGACAGAGCGCACTGTCTTTGTTGCCTTCCCGTCAATTATCACAGGTATTAAGTTCTGATTTTGAAACAATCTGCCTCTATTAACGCGCTCCAGGAATTCCGTTATGGTTAAACTCTCTCCGCCCTTGCCGCTGCCGGCCGGCCCTTGCTTGGCAGCAGATAAAGCAGACAACTGATCCTGCACCGCAGAAATGACCTTGGCTAATCGCCTAACCAGGTCCTGCCTGTTGTCATCCCAGTGCTTAAGATTCCTGGCTACGGAGGTATAGCTTGAATCTTCGGGGTGCGTGCCTGTATGGGTGAAAAACGCCATCCCGTCTAACTTCTCCGGATTAGACAAGGTATCCAAAATTATCCAAAGCAACGCCCTGTCCTTCTCATTCTTAAGCCTGCATAAAGAGCATATCTCCTCAAAACTAAAACGCGTCCTGCCTCCTTCGATCTTATTGCATATCAACGTCAATATCGCCGCCGCCATAAACTCCTGGTCTGACGGCTCGCCGCCCGGCGGCTGGTTGAGCGGGCTGCTGCTTTCAGAGGCGCCCTTTCGCCTCTTAATGGTTACCTGCCTGCCTATCACCTGCCTGCCTTGCAAGGTCTGGCGCGCGATAACTTTAGAGGAATACCTCCATAATGTCCCGATTTTTTCTCTATCTATCGCGGAGATCTCGATTTCCGGCTCCACTTTAAGGTCATATTTGGTAATACTATCAACTATCTTTTCGTAAAGCAGGTCAAATACGCGGATTTCCGCTATCTTACCATCGCTGCCGCGCCTGATATATAAATATACCGGCGCTCCGGACTCTAATTTATTCCCATAAATAAATGCCCTCCTGAGAAGCGTCTTGAGCTCAAAAAATACATCCTGCCCAATGTCGCCTTCTAACCTGGCGGAAAGCTCTCTTGCAAGACGCAGGATAAATTCAAAGCTGCCCGAAGGATTTCGCCGCCCGAGTAAGATCTTAATCGCGCTGCCGTCAATAATGCCCTGATACAGAATAGATGGATTATCTCCCGTCTTTATTAAGTCATCCCCTGATACCTTCTTGACTGCCGCCTCTAATAACTTGACTCGCTGAGTAATATCGGTCAAGGCGGGCGCCTTTCTCCTGAAAACCAGTATGATCCCGCCTGCCAGGATAAGCACCGATACGACGTAACGCGCATATCTGTTCCAATCAATCTCTTCTGCCACGGGAGCAATGCTCTTAATAAATCTGTTCTTTACCTCAATATTTTCCGCCGCGGACGGAAGGGCTTTTCTGATCTCCTCTCTCAGTCCTTCAATTACCCGGCCCTCGTCCTGGCCGTGCCGCGCCTTTAGCCCTGCGATCATGCCCCTGATATCCAACTCCCTGAAGGCCAGCCCTGCCTCGGCTATGACAGCGGGATCCTGATAGTCGCCTAACCAGACCAACAGACCGATATCCCAGTGTGGACTACGTTTGTCTATGTCCGCGATCATAAGCCCTGCGCCCCGAGATAAGGGGTAGCCCCCAATACCCAAAGCATCTTCCTTTTCCCAGTCAATTTTATCTCCGTATTGAATAAGGGTGTATTTACCTGCTTCTTCATTAAGCGGTTTGGCGGCGCATACCAGGACCAGCGGATTCGAAGGCGCCCCCCTGTCAATCACCCTGCGGTAGCGGGCTCCGCCGCCGACTTTAGGAGATGTCTCCATATACTCCTCTCCCCTGTGTTCACGGGGATTCGCATCCACAAGCTCAAACTTGTAATAGTCGTAATCTGTCCGGGCATCTTTGAAAGCGGCGACTGTCTGCGCCCAATTGATATGCCCCTGATAAGACCTCATGGCAAAGGTCGCCACGACAAGGATTATCGCGACGGCCACCAGTAGTTCGATCAAACTAAAGCCGGCATCCTTACTGCTGTATGATGGAAATTTGGCTTTGAAATGCTGACTGATCAAATAAAAGAACAGGCCTGCTGCGGCTAAAACATATGGTTCCCCACCAGCCACGGAGAGGTAAACCAGTGCCGCAGCAAGCCCTGTAATTATAAATCCTGTAAGTGCTTTCGTTTTTACCGCAAATAAAAACCCTGCGGAGCGGGATGCCTTTTTGCCGGCAGCGCCTGAGGAAGCTGCGCCGTAGCCGCGTCCATCTGTTTGACCACCGGCGGCCCTGAGACGCGTGAAAATACGGCTCAGAATATCCGCCTGCTTTGCCTCATGAAGCTCGAAGAAATAAGGATGGAGATAGACGAAGCACAGGCCGGTCTCATCAATGGTGAATGCGGCAACCGGGTTGTCGCCATCCGCAACAGCTGTCGCGGGAAAGCTCGCCGTTACTACAAAAAACAGCGAGTCCATGAGGTCGGTTACAAGGCTTATCTTATTGATCTCGTAAACCCGCGACTGCAGGGTATCATATCTGCCTTTATCAAAGCCGTCCGGGATGCTGTCCGGAGTCAGAATGCATCCTCCCGGCATTATCTCCGACCATTCAGGCCCATAGTCACACTTTGCCCGCGCCGCCGCCTCCTCGGGTACACGGGAAACAACGCCGTTTCCGATCCCGAACAACCCGGCTGACCCGGACAAGATGCCGTTGATACTATGCTCATCTATACATTTGCCCCGCTCCCTGAGTTGATCGGCAATCTGCCTGATCGTGATTCTGTCGTTAAGGCGCTTAATCGCCCAGGCCAATTCCCAGTCAATATCCGGTTTAACCCTATTCCAGAAATCCCGCCCATGTACAGCGCTGATCCTCTGCTCGTAAAACCAGTTCATGGCGTTGCCCGCCGCCAATACCGGGAACCTGTCTGCGGATATGCGCATATTTCCGTATTGGTGTGAATAGAATCCCCTCTGACGGCTGCCCGATGCCTGCCAGGAATCGCATGGCGTAAGGCCAATACTGCCGAATAATTCCCTGAACTGCCTGTCGATCTCCTTTTCTTTCTCAACCGGCATATATTCCTGTTCCTCGCTACTCAACGTATAGTACGCGCGCAATTCCCTTATCGGAGGTAATCCGGCCAACGCGGCGATCTGCATAGCCCTGAGATATATCCTGACCGCCAGCTCCTTTCCGATCCTCATCCCCTTGGCATGGACACGGAAGAAACAGCCGTGTATGTGAACCGCGCCTCCTGCAATATCGATAGTTCCGGCATGGCCCAAATACACCCCGTTCCAGAACAACTCCACAAAAACCGATATCCTATCCACCTCGTAACTCTTTATCTTCCAGAGTTCAACTATGTTATGGCTGTAAGGAGCCGTTATTGCCGGGAAATCCTCACTATTCCTGCAACGAAATCCCTGGGTCTCCAAAACGGTTGTATATTGGTCAAACCGCTCTTTCCGCCAGGCAGGGTGTGTTGGTTTAGCGCCATTGCCGTTACCTGCGGGAGAACTGGCCGAATCCAAAGAGGCCTCCTCCTCTGCCGCCTTCGCCCTCCTGAAGCCGAGGAAAAGGGCGGGGGCATAGATGGCAAAACCCAGCCATGTCGCCGCTGCGGTGGGATACCAGGGAAGATAGAGTATGTTATGGGCGAAGGCGGCAATAAAACACGGCCCGGCCCAGGGGCGCATCCTGGACACCCCGGGGCAATGCCTGTTTTTTTCCATGACGAAGAACATCAGTATGGAGAACGGCGGCTGGGTAAGGCCTACCAGGATAATACGCAGGGATTCAAATTCTGGCCCGGGGAAATACCAGAACAACCATCCCAGGAAAGGCGCGAATATCAGGAAAGAGATGATAGCTACGGCGCGCATAGTGGCAAGGTCGTCGCGGCGTAGAAGCCGCCTTTCCATAGAGGCATAGTAGAAGAACGTGATAAACAAAGAGATCGCGGCCGTTGACATCTGGTCGGCAATGCCGCGGATCTTTTCATCAAGAGGGCTCCATAGTGTATAGCTCCACGGCCAAAGCCAGCTGAAAACACAGGCGGCCAGGGCAAGCATCGCCAGGATCTTGCGGAGGTTATACGGCTCTGATAAATCCCCTGCCCTCCTGCGCTCAAGATACTGCCCCAGGAAGGCCCCAACAGGTATGAACATGCTCAAGCTCAGGAAGCCGCGCAATGTGGTGCTGCTGGGTATCGCGGTTATAAACCACAGGTTCAGGCAGGGATTGGGCAGGCATTGAATAACGGAGAACGTGAGAACGATAAAGGCGGAAACTACTGCTATGAAACTATATGTCAGGACTGGCCGCGGCTGGCGAAGGAATCTCTCTCCTGCAATAACTAGGGCAGCTCCTGCAGTAAACCAAGGTATGGAAAGTAATACGGCATGGAAGACGAATGTCCCGCAAAGGAGCGAAACCGCCGTTTTTACGATCAGGTAGAAACCGATAATAATAGGTAAAGAGGCGATGAGCAATATTGTTTTGGCAGGGCCGGACGAAGAATGGATACTAACAGACGAAGATGCGGCTGGCGGCCCGGTCGCGGGAAAGGAAGCAAAATAACCCCCCATAAGCGGTAATGCCGAATGCCTGGAACCAGTCAAGCCCATAAATAAAGGGCCTGCTGCGGCTAAAACATATGGTTCCCCACCAGCCACGGAGAGGTAAACCAGCGCCGCAGCAAGCCCTGTAATTATAAATCCTGTAAGCGCTTTCGTTTTTACCGCAAATAAAAACCCTGCGGAGGAAGATGCGCCTTTACCGGCCGGCGCAATTTGTGTGAACACATGGCGCAGTGCCCCTATCTGTTTCTCCGCGGGAAGTTCAAAGAAAGAAGGGTTCAGATAGATAAAAGATGCCTCACCGGCTGGATCAATGGTATAGGCGACCTCGGGGCTACCCGCCTGTTTAATGGCTATTTCCGGAAACTCTGCCGCAACTACAAAAAATACCGATTCCAGAACCGCCCTTAACTTCCTGCCTTCCTCTCTGTTGATATTGTTAATGGCTAAAACCAACTCCTGTAAAGTATCGTAATGCCTTGGATTGAAGCCGTCAGGGACAATAGCTGTCAATAGTGCGCCTCCAGGCAGGGCCGGACTGGAGGAGAACCCTTCCATATTTATCTTTCTTGCCACGATAAGGTACGGCCGGCTCCCCTCATGCGCCTCATACCGCCTCCTCCATTCTGTAGCAGGATAATCCAGAGGGAACGCATCCTTCCAATATATCCTGTAAGGATACCCTTTATACTCAAGCCAGTCCGTGAAGAACTGCGCGGGAATGCCTCCAGGGAACGACCAGGAGTCGTTATGAGAAAAGAGAAAGTACCCACCCGGCTTAACCAGTTCGTCATAATCATTGAGGTGTTTTCTCCTGTCATTGAACAGCTCTCCCCCTTCACCTGCCGCAATATCGCAGAATGACTCGCTTAATATATCTACGGTTCCGCTCTTGGGGTATGTTTCGTCATCACGCCGGGTTATTACTTCTAATCCGGCCCAGGAAACGGGGTTGGTGCCCCAAGTAGGACTAGGCAATTCAAAACCGAGGCGGCGCGCCGCGGGAAATGTGTTTTTGAGCCCGCGTAATAAATCTCCGTTGCCTGTGCCTACGTCAAATATAAGCCCGCCAAAAACAGCATCGCCCATTGTCTGCTGAAGCGTGATCTTGAACATGGCGGAATGATCATCAAGTTCGTATCTGCCCTTCGGCATAATATACCAGTTGACCGCCAGGTGAGGCAGGAATGCCGCCAACGAGAACAATACCACGAACAACATCCCGGAAGGGTTAAAGTAATTTAAGGCGGCCAATAATATCGCGCTGGATATACTGATCGCTATCTTGTCATCCGTAAATGCCTTGTTCCAATTGCCTTGCATAAGATCAATACGGCTCAAATGATTGAGATGCCACATCGGCAGGACAAACAGCAGCAGCCAACCCCACACCATAGGGCCGAAACACAAAGAACAACCCATCCAATGGTATATAGGATAACTCACCCCCAAAGTGCAACCCGCGACCCAGCCGACTGATTCTACAAACGCGGGGGCAAAGACAAACCCCCAGAAGCGGCCGAAATAGCGCTTTGCCCAGTAGTAAACCGGCAGCATCACCGGCCACATGCCGCCCTTCAACCTAAAGCTGGCCTTCTTTTGCTCCGGAGAGGAACTTTTGGCGGATGAAATATTTCTCTCTTCTTTAGAAATAATATAAGCTTTGGAAGAATGTTCTTTCCCAAAGAAATCTACAGAACTGACATCGCAACCGGTTTTTGTCCTGAATAACATTTCAATCTCTTCCGAGCCTGCCGCTATATTAATAATTACGGCTTTCCCGCCCGGGGCAATATGAGGCGCTATTTCATCCGCGACCCTATTTAATAATCTGCCGCCATAATCAAACACGCTCCTCTCTGAATGAGCCACCGCCTCTGGCTCGGTTTCATGTGACAACTGCGGCGCATTAAAGATAATCAGACCATACTCACCTAAGCCGTTAAATAAGTCATTGACAAAAGCCTCAACCTGAAGGCCATTACCCCTCAAGGAACAGGTCAGTAACGTATTTTGTACCGCCATTTCTAATAAATCTACAGCCGTAACCAGAGCGCCTTTAGTGGCGGCTATAAGCGCCTCTAAACCTTTCCCTGTCCCGACAATTAAAACTCTCATTCCCGGCTTTGCGTATTTATCAGCGGCTTTTGCGCTCATAACACTTGAGCAATGCATACCATGAAAAACTCCGGGCAATATTGGAATGGCGGATAATTCTGTTATTCTGATTTCTCTAAAATCGGAAAAATAACCCACAACGTCTGTGCTATGCGCTAAAATATCTGCAAATTCTCCGTTGCTAAAAAGAGCGTAGACATGGCGGGTATTATTCAGAAAATAAAACTCTTCTTCCGGGGCCAAAAGAAATCCTATCGCTTCTCTTAAAGCTTCAGCCATAGCCATATCCAGCGAACTGCAATATGCCAAGAAATGAATGGTTGCTATGTCTTTATTACCCCGATGTAAACATAGCAATATGGGCATATTTTTATAGCGTATCACCCTCATTGTGCCTGTAAGCGCGGTCTTCTCCGTAAGTTCAAAGGCAGTCAATATTGCGTGTTGATCTAATCCGGACAGGGGCAGATCCGCGGACTCAAATATTCCGCCACGCGCTGGCTGCCACTCTAATTCTTCCTCACGAATACCCAGCGTCACAAAAACGCTCCTGGCAATCGCCATCTCCTCTTCGCTTACAGGAAAACCCGCGTCCAATAAAGCTTTTGATTCAGGCGTCAATAGTGCCGAAGAAAAAGCCGCCGCCGGACTTGAGCCATTTTCCCTGTGTATCGCCTTTGTTTTAACCAGGATGTCAAAAATCTTCTGCCCTAGTTTTTCGGGAAACTCCCCTTTTGTCTTATAGGGCTGATTATTTCTTATCGCCGCGTCGCGCCATACACTATAAATCTCGCTGAGCGGTTTGCTTTCACCTCTAAACCTTACCGTGCGGCAAGACCTTATCAGGAAACCATCAAGGTCTCTCCGGAATTCCTCTTCGGTTTCAGCCAGCTGCCCTATGCCTTTATCTTTAAGCATCTTATAAACCGCGGAATAAACCATGCCGTCCATATCGGCTCTTTCCGCGTCAAATACCATGGTTGAGATGCCCGCCTGGATCTTAACCGCACAGGCGGGGACTGCTTTAGCAAGGTATTTTACCTCATCCTCTCCTATGGCATAACGCCCCTGTCTTTTCCTGAAAGCTGCCTTGACGATTTTCGTGCGGCTGATCCCATGCTGGATATTCTTTAAGGTCACGGGAAACTTACCGCATATAAGCTGGGCTATCGACTTGAGCGCCTCATTTCTGTCCGTATATACGAAGGCATGGCCTTTATAATAATCTTCTACTATCTGCCGGACAACCTGCGGGGCTATTTCGCCGGCAAAACTGCGCAGCTCTTTCAAGTACTGCGCGTAACAGTGGGCGATTATTAAAAGTATGGAACCACCTATGACAATAAATATTAATAGGCCGGTTAATATAAGCACCACCCTGGTTACGGGATCATCCATCCCTGCGGCCCTCGCGTACCCGCCCGATACTCTGTCCGCTGCCATGACAAGGCCCGCGGGAAGCCGCGACAATAACTCATCAACCGGGCTGGAGCTTCCCGTTCTCTCTCTTGCGTCAGACATGATGTCTTTAATGACGGCATAAAGGTTATCGGGCCTGAAAGGCGCCTCTACCAGATCATCTATATCATATTCGCATACCTCATCCGGCAGCGTTGGGCCGTCTGCGCTTCGCTTCCTGTTAAGGAACAGCCTGATCGCATCAGCCCCATCCAGTGAAACGCTGGTAGTTTTCTCTTCGCCGTTGTCTATAATAGACATATTGACAACATATTGGATCCCGGGCCTATGCGACTTGGCCAGCCTTGCAATAATGATCTCATAAAGCCTGTTGGGGGTTTGGAATGTTCCAAGCGCCTGCCTCTTTAACCCTCTCTCAGCGCCATCATCAATAAGCAGCTCCGCTCTTATCATCGGCGGAGCATCCTGTTGAGCGGCTTGCGCATGCCGGCTGGAGATAAAATACATCCTCTTTCTCATTCTGGCGGACTCTATCCTTGAGGATAACGCCCTCACGATATAACTCAGCGCGAAAGACCCTATTGCCAAACCTCCGATCACGATCAGCCCCTCCGCCAGGAAGTCCCCGGGCATACCGGACAAGACGATATCTACCGCGTCCCCTGCCGCGCTGCTTGAGGAGGCGCCGGCCTGACGCGCCAGCCGCTCTGCCTCGATGCGCTCGATCTGGCTTCCCATGATCCGTATGAGCCCCTTTGCCTGCTCTTCAATATTGCCCTGGGTCATGCCCATGCGGGTCGGGGCGCCGTTCTGCTGAGAATTGGTTATGCTCGTCGGGCCGGCCTCCTTGCCTTTCTTGGACAGGCCGCTTGAGGAAGAACCCTTAGGATACGGCTGTTTGTCAACAAGGTTAATGTACCCGGCGTTGTCCAACAATGGAAATATATTTTCTTTAAGGATCTTAGCGGCCAAGGCGCTGCTAAAACTATAATCTTCCAAAGAGGCGCCGCTGTTCTGATTAACCCAAAAACAGAAGGAGCCTACGGCCTTATCTCCGAGGTAGAACGTAAAAGACGCCGTCCTGTCTTTTTCATTATCGCCGGTCCCGGTCTTGCCGCCCACAATCTGTATGTTATCCCGGATAAACTGCGCGTTTCTGCCCGTGCCTCTGTCAACCGCCGAACGCAGGCAGTTTTCCAGCAAGAGGCATATTTCTTCATTCAACACCCTGCGCTTTGTGCCCCTTCCGTCCTTCTGGAGCGCAACTTCAAAAGGCGTGCCTTCCGCAAATCTCAGGCCATCTATCCTTATTGTATCGCATAGCCATCCCTTACTTTTAATCACCGACATCAGCTTGGCTAACGAGGCGTTGTTATCTCCGGATGTCCCCAGCGTAGTACTTAAATGGGGGTTTAATTCAAAACTTCCGGCGTAACCTAATTCGCGCCACCGGCGGTTAATGACCTCAAATGCCGCCTTCTCTAATCCGTAGAACTTCCTTGCTTCATTTTCGCCGATTATCCTGGCTATCTCAACGTCACGGATATCTTCTAGTACGCGCACAAAAACAAGATTTATAGACTGGACAAACGCCTCTTCAATGCTCATCTGTGCAGGTAAGCCGGGGTGATTATTCTTAGGGGCGTATTCGCTTCTGCCGGTATAGAATGAAGTTTCTATTGTAGGGTATTCTCTCCTTAAAGACTCTCTTAAGACTTCAGCCAGAGAAGCCGTTGGGTTTTCTTCCATAAAGGCGCCAATCCAGTTTAAGAGAGACGTTCCGGTGTCCCTCTGGTTTTTGTTGCCGTAGATATTATTTGCGGCATATAATCCTTCCAGGTTACCTATGTATTCTTTAATTTTAGCGTCATCGCTTTGCCATAAATTATACAGCCCCTCCACCAGCCTCAAGTAATCCGTAATCACCCGTAGCTTGGAAGTAGAGCCCATAATCATTCTTCCCATATAATTATCCCGCAGGCTGCTTGTATTAACATCAACTATAACCTGGTCAAAATTATCCTCCCTCTCAAGAATAAATAGGCCGCATTCCACATTAGAGGCATGGGCAGTGGTGGAAAAATAATTCCCATAATTATTCTGCTGTATACCTCTGAACAACGCCCTTATTTTGGCCTCCAAGGCTACATCATAAGTTACCTGCACAGAAACATTCATAGAATTTATCTCTTCAGGCGTTGCGCTAAGGCCTGCCCATGATGCCAAGGCATCCCGCGTTTCAATCTCTCTCTGCGTCAAGTGGTAAAAATAGCTGTTGTCGCCATTGAAACTGATTAAGCCCGACAGGCCTATCCTTGAAGCGGCATCCGCCAGCTCCCCGCTAATCAGTCCGTCTTCTTCCATACGCATAATAACGCTGTTGGCTTTATTATTCAGCGGTTCTTCAAATATTGATGCCTTCCCCGCTGCTTTTGCCCGGGCTAAACTCCTTAGCTTGGACGGGTTGTTTATTGAAGCGCTTATAATCGCGGCTGCCTTCAGCGCCCTTGCTTTCATGGTTAGATCCTGATGTTTACCCTCCGGAAGTGTTAAATCGCGCTTCAAGGCAACCTTGTTCATGGCACAATATGTATAGAGCGCGTTTATCAGACCCCTGTTTCTTTCATCGCCAAAATATAGCGAATTGGCGTAATGCAGGAATAAATCGCGGCGTGCGTCAATGGTATCCAGGCCGTTTTTATAAATAAACAGCCATGACCCCGCGTATTGCCTTAATTTATCAAAGGGGCCAAATGTCTTTTCTCCGCTTGAAAACTGAATTTTGTAATACTGCACCGGAATGGTGCTTGCCCCGAAACTCCCCTGCCCGGAAAGATACCAGATAGCCGCCTTAACAATACGCGGGTCTATTACTCCTGAATAATATGCGGTCTCCTGAAGCCAATACCTGTGATTTTCGGCATAGCTTACCGTATCCACAAGAAGCGGCGGTATCTCGTCAAAGGAGTTATAAATCAGATAGTCCGGCTGTAGGACTTTTCTGTTGCTCTCCCTGCCGGTCCGCTCATAAATGGTCAAGCCGCGCATAGAGAATTCCCCCTCTACAATGTATGCGCTATTTTTCCGGGGCATATCTATCTTGCGGTCAAAGGGAGGCGTTATCCCGCACTCAATAAGCGCCCTTGTAAGGGCGCCTTGATTAACCTGCTGCGATATCTTAAAATCATCGGCTTCCAGAGCTCGCATAAATATCGGTATATAGGGATAGCCCCTCTTTTTTAACTGCGATGAGCCTTCCGAGGCATCGGTCATGGTCTTGTAGAGAGCGGTCCGTCCATCCTTTAGCTCCCAGTTAATATGCCTGTTAGCCGTGCCGAAAATAAATGCCTGAACAGGGCTATAGTAAAACTCCGAAGCGGACAGGCCTGTGAATAGAATTAAAATTATGCCTGACCGACGCAGTAAATACCAGCCGGGAAATGAAACGGGTTTACCGGAATACCTAAGTATGAAGTAATAAAGCAGGGCCAGGCAGGCATTAACGACCAATATGCATAAAACGGTACTCGCGGAGACCGCGGTTATCATAATAGCGATATCTTTATAACTAAGGTACGCTATATTGTCCTTCAAAAGTAGATACAAACCGTAGAATACAAATAAACTCGCTGCCGTTTCCAAAATCAAGACGAATTTACTTCTCTTGGCTATCGTGGGGACGGTTTTTCTATCCGGGCTGCGCGCCAGCAATTCCTTCCATTTGGCAAAATCCTCTTCTGCGGCCTTGGGGTCTCCTGCTAATTCGTGGATCTTCCCGAGGTTCAGATAAACATCAGGGTCATCTGGGGCAAGCTTTGCTATGGCCTGGTTATAGGCGTTAATCGCCTCCTGGAATTCTTCCATATAGTAATAGGCATTACCCAGGGATTTATACACCGAGGCGAAAGGAGCATTCAGTGAGATTGCCTTCAGGTAATGCTCTACTGCTTTTTGATATTCTCCCGAGCCAAAATATATTAAACCGGCATTATTGTGGTAATCGGGGTTATCCGGCAGTATATTTAATGCCTTTTCAATATCCTCTGCGGCTTTCCTGAAATTGCCTAATAGGCTGTAAATATAGGCCCTGTTGTTATAGGCGTCAGCATAATCGGGATTGGCCTTTATTGCCATAGCATAGTATCTTTTTGCCTTGCGGTACCTCCCCTTCTCCAGGCAGGTATCGGCATATTCTTTATATTGCTCCTGTAATTCGCTGTCGGCTGTAAAATGCCATTTCCACCAGTATGAGACCATTTTTTTCAAAGCGAAAAACAAAGCTGAGAATTTAGTCGCCGCGAAATGATAAATACCAATAAGGATATGCCCTGTAATTAGCGCTGCTGCCTGTAGGAGGCCGGGAAGGGAAGATATAAACGCCCCACCCTTTGCGACTCTGTCTTTTGTTCGTTTGAACCATTTGTAACCAGACCTTAGAAGTTTTATCAGGTAAGGTAATACCATTAATGCTGCTATTATGCCTATTGCATAGTGTAGGGGCTTTGATGTAGTGATGAAGGTGTAGGTACTCCTGAAGAAGCTGTCTGCGCCCTCTTTTAACCTGTCCACCTTTTCCTGGATGATCTCTGCCAAGGGCACAGGGGTCTGCGTAGCAGTGGGGGCAGTGGTAGGCGTCAGGGTCGGGGTGGCTGTAGGTTCGGGGGTTGAGGTAGGCTTAGGGGTATTAGTTGCCGTTGGCTCTGGGGTGTAGGTTGAAGTAGATGTTGGCTTTGGTGTAGATGTGGCGGTCGACTGTGGAGTTGTAGTCGGCTCTGGAGTTGAAGTATCAGAGGGTTGGAGGGTAGATGTTGATGTTGGCTTTAGCGTAGAGGTAGGCACTGCTGTAGGAGTATGCGTTGCCTGTGGTGTAGACGTTGATGTAGGATGCGATGTAGGCGTATGAGTTGGGGTCGCGGCAGGAGTAACAGTGGTAACTTCTCTATTTCTAATCTTACCTAAGGCATATGCTGCTGCATTGCGGACATCCCAGTCTCCATCTTTTAATGCCTCTATGAGGACAGGGATAGCAGAAGGGTCGCCGATGTCACCTAAGGCATATGCTGCTGCATTGCGGACATCCCAGTCTCCATCTTTTAATGCCTCTATGAGGGCAGGGACGGCAGAGGGGTCGGCGATATTACATAAGGCATATGCTGCTGCAAAGCGGACACCCGGGCCCTCATCTTTTAATGCCTCTATGAGGGCAGGGACGGCAGAGGGGTCGCCGATTACACCTAAGGCCTCTGCTGCTTTATGGCGGACAGCCCAGTCTTCATCTTTTAATGCCTCTATTTTTAATGCCTCTATGAGGGCAGGGATAGCAGAGGGGTCGCCGATGTCACCTAAGGCCTCTGCTACTTTATGGCGGACAGCCCAGTCTTCATCTTTTAATGCCTCTGTAAGGGCAGGGATAGCAGAGGGGTCGCCGATGTCACCTAAGGCATATGCTGCTTCGTAGCGGATATGCCGGTCTTCATCTTTTAATGCCTCTGTAAGGGCAGGGATAGCAGAGGGGTCGCCGATTACACCTAAGGCCTCTGCTACTTTATGGCGGACAGCCCAGTCTTCATCTTTTAATGCCTCTATGAGGGCAGGGACGGCAGGTTTGCCTATCTTAACCAATTGTGCTATGACTTCATCCGAGTCAGAAGAATTCCCTAAATTCCTCATCAATCTCCTTATCTTCTCCTCACTCACAGCAGTAGTCTCAGCCGTTACAGCTGTAATTGTAGTTAAGGAATGGGTATTGATGGGTTGGGCAGATGTGATTGTAGATGTGGAAATTAGCAGGGTTACAGTAATTAGCAGGATAATCAGCGCCTTTTTGGCCAATTTCATCAGAGGCGGCCCATGTGTCTTAACTGCCCTCCAGGCAAGGTAGGCAAAGAGTACGCCTGCCGCCAAGATAAGTGTTTCCGCAGGATGGCTGACTATGAGCCCAAGTATGGCTGCTGTGCTCACCGGCTCAAAGCTGCGCAGCTTGAAGTCGCCCTTGGGGAAGTGGGGCTTATGCTTCTTAGCGAACAGCTTTGCGACTCTGTCTTTTGTTCGTTTGAACCATTTGTAACCAGACCTTAGAAGTTTTATCAGGTAAGGTAATACCATTAATGCTGCTATTATGCCTATTGCATAGTGTAGGGGCTTTGATGTAGTGATGAAGGTGTAGGTACTCCTGAAGAAGCTGTCTGCGCCCTCTTTTAACCTGTCCACCTTTTCCTGGATGATCTCTGATAGAGGCACAGGCGTTGCTGTCGGTGTTGGTGTATTGACGGCTGTCGGGATAGCGACAGGGGTATTTGTCGGAGCCGGCTCAGGAGTGGAGGTTGCTGTCGGCTCAAGGGTGGGGGTATCGGTCGGCTCAGCGGTCGGGCTTGGTTTGAGGGTATTAGTTGGGGTTGGCTCAAGCGTTGCTGTCGGCTCAGGTACGAGCGTCAAAGTAGGCGCATGAGTGGGGGTATCGGTCGGCTCAGCGGTCGGGCTTGGTTTGAAGGTATTAGTTGAGGTCGGTGTCGCTGTGAATGTCGGCTCAGGGACAGGGGTAAAAGTAGGCGTATGAGTGGGGGTGGGGATACTAGTTGGCGTCGCCGTAGAGGTCGGCGTGTGAGTGGGCGTAAAAGTAGGCGTATGAGTAGGCGTGGGCTGCGGCGTTGGGGTTATAATTTGAGTTTGAACAGAAGGCTCGTTTTGAATCTTCTTTATAGCTTCAGCGGCTGCGTCTCTAACGGACTCATCTTCATCATTCAGAAGTTCGTTAAGCACATTAAGCGCCCCTGAATCTCCGATCCTACCTAATGCATTGGCTGCGGAGCGACGGACACCCTCCTCTTTATCATTTCGTGCTGCTCCAATAAGGGCAGAAATGGCTCGTTTATCACCTACTACACCTAGAATATCTGCTGCATCTGCGCGGACAAAGGCGTCTTCCATTTCTCTAATAAAGTCGGCAAACAGACTTTTATGCTGTCTCAATATCCTGATAAGAGAGGGGACAGATCGCCTGTCCTTTATTTCCATCAATGCTTCAGACGCAGCTGAACGAAGCGTCCAGCCGCCTTCTTTTAATGCATTAATAAGTGGCTCTACTGCCTGCGCATCTTTAATTCTACCTAAGATCTTTGCTGCGTGTGAACGAATACTAAAAGACTGTTTTTTATCTCGTAATACTTTAATAAGATAGGGAACGGCCGGCTTACCAATGCTGACCAACTGTTCTCCGACCACTCCATACACACTATACTCAAGTCTCAATCTGCTTATTAGATTCTCTATTTCTTCCTCGCTGACATTGGCCGGCTGAAATGCTGTAAGTGGATCGGCTGCTTTCATTGCATCGGCGATTGCTTCGGGATATTTGCGGAGATTCTCGTAGGCAATGCCTCGGTTTCTATAGAAATCGGGTACTTTTGGGTTAATCTCTATGGCCTTAGTGTAATCAGCGATTGCTTCGGGGTATTTACGGAGTTTTATGTATATATATCCTCTATGGCTGTAGTAATCCGCGTCATTGGGCTCCAGCTTAATGGCTTCATTACAGGCCTCCAATGCCTTCTGGTAATCCTCTTGCTCACGGTATTGCGCGGCCTCACGGAAGTAGTCATTGGCTGACTTCTGCTGTTGGGAGATGATCGTTTGTTGCGATATAAACGCGGGCATATTGCCGTATTGGGCGGGTGTGGATGCGGGTGTGGATGCCAGCAGGGTCATGATGATCAACAGGTTGATCAGCGCCTTCCTGGCGTATTGTACTATCGGCGGGCCCCATGCCTTTATCGCCCTCCAGGCGAGGTAGGCAAAGAGTACGCCTGCCACAAAGATAAGTGTTTCTACAGGATGGCTGACTATGAGCCCAAGTATGGCTGCTGTGCTCACCGACTCAAAGCTGCGCAGCTTGAAGTCGCCCTTGGTGAAGCGGGACTTAGGAATGAGGCCTGCCGGGGATGCGGCCGCTTGTTCTGATGTCTTTTCTCCGCAGTATCTGCCCATCAGGCGCAGCAGGCCCTTTGCCTGCTCTTCAATATTGCCCTGGGTCATGCCCATGCGAAGAGCGTTATAAGCGGCCAGGCCGTAATTATCCGGGTGGCTCCTGCCGTAATAGTCATCGCAGGCGTCTTTGACCGCGCGCATAAACGACTCCCAGTTCGGCCATATCTCGTTATCGCCCCAAGGCGTATTCTCATAATCAACCACGTATCCGGTGCCTCTTAATATCCTCTTTAACCCATCCCGCGCCATAGCCCTCAGGCGCTCAAACAGCACCCCGTCCAAGACCGCGATGGTCGGGGCGCCGTTCTGCTGAGAATTGGTTATGCTCGTCGGGCCGGCCTCTTTGCCTTTCTTTGAGATCATCATGCCGAAATTGGCCCCCTGCTGAATGATCCAGGACGTCACCACATTGTGATCGTCAATGAAGAAAAGGTGGTAGCGCATGCGCGGGTCTATCGCGAGCAGCTGCTCGAACTTACGCTGCAGATTATAGCCCCACTCGTCGAACCTCCTGCCGCCGATAAGAAATACCGCCCCCCATTCTACTATAAGGTCCCTGTTGGCCGCGTCAAACATCCGGTCAAGGAACCAATCAAGGCATTTATACGGGACCATCCTGCGTACAGCCGCGATAAATGCCATATCGTAAATCCTGACGCCAAGGGCCCTGAGTTCCTCCTTTGTTATAAAGACCTTTCCGAACGCGCCGTCAAACAACTGGTCGATCAGGTATTCCTTCTGCTCCTGCTTTATCCGCAGTAACTCCTTGATAAATTTATCCTTGTCTTCGGGCTTATGGTCCAGCGCCTCCAACAAAGCATCGGGTATGGCTACCTTAAGCCGTTTCATGTTGTTCTTAACCAGCTCCTGTATGCCTTCGCCCTGCCAGCGAGTTATGTCCGAGCCCTCGCTGTTGCCGAAGAGGTCGTCCTCAACCACCTTGCCGCTGAATTCAGCGAATATCTCGTTGCGCAGGATCTCCGTATGGAGGGAAGAACACCCTGTGATAAAATCGCTCACCCTGCCGGTGATCCTCACCAAGTCTATGTATCCTGTTTTGTCGTGCCCTTTGGCCTTGACCATGGTATCCCTGAATTCTTCGGCTATCTTTAACACATCGAACATGTAGTCATTATAATTACGCATGCCGTCAAGGACGATGGTGTGATTGTAGTGATGCACGACTATATTGCTGAAGAACGGGTCTGTGTTATAGCCGTCGTTGACAACGCGGGGTATGGCCAGCGTAGTATTGGTTTCGCTGGTTGAGAAAATAATCCTCTTGCCTACAGGCGTTACCTTAGCGGTATCTATTTCAACCAGCGGACCGAAAGCGGTAAATCCAAGCGGCCTCCAGGACACATAATCTTTATCGCTCTCCGGCTCCCCTTTCCTTCCTGATTGTTCCTTGATGAAACGGAGCAGGACCCTGCGATATAACAATGTCTGCAGGGCGCGCATATCATCGTCATCGGGATAGGCCTCTTCAAACACCTCCGGGCAATACATCCAGTATTCGTTCAGCTCGGATTCCGGATTGCAATACACCTCAACATCCACGCTGTTTTTACCGTTATAAGGCCTGGGCAATTCGATGCCGCCATATCTGGTTATCAACCTGAGACCGCCCCTTACGACCTCAATAAGCTGCGGGTCCACGATATCCTCTTTGAACCCCTTGATCTTTTTGGAGTAGAATATGCCCATAACGTTCAACTGTTTGCGCGCCGCGAACGGCCCGCCGTTATAACGCGAGAGCACCCTGTACCAGCCCCTTACCAGGTCGGGCTTGAAGCTGCCCAGCCCTCCGGACATAATAAGCTTGGCGATTATGCCCGCGCAACGCAGCGCCTTGCGCATAAATCCCCTGGTGTGCTTTAATGTTATAATTAACGCCCGCAGAAACTTTATTGAAAACTCATATTCCATCTGCAGCACCCAGATATCGCTGTCTCCGATATTCTTTATCGCGTTCTGTAACTCATAATCCTTGAATGCCCTTGACCAGGCCGTATCAACAGCGTACCCCTTCATTTCATCCTGCCTGGCCTGGCCGCGGATAAGCAGGGAAACCCGGTGCTTTAATTCGGGATCATCCTCAAGTATCCTGATGAGTTTCCGGGCCCCTCGCAGGTTCGACTTGGCCTTGCCATAAACTTCATTTAATCTCTCCAGCGTAAGCGCGAATCTACCCGCGCCCTCTTGCGGCAAGGTAAATATCTTTCCGGGTTGGCGCCCGGATGCCTCCGCGGAAGATGAAACATGATCCTCATCAAACAAAAGGCCTGTTGCGGCTGAAATAAATGGTTCCCCACCAGCCACGGAGAGGTTAACCACTGCCGCAACAGGCCATGAAGTTACATATAGCCCGGCTGATCCAAACGATGATACCGGGCTGAAACCAAACCGCTGACCGGTTATTGACTCTATCGCGCTCTTAAACATCCGGAAGCTGCTCATCCCCGTGCCATCAATCCTGTCATTGATGACGAAGCGGTCAATCTTATCTGGATTATTCAGATATGCGTCCATGGCCGCGATGTTTTCTACCATCCGTATGGCAGCATTATCCTTGCCGGAGGTCATTTTACGAAGTATGCCGATATGCCGCACTCTTTCTTCCCGCCAATGTTTTAACGAGAACGGCAACATCAGTATGCTGGCTATATCCGCTATCTCTCTCTCCAGCATATTGAGCGTTTCAAGTGTCGTAGTATCAAATAACAACCGCTTTCCGCTGTTCTGCTGCCCAGCGAAGGCCTCTTTCTCCGCGGCATACTGCCTGCCGTGCCTTTCCCTGACCAGCATCAGTGCCCCGGATTGTTTTAAGGCATCAAATTCTTCCGCGCTGACCAGATGTTTATGAGTGTCTCCGGACTTCTCATCTTGATGCGCCTGGCGGGTAGATATCTGGATGACCATGGCGAAATTATCGGGATGCGCTGCTATCAACCTGCGGCAGAAGGCCGTCTTTCCTACTCCCGAAGGCCCGATCACGGCTATTACCTTAGATGCGGCGGCGGATGAAGAGGCGCTGTTGTTCATCTCTACTTCTTCGCCTATATAGTGAAGGCCGTATTTAATCTCTTCTTCGCTTAATTGGCTAAGGGGCCTGCTCAGCCCATATCTGCTATCGCCTTCTTTGCCGGAGCAAACTATATGCAGATCACAATAAAGCTTTTGTTGCTGGACGGAATATTCCAAGAACTGCATCCGGACATAAACACCATCTTTGCTATATCCCTTCCTTTCCATCACCCCTAACGCCTGTCCAAGATCAAGGCCGGTCTTACCTCTGATAACCCGTATCAGCACTCCTTTAAAATCGCCTGCCAATCCTTCAAGGGTCAAATCCTCTTTCCTGCCCTGGCCGGCCTGGAAAATGGCCTTAAGCAGAGGATGCGCGATCAAGGCGGCGTGGTTAAGATTCTCTAAAAACTCTGTCAAATCTACAAATATGCCTTTATTTCTATCAAATACGAATATTTTATTTATCCATTCCCGGGGCACATCCTGCCTGGTCTCAAATACGAGATTATCCATGCCGTTCCATTCGGGGTTATTATTAATATTAACCTGCGCCACAACGGACAAGAAATCATCCTTGGGGTACTTGTGGAACTCACACGGCCAGAAAGCATAGTTGATCGCTTCAGCCGGCGAGACGTCAAACTCCATCAGCCATCTGGTGGCCTTCCAGATCTCAAGTCCATTAGCCGCGATCTCTTTCAGGTCACCAAGATGAAGACGCAGCCCCCTATAGGTAAATCTTTCCGGGTTATATTCCATACCGGATTTCTCAGCGATCTCACCACCGCGGTAATCACGCGGCACGCCCTTTTCATCAGCAAAGAAATAAGGCGCAAACAGCGTGTCCGGCTCGGAAGACACCCTCTCTTCAACCGATGGCGCACGGATCGCCTGAACGCTTCCTGCGGCACGGTAGGCGTTGTTTCTTTCCTTAGTATTCCACCTTCGGAATTGGACGATATAAATACCATTTTTTACCGCGAACTCTAAATTAATGGGGTATTTCAAACGGCTATACATAGCAGCCGCGATATGTATCAAACCGCGGACATCCTTTTCCGCGAGAGAAACGTCTGATCCGTTGATCCCAGTTCTGTCGGCTTCAAAAAAGTCCAATATATTATTAAAGAAAGAGTATTCCCAGCAATCCGCGTCCCTGTCTTCCTGCGTGCCGCCGGCCAGCCCCCTGGCGGCATTAATAAATACATTGCGGGAATCAACCAGTATAACGCCGGACGCTTCCGGGTCTATCTGGGCTTGCAAGGCGATCGCCATAGGATACTTATTCGTAGCGTCCACCGCGAAGTTGCTTGCGATGACTCCCAGCACCGCCTGAACCAGCCCATCAAAGTTTGATATGTTTGGAATGCTCCTGTAGGTTCCCGGCTGAGTGCCTGATATGTCTTCAACTTGATTTGAAGAACGCGCGATTGTAACATTACTGAAAAACTCCGCGTACTCTAACCACAAAGGCCTTAGGCGCTCCGCGACTAATTTTACTATCCTGTCTTGATACAGTAATCGTTCAATTGCCCTATACCTTTCTTCGTTACTTTCATTCTCTATGATTATTGACCCGATCTCATCGCCAAGGACCGCCATAATATCTTCATAAAGCCGGGTGGTAACAGCTATGGTGGGGACTAAGAAGAAATCCCAGAATATCCTGCGATGAAAATCATCTAATGCCGCCAGGGTGCTGGTCTTGCCTCCGATCAACTCCGGAAGCCATATCCCGCCTGCGAAGAAATCGATCCAGTATTGATGAGAGTTTTCTTCTTTTACGTTTTTCTGTTGCCTGTCAGATTCAGCTGCCAGATCCTTAAAGATGCCTCTTAGCTCCCGGTCATCCCTGCAAAGATGGAGCTTGATACAGTAGTCCATCTCCATCAACAAACCCCTCGCGGCAAGAAAATCATACGCGCCCCAGGTCTTCTTCGCCAATTTCATCCTGGCATCCTTAAGGACATCGTTTAATACCCTGTCCAACGCGCTGTTTCTCCCGTCGTTATATATATTGAATTTATCGATTATTTCCCTGTCCGGATCCTGCCCCATTAACCCCGCTAAAGCGCCATATAACGAAAACTGCCTCTTAACCTCGCCATTGTGATGGAGCAGCTCCGGAAAATTATTGATCCTGCTAAGAGCGTCTATATTCCTGTCCAGTAAATCGGTTAAATCCCTCGCCAGATCATAGAACACCGGCGCCAACAAAAATTCCAGGTCTTTTACCTTCTTGCCTTTAAGGCCGGCAAAAATAGCAAAAACCTCGGTATCATCGCCTTCTCGCAGGGCTTTATATAGCGAAAGGAATTTATCCCCTTGATTTGAAACCAGATATACCTCGCCCTTGTCTCCGTCTATCATGACCTTGTCTCGGCTATCCAACACAAAGGACCTCTTCTGAGGACATGCCTTTAACAGATAAGGGCGCCAGTTCACGGGCACATAAGAATATGTTAAGCTGTCAATCCTTGCGATCCGGCCGCTCGCGTCGGCAATAAATGGATTCGGGGACTCCTTACTGTTCAACACTTCTACGCGCGGTATCCCCAATACCCCCAGGGAAAGATTGATATGGCTGGCGATATTACCCCGGGTTTCTATTTGAATAATGCCCTTTACTCGATCGCGATGTCTGGTTATCCAGGACAGCATCTTCTCATCAACATCATGGACCAATAAGACCACATCGCCCTTTTTGCCGAATTCCTTTACTGCGGGCCTGTCGTTCCCCGGGAGGATCTGCACCAATCTGCCGCTGGCAAAGCCGTCTGTAAGGCCCCAGCCCTGCAGTATGCGATGTATAGACACGGGTAACTCCGCCGGCCTTGTCTTTCGCGCTTCCCTAATGTCAATATCGCTCTGGGATGCCTTGTCCGGCCAGATATCTTTAACATGATGCCCTGCCTCGATTATCCTTTGTTTCAGATCAGAGGCGCTTACTGCCGAACTGCTTAAAGAAACCCCCAGTTCATATCTGTCCCTCAAGCGATTATAGAACCCTATTATCCTATACGGCTCGTCAAACAGGTCTATTTCTATTATATAAAGCTCCCATCTGCCATACTTTCCGATATGGGAAAGGTTAGAATACGACCGCTTGTCTATGGCGTTAAGCAGATCACCCATTTCTCGCGCGGAATCCATATCAGAGTCAAGACACTGGTCAATGTAGTCAAAAATATCAAAACCCGGGTTATTCGCCAATTTCCCTTCTTTCGTAACAACCTGGCGCGCCGCGATGGCTTGTAATACAGGATTTACAAAATAACGATTGAAAACCGCCTGATTCACCATAACCGGCATATATTCGGGATTTTCGTTGCCTTCTCCTAATGGCAGGTTGGGTATTGTGCCCAGGCCCGGCCCTAATCCGGTCAAAATGGCGTTCAACCATTCAATTGTAAAATATCTTATCGGCTCAAAGACCCCGCTTTGCCACATCTTCTGCCGCATATTGACCTGGCCCAATACGGCCCTATATATCATGTCGTTCGGGCTTATCCCCAGCTTCAACGCGGTTGATAGGTCGCTGTGCTTAGGAATATCATACCAGCCCCCTGAGGCGTACTTGCCCCATTCAGTATCCAGCTCAACCAAGTCTTGTCCGTAGCATAAACCGGAAACAAGATGCGTAAACCATAAAGATACCGACGAAGGATACATCCTGGCCCTTTGTTTCATCCGCGCGCCTAATTCTCCCAGAATGCATGTGCGCGGAATATTGCCCAGGTCTTCTCCGCCATCTGTTACCCCGCCGCCGCCGATAATCATACCTTCATAATTACCCCCGCTATAGTGCGGGCTGATGTTAAACTCTATATAAACAGTGTGGGCGGCGCCTCGGTCCTTATAGTCCACACTCACGATATTCCTGTGCACGTATATATTCACAAAATCGCTCAGCCGGACAGAAACGGTATCCTTGCCTATCCCTAACGGCAGGTTCCTCAGGAGCGCCCTTAATACGGGAGAAATCTTGAACTGTTCAGGGTCAAACCCCAGATCGCAGACAGCGCAGGTCTCTTCATCCCTGATCTCCAGATTAAGGGTATCCAATAGCAGCCGCCTCACCTTTATCTCCACCTTGTTGCTTTTAGCCTTTAAATAGGCGCTATGCAGGAAATTAAGCATCTGATTAAAATTGGACACCTCTCCAAGTTCCGGCTCGTTATTCCGCCAGCAAACCGGCCCCTGCAATAAGGCCTCCTTTCCGGATTTATCGGCCTGGAGAAACGCGCGCTCAAGCTGCCGCAGCTTTTCCTTAAACTGCCCAGCCGTATATTGAGAATTATCCGCAAGGCGCTCTAAAGAATCGGCGAGAAGCGCAAAATCAGAAAACAAGGCCTCTGGATCCGCCTCTGCTAAGGCGCCGCCTATTACTGCCTTCAACTTTTTATGCGTATCCTCAAAGCTTTCAATGCAGGGCCTCATGTCCTCTTCTATCTTAACGAAACTCAAATAATCCATCCTGAAATAAGGCCCCTCTAAAACCATTTTTAGAGAATAGCGGTATCCCTTCTCTTCAAAAGTCCGTTCTTGAGATAAACCGTCAAAAAGGCCCCCGAGCTCAACCGGGACCTCCAGGACAAAGTAATCGCGGACATCCTCCGGGAAACTTCGCGGGCGCGGAGGCGGCAGGTCTATTAAAGAGGCGCTGACCTTTAACATATATATTTTCCTTACATCGATTATTCTTCTTCTTAGTTCTTTCGGGCCGACAGCCCTTCCGGCTTTATTATAAATAGTGTGTAATTCGCAAAATTGGGTGGCGAAATCAAATTGAATCGCTGAAGAAGAACCGGCCTGTTCCTTATCTTCCCACCACACTCCCATCTCTCTTAATTCCGCGTCTGTGTAGGTTGAAGTCACCTCAACGCCTCTTGCCGCCTCATCGGCAGGCATAAGGCGGGGCTCTGTGATAAGCGGGTCTTCATCCTTAAGGATAGCGGCTACCAGGCCGGTTATAGTGAGCTCCTGGCCTGAAGCGATCTGCTCCCGCGCCTTAAGGATGGCCCCTGATAACACCTTACCTATATTAAGGCCGTAGGTCCTGTCCTGGATATTGGGCGTGAGGCCGCGGATGATGTAGCCGGGGATATTCGGGCGTACGCCTGAGATAATGGCGTGTTTGACGTCTTCGCTTACCTTCTCTTCGCCAAATGCATCTTTGTCTCTAAATCCATTGGCTTTGAGTCCTTCTCTGAAGGCTGCCAGGGCCTGGTTTAGTTCAGGGTCAAATCGCGCCAACTCCGGAAGGTATTTGAGGGCGGCAACCACGTAGTTGGAGAAACCGGTAAGCTTGGGGTTGCCGTGGATATCGTATTCCCTGACGGCATAGAAGGATGCCCTGGATACAGGGTCAAGCTCCAACAACTTGTAGAACAAGCTGTCCTTTGACTCTTGATGGCCCTTGCCTGTATCCTTAAAGTTGTAGCCCTCGCTCACATTTACATTAACGTAGAGACGCATCAGGCGCGTACCCACGGGCCGCAGGCAGGCATCATAGACGATCTCCTCTTCGGCCATGCGCCTGAGCGCTTCAATAAAGAAATATTTCAGATAAGAGGTCCTTTCGGGAATAAGGTTGATGATGCTGCCGCCTATCTGCTTAAGCATCAATTCTCTTCCGGGGATAGCCCTGTCGCGCTCGCTTATACGGGGGTCGCCGGTACCGATAACCACCCAGCCCCTGTTCCTGCCCATTTCCTCAAAGACAGACGGCTTGGTATGCCCATAGGCGCTGACACAGGTAGCTAAGAAGTCTCCTCTTTGATGCTCTATGGCGCTATCCGCGCCCAGCGGCTTGGCAAAGGTATCATTGTCAACGGTCTTAAGCGCCGCGAATACCGGAACAGGGATATTCCTCTCCTTAAGGAGATTGGCAAACTTTGCTGCCTGCCGGGCGTGGTCATCGCCGCCTATAAGCACCACTGCCGCGAAATCCCTGACGTTGGCAACGGCGTTCTCCTGGTTCTTATCGTCTAATTTCGCGCGGGAAGAACGGCTGATAATGGAAGGAAGATACTCAAGCATAACCGCTTCATCCGGCTGTGTAACACGCAGGCCGGCGGGGAACTTCTGCGGATCAGCGCAGAGGGTCTTGAAACCGCCGTCCATAAGCGCGACCTGAAGCCCTGCCCCTGAGACATACCTAAGCAGGCCGGCAGGCACCGCGTTAAGCCCGGCGCAGTCGCCGCCTGAAACGCCTAAGAGGATGGTTGAGGCGGAGTTGCTGACGGATGAAGAGGAGCGGCCGCTGAAGTCGCCCTTGACCCTGGTCACCGAAGGATGAAGGATGGGCGTGCCCCCGTCTATCATCATCTCGTTCCAGATCCTGGCTATCTCTATCTGATAGCGGTCGTATATCTCCTGCATGTCCTTGCCGGACAGTATCATATCCCTGGCGAAAAAGGCGCAGCGCACAAGCCCGTACATCCAGGACATTGCCGGGCCCCACATCTCGTGATCGCGCCATCCCCGGATATCCAATACCCGGCCGTTATACGCTACTGTATGCAGCCCCTCTCTTTCAAACTCCTCTCTCTCTGAAGCATCCAGTTCATTGAGATCATTCAACAGCGTGCGCGATATCATGCGCATATCCAGCTCAGCGGCATTTTTGCCCAGACCATCGATCGCCCTGTTCCACTCGCGCTTAAGCTCCGCGTATTTCTTGTTATTAAACCCGGGAAACCTGCAGACGATCTTCTTCAGGGCCATCTTATTGCCCGGGCTCATCCTGCCCTTCCATGACAGCTGCAGATACCTCCTGTCTTTCTTCTCTACGACGCTCATCTCAAAGCGCCTCAATATATCAGCCGGCAGGCCTTCGTCAAACGTTGATTCCCTGGCGGTCTTCAGCTTGTTGATAGCATCCTGCCACTCCGGACGGCTGCTCAACTCTAACAACGCAGCCCTTTCCCGCCCGCCCATGCTTCCGACGCCGCGCAACAGCGTCTTCTCCGCCAGGTCGTCATACAATACCTTCAGGCCGCTATGTTTAACGCGCGCCGGCGCCGCCTCCTGCACAAGATCAAATAGCCTGGAGCCCCCGGCGATCTCGATGAGCTCCCTGGAGGCAACCGGGACATAGCCCTGATCCGACGGCGCGTCGCCTTCAAAGAAAACGGCAAGCCAGCGCGTCATGGCCGACATCAGCATGCCGTAGTTGAAATTCTTCTTGGAAACAAACTCGCCGTCTTCGGTTGTCCCTGCCGGGGCGTTGGTGTAGCCCATTGCCGTTCTTATGCGCCCGATATCCACCAGCAGCAGCCCGTCCCTGCTTTTTATCATCCATATTCTTTCCTTGCCGAAGTATTTCACGATCTCGCCCCAGAACTCGTTATCCAGTATGACCGATGCCGGCAATACCAGGCGGTCGTCCTCTTCTACGTTCACCCGCTTTACAAGGGAGGCACCGTCCAGCGAAAAGAACACCCAGTGGCTGTCCTTTATCAGGATCGCCAGCAATACCACCAGGATCATCTCTCTGTCCGTAAACTGCTCTCTTTCGCCTTTGGGCTGCGCGAGCTTCTCGAACACGCTGCGTTCCGACTCCATGATCAACTGTTCAAAATATCTTTTCCAGTATCCAAACCTCCTGCCGTCTGCCCCGTCAATGTCAACATTGGCAAGCATCTTCCTGAATGTCCAATACGCCTCCTCATGAACATGGTAGTAGTTGGCCTTCTTTAATTCCGGCACATCGTCAGGGGTTAATCTCAAACCATCCTCAATAAAATCATGCAAAGAATCATCCTCATTTGAGCCGCGCTTGATACCCAGGGCGTCCCTGATCAGGTCAAGGCGGGTAACCATGTGTATATAACCCTTGACCATCATCTCGGTCATCATTACGCGATTGGCCTTGTCCTCGCTGCCATCGGTATTTAAAAGCTTGAGCGTCTTAAAGGGGACCCACTCGCCGTCATCGTTATAGACCCTGCCATGCGCGAAATCCCCTTCGCCAAAACAATTATCCTCAAAGCTGTATTCCAGCTCTGTCCTGGTGCCCGCGTCATCAGCCATCACCCTGATGTCCTCCGCGGCAAATATGCGCCCGACCAGGGAAAGCCCGGTAGGATTATCCTTCGCGTCCAACATCGGCAGCACATGCGCCTTGAGGACCTGCGTCAGGCCCTCAACCCCCATTGAGCCCGTAAGAATAGTCCTCATCAGCATATCCGTCATCTGGATCATCCATAAACCCTGCTTCCAGTTGGATGTATCTTGCGGTTTATACACAGTCGCGTCTTTATCCTGAAGCATTAAACCCGAACCCGGGAAAAACCTCATGCCTCTGACCCTGCCTGTTCTATGCAGATAAGCGTTGGCAAGCAGGTTAAACATACGCCCGAGGCGGCCTTCCAATGCCTCGGCTTCAAGCAGCTCATGCCCTTCTATTTCCTGCTTCCAGGCCGCTGCCTGCTTTTTCCATTCCGCGACTATCCCCATCTCCTCCTTGATCTTCGCGGGATCGTCGTTCCAGCGGCAATTAAGGTCAAACATCTCGCGGTATTTCATTACGGCTCTCTGGGTCAACTCCAAAAGCGCGTCCCAGGAGAACGCCTGGGCATCAACGCTGCTGCTGGATGCCTTCTCTGCCTGCCGTATGTCTTTCTCAAGCTGAGATACGATACCCTTAAGTTCTCTCTCTTCGCCCTCTGTCAATGCCTCTCTGCCGGCCTCAAGCTGCTCCCGAGCGCGCCCGAGCGCGTATCGCGCGTCGTCAAAAAGCCCGAACTCAACATAGGTCATTGCCCATTCAGACCAATCCTTTACCGCGACACCGGGATGCATTACATCGCAGGGCGGAACAGGCACCTGTTCTCCAGCGCGGCTGCGATAGAAAGCGCCCTTCATGAACACGACATCCTGCTCCGCCTGTGTCTTGTATTCATTCTTTGTCATCCACGCCGAGCGCTCCTGATATACCACCTGCTGCGGATCTATCAGGCCTTCCTCCTGCATCCACTCGATCACATGATGCGGCTCTATCTCCGTGATAAACGCCAGGTAATCCTCTTCAGTGCCTATGCTCTCCTCGGTCATTATCTTCAGGGCGTATGTCTTCTTCCACAGGCGGTCCATTGATTCCCTCATGCGCCCTTTACGCTCTGCTTCGGTGCTGCCAAGATACTCTTCAATGCTGCCATATCTCAACATCTTATATAAAAGCCGGATGTTTATAAACATCGTGCCGTTGGGCTGGGCCATGTGTATCTGCTCATTACTGAATAACATCTTCTCCGCGCCTAAGAAATCCTGGGCCGCGATAAGGCGGACGATCCTTTTTTCATCAACCATCAGGCACCCTGCCTTACGCACGTCACCGGCTGTGTTGGTGAACTGTATGATCGCGAATGTGTCTTTACCCTTATTAAACCACCTGTCTAACGCCCTCCTGAAGAAGCCATTGTTCCCGCGCTCTGCCTGCTTGAGCCCGGAGATCAGTTCCCTGCTGAAATAATCCACGCCTCCCTGTTCAAACATATTGGCTACCAGGCCTCTCATGGCAACGGCCATTGTAGCCGATTCTGCCACTGCCATATCCCCGCCGCCATACTGCACCATATTGCCTCCGGCCATGACCACCGCTACCGCTCCTCTGAGCGAATTCATTACCAATGACCACTTGGCTGCCGGCATGCCGCGCTCCTGCTCATCGGGGGGTATCAGTTTAAGCAGCCCCTCATTTATCTCACCTGTATGGCATACCTCTCTCATTCTCTCCACTGTAAGCACGCCATCCTGCCTGCCTACAACCAGGGCTTCAAGCCCGGCAACCGGGCCCGCGGGCGCGTGCTGCGCTTCGGGGCTAAGGCCTGTATGCGGAAACTTGACTCGGTAGACCTCGCCGTTATTTTCGCCTGCCTCCCGGCGCCGCAGAGCCAGATCGTCTATCAACTTGGAACAGAGCCGCTCGTCCTCTCTCTTCGCTATCTCATGCGCGGATGCCTTTATCGCGAAGGCGATCCTTATCTCATCAGCTATCGGCAGAAGCACGGGATTCAACATCTGATGATAGATACTGATGTCCTCAAACGGGATCGCCCTGCCTGTTGTCTCTTTGGCCATCCTCTCTATTGCCAGCTCTATCTGCTTCTCCGTGAACATACTGGCAGCGAGTATAATAAATACCCTCTCCGCCCAGGGGAATCTACGGAAGAAACCAACGTGGCGCCTCAACGCCTCTGAAAGCTCGGTCGCGTTGGGATTATTGCCTTTATGGAACGGCATGCACTGCTTGCATATGGAGCCCTTGCCGAATCTCAGGTGCCTGCCGCCTTCAAGATACACCGTCCAATGCATGCCCTGCCTGGTGCTTTCGTATAGCGCCAGTATCGGCACGGCGTAATGATACATATATGTCATGCTTAACAAAACAAGCTCGCTGTCAAAATCGCACTCGCTGAAATCGGGCGCCTTTTTCAGGAGTTTCAGCGTATATTCAGCCCGGCTCAGCCTTCTCTCATCCTCGCTCTGTATATGGTTCTCGTGCCTGCCGCCCGATAGCTTATGCTTCAATTCCAATATCTCTTCCTCAAGGCGGTCCATCTCTGCCGCGAGCATTACGTAAAAATTATCATCCGTATTACCGGTTGGCGCGTCCATCATCACCGACACGCTGTCTTTAGCCGCGTCCTCATACTCCCGTTCTAACGCGGATATTTTCCGATCCTTCGCTGCCTCCTGTTCATAGTAGCGCTCGTATATCGCGGAGATCGCCCGGTTGTCTCCCGTCAAAAGCGCTTCTGCGAATGCCTTATAATCGGCCCCGCCCTGGACCACCAGCATGTTTAATTTGCCTATTACCGCAGCGTAAAATATCGCCGCCTCCTCTTCCGGTGTCAGGAGCTCCATCGCGTCCGCCCCCGCATTGATCAGCGGGCGCGCGTATTGGTGAAGCAGAGGATTTATCATGTGGACCCTGAACGGCCGCAGGTCCCGTCGCTCAAGCAGCAATTCACGCCCCCACTGCTGTATGGCGCCTCCGTCAGGATATTTGCCGGTTTGCTCCTGATATTCCGTAATTTTCTTATGCAGTTCGGGGCTGTAGGTCAACGGCTGCGGGTTGAACATCTCTGGCGGCTTGTGATCAGGGTCTATCCCGTGCCTCGCCCTTAATTCCATAAGCTCCTCAGGGCTGTGCGTTACGTGCCTTCTCATCTTTTGTTCAAATTCATACCTTTTCTTGCGCTCCATCGGCGCTATCTCGCGGGCCCTCCTGCGCTCCATCTCGGATCTGTCAACATACGTTACGCGCGTGCCTTCCTTATCGCAGATCTCCAGGTCGTAGACCGTCGGCTCATCCTCCTCCGGCATTACCGCGCCATATTCCTCTCCTGCCTTATCTACGCGCTGTTTTAGATCATCCAGCAGCGAAGAGCTGGCGGAAAAGTCATAAACCATAGAGCTTCCCGTCAGCCTGCCGCCTGTTATGTTGGCGAAGAATTTACCGAAATGCTCATAGACCATGGCCCGCAGCACATCCGCGGGTATGCAGTTGACCGCGTGCGGAGAGGTGATCTCCCTGAAAGAAAGGGTTGTAAGGGCGATGCGCGCCTCCTGATCTATATCATCCAGCACGCAGGCGATCAACGACTCCACCACCAGCTGATCCTCCACATTGCAGGCGGCTATATTCATATTGCTGGCATGAGTGAAAAACAGACCTTCAAGCCCCTGCGCCGAGGATTGTTTCCATTTCATACGCACTATCTTTATTACCTGCTTATAGAGTTCAAGCATCCTGTCGCTGACAGCCACATTGATCACCGCCGGCACTGCCGACCTTCTCGCCGGATCGCGGCCCAGGACAAGATGAACGCCGGATACCGCGCCTAAGTCGTCGTTAAACCCTGATAAGGCATTACTGTAATACTGCGTTATCTGCGAGATGATCAATATCGGCTCAAGCAGCTCAAAGCTGTCAACATACACCCACTTCTTCTTCCGCCGGCTGATACTCAACCCCTCTGCCTCTACTGTATCATCGTCCCCTACCCTTAAGTGCCCGTTGTCAACCCATGGCTGCGCGCGCAGCTCTCCCTGGCCGTCCCTCCAAAGATAGCGCCGCCTCAGGTAATACAACCGGCCCTTCTCTATGCCGTCTTCAAAGGCAAGATCTATCTCAACGCTGCCGTCTACAATATCAGTGGTCTCAACCGACACTAATTCTCTATAGCCGCTGTCGGCGCAGACCTCGACATCGCACCAGCCGTCTGCTTCTTCGGCCTTCTGCTCAAGTCCTTCAGCAAGCACGATCCGCGCCGCATCAACCTCGCGCGAACATTCCTGTTTAGACCTTTTAACCTCTTCGCGCCTGTCCGGATAATCTATTACGCGGGTAAGCAGGGTCGCGAAGGCAACCGCGATCAGGTTGCTTACGCCTGTGCCTGAACCCATGGCGATGGATTCAACGTGCATATCGATCAATATACCCTTATCCTTACCGAACACATGATCGCTTATAAACCGCACCGCCTCCTGCTCGCGGCCTAATAAACGGGCAAGGTCCATCATCGCGCGCGGGTAGAGCCCTAAGGATACTGCCGTATCCAGCATCAACTTCGCGGGGCCGGGGCGCCTCACGTCTCCGGCGCCGCGCACCGATATTACGAAACAGCGGTCTCCGGAACGTATCTGCAGGACAATGCGGCCTTTCCCTTCTTTGCTCCGGCTGTTTTCTGAACCCTTCAACTCATCCGGCAGATCAGCCGTGTCATCCTCGGGCATATCTGCCGCGTCACGCAGCTCAAATCCCATCTTTATGTTGCGGCCCAGCCGCCCGTTGGCGCAGGTCATCTTCATTGCCGCGTTCCTTAAACGGCAGCTGCGCCACTTAAGCAATATAGTAGCCAGGAAGTCCGATACCCGGCCCGGCAGCCCTGTTTCACAGCGCAGCGTTTCTTCTATTATCGCGCCGCCGCCTGCGCGCAACTCTTCTACTACCCTGGGGAATCCGCCATATCTTTGATCGTCACAGTTGAACTCATCATACTCGATCCCCGCGTACGCCTGCATCATCGCGTCAAGCCTTAAATTCTGCATTGACGCTTCCGAAAGCTCTACGTCGAGATTAAGGTCTTTTCCCGCTTTGGCTATCTTCTGTTCCAAGGCATAAAGCTCAGGCCACATCCTCTTCATTTCGCGCTCAAGGCCCTCGCGGATCATCTCAGAACGCCAATACTCCTTGAGTATGCGGTATACCTCTGCCAGATGCCCCATGGCTGTAAGAGAATGCGTGTCTGTAAACATATGCCTGCCCGGCAACGGCTGGGAAAATGCTGCCCAGGCCTGGCGTTCGGCCCTCTTAAATGCCTGCTGGCTCTCACGGCCTCCTCCCATCCCCGTCCGCTCTGCCTCAGACAACTTCTCTGATACCGTTATCCCCTCCCGTACGCGCTGGCCTGCCTGCCAGTCAGAGAGATAGCCGTTGAACAGCGTCTCCAGGAACAACGCGGCGCGCATCTTATAGACGCTATCAATCTCTCCGTGATCAGACCAGACCACAGTGCGCAATGCCAGCGCCGCCTCGTATAAGCTGTTGAACGTCCTGCCGTTGTAATCCTCTCCCTTGAACAACTCCTCCGCTGACAGCTCCAGCTCATACCTGATGTTATAAAGCACCGCCTTCCACAGCGGCATCATTATCTTCTTTCTCGTTGTATCAAGCAGTTTGGGCGCCTCATTGATATACTCATCTCCCAAAAGCGGCAATCTGGGATATAGCGTGGAAGGCGGCCGGTACGCGGACCTGCCGCAAACCTCCGAGCAGCCCTGCCTTGTAAGCTGCCTTAGCGCCATCACGCGCGCGAAACAATAGCGCGCGATCAAATAATCGCCCACGTAGCTGATCTGCCCTCTGTCTACCTGGGTACCGTCGAAACTCATTGTTTCGCCCAGCGCCCCTTCAAGGTTCAACGCGTCCTCTCCTACGCGGAAGATCTCGCGAACAACGAGCTTCATGCGTTCGCGCTCCCTAGCCACCCCCTGCCTGCGAAACTCAATACTGTCTTCTGCGCCATTATTGTTTTCACCAAGCTCGGCAATATTGACCAGCGCCTTGTTGTATTCATCTTCAAGCGCGTCGAGGTATTGCCGCAAAGTCACCTCCAGCCCCCTGTACTTCTCAACCACGCTATGCTCGCTGACCTTCACATAATGATTGTTGAACCTGTCCGGCTCCGTGATAATATCGGTTATCTCGGCGTAGCCGAAAGGCACCAGCCGTTCTCCCCTCTTGTATCCGACTATGTTAAGCACCGCCTGTTCAAACTCAAGATAATACTTTCTTTTGCTGCCCAGGACATCCTGCACCAACACCCTGTCAAACCGCTCTCTGACATTTATAAAATCATTCAGCGCGGCAGTGCCGGACTTTCTGCGCCTGGTGTATACATTCAGATCCTTCCCTTCCATTCGCAGGCGGCCTAAGATCATCTGCTCCACATCCTCTGCCGCCCGGGCCGGGTCCTCTTCCCATCTTTCAGGATTGATCGGCAGCAGCAGGATCGTCTTTATTTCTATCCCTGCCTCATCAAAACTCGCTTTGTATAAATTAAATGTGTCGAGTGAGGAGGTCTCCATCAATACCACCCTGCCCTCTGCCGCCAATCTCTTTATCTTCTCAAATTCTCCCATCCTCATCGCGTAGTATCCGCCATTGAATCTTTCACGCACCATTGTTAATCCGCCTGATTGCTGCAGGTCCGTAAAACCAACCCGGGTAACAAACTCGCGGTATCTGTTGGGGATCATGCCTTCCTGTTCTTTACGGGTAGTAATGGTCAGGGGGGTGTAAATAAGCGAGGGGTGCCGGTTGTTGATCTCATCCACGAATAACCCCTTGTCAACGCCCAGAGGCCCGGCTAAGACCACCACGGCCCCGCTGCTGGAGGACGATGCCCCGGCTTCGGGATCGGTATCGTTTAGAGACATCTGCGCTTCCACCACATCCGCTATGAGCGCGTTCAAATACCCCAGGCATTCTTTATCCGCCTTCAGCTTCTTAAGCCCGTTCCTGATCCTTGATAAAATAGTAACTATATTCCTGAGCACCTTATCGTCTTCCGGGTAACAGGCCGTCACAATTTCCTTCAGGTGCCCTTTCCTGGCTCCTTCTGTGTGATCTACACAAAACAAGTCATGTAGCGGCTTGGATACTAACCTCTTGATAGGTAGGCCGGGATATGTAGCCGAGACTGTGGAAATTATAATTCCAAAAAGATATATCCTGAAAAGATGCTCGTGATACTCTTCTATATACCCTGTTTTTATCCGCTGCCACTCATTGCGTATCGTTGCCGCGGTAACATTTTTGCCCCATACCAGGAGCGGGCCAGGGTTATTTTCTGAAGAACTGCTGGAGAAAGATATAGATGTGGTGCTTGGGAACGCTGCGGATTGCGCTGCGGGGTCTGCGTCAGCTTCTGCCGGCGGCCCCTGGGCGGAGATGGAAGAACTCAATGCCTGAACGGCGCTGACAACCTCGCCGCCGTATATATAGCCATTCATAAATAATGCGGAAGAATGTGTAATGTAAACGGAAACTTTCTTCGCACACAGGGGTCTGGATCCCTCTCCTGGGCTGCTTGAAGAGACAGCCGCTGAATCGGATACTGCAGGAGAAGATTCCTTAGGAGCAGAATCGCCTGGAATTTCAGAGAATAGATCAAACATCCCCGGCTCACCGACGCCTTCCAACAAAAATTGATAGTGTTCGTACATTTCAACACGATTGTCAAACCTCTTGTTAAATCTATCATATTGCTGCCTATCTTCTATTATGATCGCGAAACGTAACCACATATTATAGTCATCGTTACATAAAGAATAATGACGTAATAAACCTGCCAGATTTGAGTCCTCATTTCCATTTCCGGCATCTAAAATTATTGGGACTATTATCATCTCCGGGGTTTTAAGATCTTTTTCCTGTAGCTCTCCTAACTCCTTTGTCTCCTCTTCATTTAACCCCTCAGATCTCTTAGCTCTGAGCGCGCGCCTACGCGCCTTTTGTTCCTCTATTGCATTTCTTTTCTTTAGCTCTGTCTCAATCCTTGATTCCAGGCCTGTATGCCATGCAGGCATTGCTGTGTTTATTGATATGGGTTCCTCCTCGCTCATAAATGATCCCTCTGCTTCTTTTAATCCATTGATTAACCGCTTCGCATCAGGACAGCCCACCATCACAGCCCTAAGCCTGCTGCATCTGGTAAGTTGGAAAAATTCACGCATGCGCTCTTGCTCTTTTTCGCCAATGAAACCATTGGGTGTTCCTCCCGGGCTGCTGGCGGAAGCAACGGCCATAATAGAATCCTGCTCAATAGTTCCTTCAGCCGGACTAGAAACAGTATCAATACTGAACGCCTGCGGCCCCTGGGAGGAGATGGAAGCACCCAGCGGCAGCAGCTTGGCCTTCCATTGGAGGTCATTTGTATGCAATGCTATAACCGGGTTCTTCGGCATGCTGATATCGCCTAAAGCGAGCTGCTCTATCGAGGGTCTCTTACTCTCTATATCCTCTATCTCATCGGGCGTCAGCGCCCTTAAAACCATCCCAAAGCCGGGTAAAGACACATTAGAAGCGCCTGACGAAGAGGCCAAACAGCAATTATTATTGTATCTGACAAGTTCTGGATGCAGCGCGGTAAATGCCGTAGTGTGTCTGGCCTCTCTGCTGTTAAAGGAATGATATGTATAATAGACCTTCCAGCCGGCCTTTATAAAATTATCGGTGGTCTCTCTATAGCCGTCTTCCGGATGGCCGGAGTTGCTATATCCACCTAGGATCGCGATCTGAGTTTCTCCCCCTTCAATTATGTTCTTGATCATTGCTATGTGGGTTTCCCTGTTCTCCAGTGGACCGAAGTTAGCGATCCTGACCGTAGGGATACCTCCTGCTATCCGTTTCCTCACGGGGACATCTACGCCCCACCAATTCCGCAGATTATCATTGATAAGAATGATGCTATCGTTATCTTGAGCGGTATACCCCATCCATTCTCCTGAGCCAAGGGCGGCGCCCTTAAGCATCGCCTGCTCAGAGGCATAAGTTGCGCCGGCTATATCATCACGGTCTAATTCAATTCCGACCACGCGTTTTGCGCCTCTGGCCAAAGCAAGAAAAGCAATAACGCCATTGCCTGTCCCGTCATCCTCCACAATCCTTCCGGTAAATTCTCTGCAAAGCATCTCGCCAATCACAGGTATAAGATACGGCGCGCTTATAAGCGGTGTAGCAATTGTAACCATGAATCCATCGTTAATAGCCGCGCCGATCTTATCTACAATAAATTTCTTAAACATAAAGCCGCCGATCCTGTCCACTACAACCATGGCCGGCCCCACGCGCAAGTAGGCCACCTTAACGCACTCCATGCTGGAACTGTCCAAATCAACAATATAGGTATATGAAACAATTCTATCGCGGATACTTATCATCCCGTTGAAAACCCTCATAGGTAATTTCTGCTCGTAACCCTGCTTGATCTGATATTCAGCCGCTGTAAGCCGTGGGCATAAGCCCAAGGGGGAGGACGATATAACGCTCAAATTCCCTTCGCTAACAAACTCTATCTCTATGCCCTCTGGCATATTCTTGGCAATGTCTGCCTGTAGAGCAAGAAGCTCCATATTCTGAAGGCGCTTTGGTTTACCTTCGGATCCAGGCGGCAGACTATGCTCTATCTCAATGGCAATGATAGCTACCTTAGGATATAAGTTGCTATGGTTGATAGTAGGTATTGTTATAGCCCAGGCCTCTGCCTCTCTTAATCCCGCTTGAATTAATACCGGCAAGATATGAGTGTCCTTAAACGTCTTAGCGGCCTCTTTCGGCCTGTCTATAGCCTCGGTAAGCGGTATTGCTATTATAAGATCGCTATGATCCATAACCGTGTTGGTAATACCCTTTGGTATTAATTTCTCAGGAAGCGACTCAAAAGGAGTATAGGTCAAAGCCGCCGCTATAATTTTATTATGAGCTTTAACCGCGGTATTCTGGCTTAAGGCATATCTTGTAAGCAGATAACAATACCGGTATTGTGTATTCTGCCTCAACAACGAAAGGTAGGGCTCGGGAAGATCCTGGCGGTCTCTCTGGCTTACATGAGCATGGGTATGAGTAGGATTACCTGCGAATACCGCATGACGTAAGAGTTTCTGATCAACGGGGCTTACCGGAAGCACCCCTTGCTGTATATATCCCTGCCATAGCAATTCGCTTACTTTTTTTGTATCAAGTAAATCAACATCTTGCTCATACCAAGGCACAGGCTTAGCCTGCATCTCAACTTCCTTTGCCTGTATCAACTCCCTTCTCTGCTCTACCAGCAGCATATGCTCCCCTGTAGCCCCTTCCACACTCCAGGCGTCAAATTGGCTGCGCTTATCCTGGTCCTTGGGGAAGGCCCAGGCGCCTGTAGCGTAGGCATACCATCCATACTGAGGGAAGGTTATGCCTATATTGTGCTTGCCTCTGAAGTCGGTGGATGATATGCCCAGGTCTATCAGCTCATGGTCTATGAGGAACATCTCTATACTGCGTTCAAGGGCTATCTGGAGGTATTCTGTCGGGGCCTCAAAATATATGGCGTCGTCTATCTGGAAGCCGGCCTCCTTCTCCAGGGCCTTGGCCTTTGCCTTAAGCTGCTTCTTTATCTCTTCTCCATATGTATTATCAGCCATTTCCTTGAGCACCTTGGCCTCATCCCTGAGCAGCCTTGCCGTCTGGCGCAGGCGCGCCGCCTCTTCCCGCAGCGCGGGCTCTCTCTGTTTACGGCCGGGCAGGTCCATCCTGATCTGGGCGCGGATACGCTCGTGTTCCGCGTTTATCGCTTCTTCATACTGCTCTTTATTCCAATTGTTCCCAAAGCCCTCGCTGCCCGCTCTCCTGATCCAACCCATGGAGAAGCGGTGCTCGGGAAGCAGGTCGCCCTCTATCAAGGCCTTGCCCAGCTTGATGTAATGCAGCCGGATGTACTTCTTGATGCGGTCAAAGTCCTCTGTGGAGAGCATATATATCATATTGACCTGCATGCCTTCGTTGGCCTTCAATATGGCGAACATCTGCTCAAAGCCCTCCACGTCATCCGTATAGTCGGTCAGCCGTAAAAATGGCCGGTACGGCGCGAATACCGACTCAGCCAACAGCAGCCGCTCACGCGGGGTTACCCAGTCCTCGGGGTTATTGGGCAGCTTCTTCTCCATCTCTTCCTCGCCGGCTATCCTCATTATGCCGAAGTCGGCCTTGAGCAGCCCGGTGCCCAATAACAGCACGTTGGGATGGCCCAGCACAGTGGGATTGCCGTTGCCGGGCAGGTAGGCTATCCTTCTCTCGCGGCCTATGTCTCTAAGCAGCCCTGCCATCGGGTCAACACTTGTATGGCGCAGGTTCATGCCGGCATACGGGTCTGAATTCCCCATCATCACATTGGCAACGCACATATCTACTGCCGCCTTAAGCGCCGCCATGTAATTCTTGCGCACCTGCTTTGGGTCGGGGTCGGCCTCGATGGAGAGGCCGGGCGCGTTGGCCTCCACCATCCTGCGCACCTCTTCCAGTACGCGCCTGCCTTCATCACGGATGGGGGAGGAGGAATGCTGAGGGGCATCTATGGCAGCGAGCGTATCTGCTGCCCCCTTCTGAATATCCTGCGGTATGCCCTCTTCCGGCAGCGGGAACTGCAGGGAGCGAAGGACGAGCTTCAATAGATGCTGTTTGTGCGGGTCCTGCTTACAATAGAAGTCAAATATTATATAAGCGGCATCGTAAGAGAAGAGGTATTCAGCGTTCAACCCTATTATCTCGCCAAGTATCCAGCGGCTGGCCATGCGGGCGTTGGGCATGCTGCCTGCCAGAAGTTCTATAAGTTTACCAGACATGGCCTTCTGCTGCTCTTCGCTGCTGCCTCTATAGATGTCCAGCACTGCCCCTGCCTGGTTTGCCTTATCAAGCATGAACACCATACGGTCATTAAGGAATATGCTGAACTCATCGGGTTCTTTTTCTTCGGTTGTTTGTACGGCCGCCCTTCTCTGCTCTACCAGCAGCATATGCTCCCCTGTAGCCCCTTCCACACTCCAGGCGTCAAATTGGCTGCGCTTATCCTGGTCCTTGGGGAAGGCCCAGGCGCCTGTAGCGTAGGCATACCATCC
>JAQTUX010000002.1:411694-510045 GCA_028707125.1 Candidatus Omnitrophota bacterium
TAATTCTTGCGCACCTGCTTTGGGTCGGGGTCGGCCTCGATGGAGAGGCCGGGCGCGTTGGCCTCCACCATCCTGCGCACCTCTTCCAGTACGCGCCTGCCTTCATCACGGATGGGGGAGGAGGAATTATTAATCAACGCCTTTACGCTCTCGGCCGTGCGCTCCGACGCAGCCATAGAAACGACTATCTTCTCGCCCTTGCGATACGCTACGGGAGTAAACGGAAGCATTTTTCCGGCTGCGTCACTCATATAAGCAAAACGGCCATCGGCTAATATAACTGGTGACTCTGTATTAAGATTACGGCAGGTCTGTTTAAACTGATACAGGATATCAAAATAATCCTTATGGCGATGTATTGGGCCTTCGTTATTCTCATATATGATTTGAACGGTAGAAACATTATCGGCGCGGCCGAATTCATCCCACGCGCGGCAGATAAAATACAACAAATATAATGCCTCCGGATAAAGCCTCGATGTAGGATCAATATGCTGACTGTAATAGGAAATCGGCGGCTTATCAGCCCTTGCGAATATCTCTCTGTCACTAACCGTAGGCGCCCAGAATAAGTTATTCGCTACCCAGAAGAGACAGACGATATTACCAATATACGGCTTAATGCCGGCACTATAATTCCAGAGCTGCCGTAGAGAATTATCTGAAGCAATAAGTTCATTGAATTTATCAAGATAGAAATCCTTGCTGCGCTCTTCCAGCATATTGTCAAACCGCGCGATAATGCGATAAACTGTATCAAAGAGGTATTCCTGAGAAGTGTAATAACCCTTGATCCTGGCACTAAAGTCATCCCAGCTGGAGCTCAACCTATAGAACAACATCCACTGTTCGATCTGGGTCTTCTTAAATGTCGCGTCCAGCACATCTAACCCGCCCAGGTCAGCGGCGTCAAACATGCAGATTGCGCCGATCTGGCGCGTCAAGAGCTCAAACCGCTCAGGTATAATATTAGTGAATACACCCTGCCCCTGCGCGTCAGTCCTGCCGGTCAAGAATGCGCGGGTCCACGCGTCCTCAAAAATGCTCAACACGCTGGTGAAGCTTAAGTCGCCCACGAATAGAACGCCCATAAAGATATGATTCCTGATCCGTAATATAATGGATTCAACCTGCTCGCGCCTGAACTCAAGATCATCCAACAGTCCATCCTTCTCAAGATAATCTGCCGCAAGCTGCCCGTGGAAAGCCGTATCTATCAAATTAGCTATATCGTGCAACAGGACGACCGCTATCCAACAGCCATAGTCTGCCTCTTCAATCATAGTTGCGATATACTTAAGCAGCGCGGCGGCGGTTTTGGGGTCGCGTGACGAAGCAAGTTTGCCTAAGTTCTTCTGTCCCAGACGGCTTAGCTCAACTCCTATGCCCTTGCCATAAAGTTCCTTTAATTTTATGGCCTGCAGTATGCCGCAGAGCACGCCTATCATGTGCCGGGCAAGGCGTTCAATCGCCTCGTCTTTCGGCATCGGCATTGAAGGCGCCTCAACACGGATAACCGCGCGCAACAATTCTTTCTCGTTCTCAAGAAGCTCAGCAGGCAGCTTAGCCCAGATGTCGTCTACCGAAAGGTCCGCCGCTTGTAAAATACGCGCGCGCATATCCGGCGCAAGCAACCGATGAAGGATATCTTTTAAGGTATTATCGGCGTCCTGTTCCATCAGGCTGCTTATCGAGGAACTCCCTGCAGCGGCATCAACCACAATACTGATACCCTCAGCAGGGGTCATTTGAATATACCCGCGCCCTCGCACTCTCTTCCCCTCTCTATCCAGAAGATAGATCGTATCTCCGTCACGCTCATAGCTTTCAGCCTTATCAAAAACAAGATTCAGGAAATATACATGCCGGGCATACTCCTCATCATCGGTTATTTTCTCTATAAGCTGGCCATCCGCCTTCCGGAAGTCAACCAGGCCCAGGCCTCCGGAAATCTTTAAAGCCACGGCGATAAATACAAGCATCTTAATCGCATTCGGGTTAAGGCGGTGCGCCTGCCGGACATCCCTGCAGTTATCCGCTGAAGCCCTAAAGGAATCCCATTCTCCTGTTGCGCTGCTCCAGGCAAATTTGGCAAAGGTGACATCAAAGTACTCCAACCGCACGCCGATAAACGCCGCGAAATCGGAAAGGTCGCGGCCAGCCAATCCGAATCCGCCTTGCTGCAGCCCGCTCATCGCTTCGTTCCATTTCTGGCGATAATCAATGGGGCTATCCACATTCCGATCGCGCATTGCCGCCATGCGCAGGAACCTGCCTACCACATCTTTGCCGCTTATCCGCGCAAGATATGTTGCAATCTCATTCGGGCTGTCCAGCCTGACTTCCTTCAATAAGGCGCAAGCATTTTCCATAAAGGCAACCTTGCATTGGGGAAAAACCAGGCCGAAATGCTGGATCACCGCGCTCGTATCAAAATAAGTAAACCAGCCAATCTTTTTCGTAACTTCATATAGCATTCCTGCGCTCGTTTTCCCAGCGACCAAAGCAATGAGCCGATGAACACGCGCGTCACCAAAAAACTCCTCCCAAAGCACATAATCAGCCTCGCCGGAGAATGGTTTATGCAAATAAATATGGTAGCGAATGATCAGTTCAATCTCCAAGCGCTGCGCCTCAGTAATAAGACCACGCGCCACCAAGCAGGTCAATAAGCCGTACATACGGATGATATCGTCGCTTTCCCGTTCGTGATCGGGATATTGTCTTATCTTACCGATATCATGGAGCGCCATTACAAGAATCCATACCTTATAATCACTGATGTACTTATTATCCTCTGTCTTAAGCCACCATTCGAATAGCTCTCCCGTATGCTGCACGGTCTTTTCTATCCGCTCTTCTGCCTGAACATCCTTTAGTCGGACGGACTCCCTCACGTACACCATCCGGAAGATATCAGCGAGCCTCAATACGTTCAACAATTCGTCTTTTGAAACTGCGGATTTATCGGGTCCCAACAGTGAAATAGTCCGGGTAAACGCGCTGGCGAGCATATCCCCTATGGAAACATTGTCTATCGCGCTGCTCGCCCCCATCACACCACGGCGAGGCGCTGACTGCTGCCGGTCCCAATCGGCATCCGGAACGGACGACCCGGAACTCGCAGGGCTACTTACCCCATCTCCATCTTTCGGATGAAAACGCAATATCCCGATATCCGTCTCTCCGGCAAGCAACTGATGCTCAAAAACATGATTGGACCGTCCGTATCTGCCGATAACGCGGTTTATCGAAGAATACCTTATAAGCCCATCGCTTATCGCCAGTGAATTTTCCGCCGCGCTGCTGGAAACCGTTACCTTGCCTGATACCAGCTCAGCCACATTGGCGCCTCTGAGATAACGGTTAGCTGCGGCCAGCGGCCACTTGACCTTCATCAGGAACAGGCACGGCTTCTGAGGATTGGCGTGGCGTACCGTAAAGTAATTTCCCTGGCCTTTGAAGATAATTAAATCTGCCTGACTCCAGGCAGCGAGGAATTCCGGAGACAGGCGCCTCAAGTTAGTTCCCAATACCCATGAACCCGAACCGATGATGCTTAAGCGCTGGCGAAGCCCCTCAAGCAGCGGCCTGATATCATCGTGATCAATGATCGCTTCTAAATCTTGCCGTGTGGCGTCGTTTCCCGCGGGATAGGTCTTACCAACCAGAACGACCTGATGGCCCTGCCTTAAAAATTCAGGGATCAACGCGGCAATCTCCAGGACATCTTCACCTGCATTATCAGTTACATAAACAATCCTGCGTCCTGGTGCGCGGAGAATTTCTTCCACCCGTCCAATATCATTTCTTAACCAGAAATCATCACGCCTGAATTCACGCTTGAGCGCATCGGTAAGTGAAAAATCTGATCGCCTTAATTCCTCTCCCATAACCGGATCGGCAAAATCAAGGATATTACCGATGGCTGAAATACGCAGAGCCGCTTCCAAAGTATCGGTAGCGCCATCTATCAGTTCGCGCGCCTGAGTGATTAATCCATAAGCTCCTGTTCGCGCCTCATTCTTCAATTTTGCCTCATAATCGTTCAAAGACGCCATAAGAATAAGGGTCAGATTGACTTCCATCACTTCATACAGCGACATGCTATCTGTCGCGGGTAGATTCATAAACCGTGTCATTACCGCCTTAAACCTGCGATATACATTCTCGTCCGCAACTGCCTTTCTCAACAGCACGCCATCGTCACGCGTCCTTCTTAAACGGAAATTAGTATATGGGTCATCTCCTGCGCTTTCGCTCATAAGCAGGCCGCCCATACGATAAGGACGATCGGGTATGGCGACAGCCACCGGCACAACAAACGCGCTGCTGTCAAGCAGACGCATGACTTCTGACACAAACACAGGCTCTGAAATAGCGCCGTTTAGTAAAGCTGCACGTAAAGCAAACCACTCAGACGACAAGCCGTGGACTGATGCCTCAACCGCGCTGGAAGACGCCGGATGCCAATGCCAATCTGAGAGACCGCCCAGCGCTTCCTCAAACGCCAAGGCGAGGATCTTTCTGTCTGATTCATCCAGGTCGAGCGTGGCTCTGCCGCGCACCGCGTTCCTGCCGAAAACGCCCATATGTTCAAAAAGGACCCTCCTGTCTCCATTATCATTATCCAATAAATAAATGGTCATTACGCTGCCGGCAAGCTCTCTCAAGGCAATGAGCATCTGAAACCAACCGCCATCGTAGACCCGGGCTGTTGCCAGAACAGGTATATTATGACGGTAGAAATCCGCGAAGTCCGCGGCGCCTTTTTCAGATATCTGCTCAATATCTCTTCCTTCGTACATCCGTATCCTGGCCGGCCAGCCGGTCATCTCGCCGCAACGGAAATCATCATTTTCAATCTCTGGTTCCTCGATCTTTACGCGCTCGGCATCAATGGCTTCCCAGATACTGCTGGTCTGAGAGGCGGAATGGATATGGAAATGCTGCGCCTGGCTGGCATTTAAAAATGCGGCGTTCATTATAGTTTCATAACCTGTGCCTCTGGCAGCGGTAAAGAGTAAAATATCCAACAGGCGCACCGGTTCATTAATGACCAGCGAGATCCATTGTTTGCTGGTAAGCATAACCTGCCTTTGCGCATATTCTCCTATTACCGTGGAAAGAAAATATTCATTCCGGCCGCGCCCTACTGCTTCATCAAATACCTGCCAGGGGTTCTTTTTATCAAAATTACAGAGCGGACATTCATAAAGAGGGTGCGGCATATCCACCCGCGGATTTTCCGGCAGGACCAGACGGGAAGGTTTACGGTCAGGCACAAAACAAAGCCGCATAGCGTTACCGTTCCTAAGCGGCAACTCTATCTCGGTACTCGGGTCGTAGGGAATAATCTTCCTGCCGCCTGGACCCTCTTGAGGAATGGCCCTATTGTATCCATCCAGAATACGTTCAGCGGCAAAACCTATATTTCTATGCGCCTCTCCGATATCCAGCGGTTCAGAATCAAGCGGGCTGCTTGAGGAAGCAAGCGGCCACCACCAATCCTCATTCCCAACATACCACCTTATGACCCGGTCAATCTCCTCATTGAAATCAACGATCGGCTCATAACCGAGTTCGCGCTTGATCTTACCGGCATTCACCGCGTAGCGAAAATCATGGCCCGGCCTGTCCCCAACATGTTTGATCCTGGCATCCTTATTCCCCGCAACCCTCAGTATCTTCTTAGCCATCCAGATAAGCGTGCGCTCGTTGCCTCCCGCGATATTGTAAATCTCACCCTGTATTCCGTTATGCAGGAGCAGGTCAAAGGCGCGCGCGGTATCCCACACAGAAAGCCAGTCCCTCTGATTATCGCCTTCTCCATATACCGTGATCTCCCCTCCGCGCGCTGCCCTGATACTGAAGAACGGCAGCATCTTCTCATAAAACTGATAAGGGCCGTAGTTATTCGTCGCGCGCACACTTATCGCGCCAAGCCCGTATGTCCTGTTGAACGAAAGAACCATTCCTTCGGCCCCCATCTTGCTCGCTGAATAGGGGTTGCTTGGGCGAAGCGGATCCGTCTCTTTGAACTTACCGCGCTCGCCCCTCTTCTTGTCGCCGTACACTTCGTCGGTGCACATATTGATAAACCTGATGCGCGGATATTGCGCTTTAGCCCTGACAGCGTTCTGATGTCTGACTGCGTCAAGAAGCACTGTTGTCCCTGCCACATTGGATTCAACAAACGGCAACGCGCCCCAGATCGACCTATCCACATGGCTTTCCGCGGCCAGATGTATCACCGCGTCAACCTCGCCTATAACGCCGTCAAGCAATCCCCTATCTTGTATATCTCCCTTAATAAACCGATACCCCTGCCAATCCCTGAATTCTTCAACATTAGACATTAACCCGCCTGTTGAGAGCCGATCAACCACAACCACCCGATAATCAGTATGTTTGTGCCTGAGATACCGCACAAGATTTGACCCTATAAATCCCGCTCCGCCGGTGACCAGGATAACCGGTTTTCCGCCATCGCGGCTAACCAAAGGATTAAGCTTAAGCTGCTCGCTCAACACATTCTCAGGGATGGGGACGGTGCCGACTGCGAGAATATGGGAGGCAGGGCTGGAGGAAGAAGGATTAAGCGCAACCTTAAACATATAAGCGATACCCCTGATATTCTCTTTAGTTCCGTGTTCAAATGCTGTTTCTTTGTCGTAAACGAAAGACGTTCCTTCTCTGGATGAATAATAAATGTAAGGATCCAGTGGGATATAACCGGCCCTATTTGCCAATATTGGCCTGGCAGTTAAGCGGCGAACAAAGTTATAGGTCTCCTGCGTAACAAGGTTGGGATGGGGCAAGGGAATAAAGAAATCGGCATCATCGACATCTCGAGTCCAATCGCCATCCGCGAGAGAGCCAAAAACCCAGACAAAGGTAATAGCCTCATCGTTCACCGCCTCATTGAACTGCCTCATTATCGTTCGTATCCGCTCCACAACATCCTCAACCCAAGGCTCCTGCGGAATGACAATTTCATAAGGATAGCTGTTGGCATCTAGATTTACGACTATGCGTTCGCGCAGCTCAATTGAGCCATCAGGCAGATACGCTATGTTCACTAATTTATCCGCGCCTATAAGCAGGCGATAATGATGCGTCCCGCGCTTCCCTGTCTTTAAATCTTCGTTTCTGCCGCGGAAATGCCGATCGAATACGGTACATTTGAAATCACCGCCAATAACAAATTGCTTCAATTGTGCTGCTATGTCATCTATGTCAAGCTTCTGTCTTTCTAAAGAATCTATCTTGTGCGCGATTAGCCCGATTTCTCCATAAATCACATCCAGCGCCTCCTCCTTGAAAACCCCTTCCAGCTCCTCACGGTTAAACATAATGCGTATCTCGCGCATTACCGCGACAATAGAGTCAGAACCATGCACCTTATTACGGATAATATACCCCTGCTTTTCTATGCCTTCTGCGTTAACATAGGTAAACCCTTCCTTCTCCGCGCCGAACTTCCGGCGCAGCGTGCCTTCTTCGCTGCCGTCGGTCTTACCGAGGATATTACGGTAACTATCTACGCTTTTCTGTCCCGGCATACGCACGATAAGCAGCGTTACCGCGCCCCGGCCCATATAATTGATAAACGGCCTGAAGAACGGCCTGTCTTTATGCTCGGCATAAAAGTTTTCAAACACGGGGGTATCTATATGCTCTATTCTTTCCTCAACCAGTATCTGGACGGCGCGCTCCTGTAAGTACTCTTTTATCTGCGCCTCAGACGCCTGGCCGTCCGGCTTGATCATACTGAATGTAACGCGGCCGGATAGAACATCTTCCAGGGTAACGCTGGATGAAGAAAACACAGGGGCCGCCTGAAGCGCCGATTCTAATTCCTCATCCACATGCCTGTTCACTACGGTATGGTAGGCATTTGCCTGATACTCGCGGTAGCCGGCCACATGCGCGATAGCGTGCGCTATGACGGTATTCAAGGCAGACGGCCAGCCCTCAGAAGTATCGCCCTGGTCGCGTAGCCGGTTAAATAAAGGCAGGGACAGATATAGGGTTGCCTGCCCTTCGGTTTTACCAACAGTTACTTTCTTATCGGCTGATTCCCTAACCAGAACCGCTGCCGTATCACCGGCAACATTGAATAAATAATAAGGATAGTCGAGTATGCGGATTGAAACAATGCCGCAGGCATTGCCGATCCTGTCTTGTGCGGCGCGGTAGCCGTCACCGGCGTCAAATCCGTTCTCGGTCATAAGCGCCACGGCTGCCCTGCCGCGGCTCGGGTCAGCGTAAATAGTGGAATATCCAAAAACTCCGGAGAATTCTCTAATATCGTTTATTGATTTTCCAAGATAGGCAGAATAGGCATCCGTTACGTCCACATGGGCTTCAATAATCCGCTTGGCTGCAGCTTCTACGCTCTGCGGCAACTCATCTTCATGCAACCATGGGAAATAATACGAGGCGTAGTATGTTAGAGGAGAAGAAACGGCGGGCTGATTTATATCCGGCCCGGCGCGCACCAGGCCGCTTCTTGCCATCCACTCCAATTGTGCCGCAGGGACATATGCGCTGTTGGCCATTAACGGCGAAATTGATGGTTGTAAAGGCGATCTGACTGTATCTACCGGCAATGTTAAGTCCGGAGCCGCCGATGAAGACGACGCAGACACTACCGCCGCTGCCGGCGCAGGCAACACGGCCTTCGCGCCATACGGCCCCCTCTTGTTCAAATCAAAAATTTGCTTGATCAAGGCTACCGGCGAAAGAATGAGCCCGACTATACCTACGATCGACAATATAATGATTCCGTGAACCGCAAGACGCAACCTTCCCAAGCGCGCTGCATCCGTGCTTCCCTGCTTTAGCGCCTGCATCCAATTGACAGCATCTTTGACATATAGTCTAGCCCAACTCTCTAACCCGACGTCAAGCGGCGTGGCACCGTTATTAAAGAATATGGGCGCCAGGTATCCCGACAGGAAGAATGTGAATACCACCAATGATAGAAGCAGAGAGGGATTCCTGAATAACCAGATGCCCAACCCTGACAACACTATGCCAAAAAGCGAAGTGGTCAGCTGTTTCATTCCTTCTTCATATTGATTGTATAAGGGCTCTTTCTCCTTTGGCCTCTCTCCGGAAATATGGGCGTTGAACAAAGGACGATGATGCAGCTCAGGGCTTCTTCCGCTGCCAAAATATTGCGCCCTGCCGCTCTGGGCAAGTTCAGTGCCGATAGCATGAATGAATACGACCGCCTGGAAGAAAGGAGTAGAGCGCGCAACATAATCAAGCCAGTTTGTAAGCCCCGGGGAAGATATTATTATTAGCGCTATTATGGTAAATAGCCAGCTGAAGCCAAACAACCAGACCTTGGCAAACAGGATACCGGCCACGGCAGCTACGACCCACTTGGACCTCTTCTCAATATTGCCCCAGAAGCCATGGTCAAACAGCATACGAGCCAGGCCGGTGAACACGCCGGCAACGGCATATATTACACCTATGATTGCCAGAGAAATATCCAAACCGGGGAAGGCGGCAAAGGCGCTTAAGCCCCCGAACACCAGCCAGAGCGCATACTGAAGATTTCCCCTTATGACCCAGGGCTCTTTTAAGAAGAAACCGGAACCGCCGTAGAAATGAGTAAGCATACCCAGGAAACGGTCAAACGCGTTCCCATACATAGGGTCATCCCGCATCCTCTTTAAGTCGCGGGTCTGCTTCTGCTCTGTGGCGCCCGCGCCGAATTTCGTGTTCTTACTGGATACGCCCCCCAAACTTACCTCGCGTGCCTTGCTGAGCTTTGCCTTTCTATAGACCTTGATTGTCATACCTAATAACTTCAACAGGAAACCGCTGAATATATCTTCGTTAACCACATGGCTCTTGCTAAGCCGGCCCAATGCCTTAAGGTATTTCACCCTCCAGATACCGCCATGGCCGTATTCATATCTGTTCTTGCCGCACTTGTCTAATGCCGGCTGCACTATAATGTTAAATGTTCTGTCGGCGTGCGCGTCAAACGCACCGGGAGAAGAATAATCCTCGGTAAATATATCTTCCATAAGGCCCACATAGGCAACATTGTCGTTTTCAAACTCATTAAGGGCGGTTAAGATAAACCAGGTGTCCTCGCTGTATAAATCCATATTCTCATCAACACCAAGAGAATAATCCACGCGCAATAATTGCAGGAGCCGGTTCTGATTTTCCGGCTTTCCCTGCATAAAGATAGGATTGCCGGCGGCATAAATCCTCTCCTTTGTCACTACGATAGGATTGCCGTCCTTATCAAAGCCCCTTGTCAGAATATTCCATTGCCCCTCCCTATCCGCATAAAGATAAGCCATTTCCATATTGGGGAACAGGCGCGCTAATTGAATATAATTCTGTAATACGCCGGAACAATCTCCGGCGTTCCCGCTTTTACCGCTATCCCAGATCCCGCTGAAGACCTGATATCCCAATAACGGCTGGAATCTGTCCTTGACCGTCTGCTCTACCCAGCCATCCCAGGTCATTCCCTCAGGCGGCTCCTGGTCATGGTAACAGATGCTTGTCAGAACCTTCAAGCTATCTTCAAAATGCATCGCGCCTCTCACGGTCCTGCCGATCGGCTGGAAGCGGCAGCCTGCCCACATCTCTGCCTCAAAACGCACCCAGTCATTTTTAATTTCAAGGCGTTCTCCCCTCTTAAGAGCGCGCATCCGCTCCAGGTCAGGATAGATATCATCGTATTTCACCGTGTTATCAACATTGCCGCGTAGGTTAATCTTCCGCGCAAGCCGGCGGATAAAATTATTCCAGCCCGGACGATCATACTCTATCTGAGCGGTCATAAAGGTATTACCGCGGCGGCCTTCCGCATCCGGAGCAACCGATGAGGACATCCCCTTATCAAACCTGTCATTAAGCCGAATTGCCGGGTCAAACCAGCTCAGCTTAGTCGGCCCTTCCATAATGTAGTTTTCGTTGAAATATTTCGGAATATTAAACCCGAATGATATCCTGTCAATATAGGGCATACGCTCCCTGTCCATAAGCATATGTTCATACCAGGAATACAGCCGGCGCCTGGCGCGCCTGTCCTTGGGCGGCCTGCTTAAATCAGGCCGCCTGATAACCTTCTCTGATAAATAACGGCTCTTCTGCGCTGCCGGATCTTTGGGATCGCGTTCTTCAAGAACAAAGAGATACCTGCCTGATTTTCCACTGTGAACGAAAGAGGTATCACCATTATTATCTACCACGATCTCAGGAACCCAATCCGGTTTCGCCTCACTATCGTTAAATATATCCTCAGCCCAGGCAGGCCTCATGACAACCAGATTCCAATATTTTGCAAAGGCAACCTCTGCCTGTTCTATACTCAGGCCACGGGCAATTACCCGGGCAGGAATAAACTTATTAATAAATTGCTGCAGCAATTCACCACTATCCATATCCTTACTAAGATATTTCCAGCTCCGGATGAGATGACGGCCGTCATAAATGCCTAATGCCAAGCCGATAAGCGACTGGGCATACTGCATCAAAGAGTAAGTGGCGAGGAAATAGAAGAACGGGAAAGGAAGGAATAAAATGATCTTGGCAAGAATGCCGCCGGCAAAATAGCCTAATACAAACCAGGTGGCGATAAATCCTGCCAAAACCCCCGCGGGCTTGCCATAATCTAACCAGGAGTTACTATGGCTGTCCATCTTGCTCTGGAGATACAGGTAGGCAAATATAACGAAAATAATATTGACTGGATTCCACAGGTAGGCTGTTAATCCCGGGAATATTATCATGTCAAAATAATTCACCGTGCTGGCGGCGTCAATAAAGTATCCCAGGATAAAGTAATTCCAGACAAAATGCACCGCGGTAATCCCCGTCCAGACAACCCGGTTCAGCCAGGTTTCAAAGGTATGCGCCGGCCTGTTCCTGCCGCGGGAACTCGGGACCGGCTCACCGAATTCATTTTTCTGACGCACCCACTCCAACACTCGGGTAGCATAGCGCGCTTCACCCAATGCTATTGTCTCTTTCTTTACATCTTTTCCAGTAGTTTTCTTCGCTGCTATCTCCTGCTCAAGCGCCTCTACCTTTTCTGCGTCGCGCTTTATCTGCCGCTCCCAGTATTCTTCTGAATACTGCCATCTATTTTCTGTGGCTTTAAGCAATAGGTAGATACCGCCAAAGATAGCCGCGAAAACCATAAACCATCCCAAGCCCATTTGCAGGCCTATATTAACAGTCAATAATGAAGTATTCCATATATAAACCGGCATTGTATTGATAGCCGACTGCACCCAGCCTCTCCAGTTGAATACGCCGCCTGCCATTTCGTTATAGGTCTTATAAGGGCTAAGCTGCGTAAACGCGGGAGAAGAACCGGTCAGTAAATCCTTACCTCTTTTGATTGTGGTCGCGGGATCCCAGCTATTGCCGCCGTTCCAATAGGTATCGATATATTCCTTGACATATTTGACCGTCCTAAACACGTCGTCCAGATCATCGTAGCTGACAAAGCAGATAAGCGGAAGTCCTGCACGTGTGTTTCCCCTAAGGTGAAGCGGGTCTTGATTTCTCAAGAAATGGTCCATCCTTTCTACCTCTGCTTTGATAGCAGGCCCTATTTGTGCGCATCTACCCTCATGCGCCATGTTCCAGGCAAGGAAGAACAGGAACTGCGTAAATATCGGGGAGTTGCGAGGGTTGCTCGCCATATGGAATACTCTGTGATAAATCCTTAAGTCCTCGCGGGTAAATTGCAGCGTATCAGGAGTTACATTTCTGCCAGGAAATACCTTATTAAGAAAGCCGGGGAATGCATTGCTATGGAGGATTATATATTCCAGGAACCAACGGAATCCATCAAAGGTGCTCGTGGCAACATAGTGATTCTGTGTTTCTCTGGTCTGGCTTTCCATCTCTCCTAAGTCATTCCTTACTTGTGTCTCTGTCGCTTTATCTATATCACCCTCACAGCCAAATCCATCATCGGGACGAAGCATGTATCCGGTGTATGCACCCTTCGGGTTCAGCCGAGGCGGCGCATTCCTGTCCCTATTTAACTTCACCTGTCTGTACAACCAGGCAATGATGATAACCAGGATATAAGACACCGCCAAAACCGCCGCGACAATCTTAAACAGCCGCCCTGTATCCCATTCTTTATGCCAGTCGTCAATCAGGTCAAGGCGCTCCTTGCTGTCCAGTTCACCGTTTAGGTAGCGGTAACCCTGAATGTGCCAGACGCCCTCATAACTTCTGTCGCCTGAGTAAAGCTTGATCAACCTGCCTATGCCGGTTTCTCCATTAAACAGGACGGCTGTAATGCCGCTCCAATCCGACACGCCTACCGGCCTCCTGCCTCCGGAGAATGCCTCTCTTTCGCGAACCACATAATCCGCGGCAATACGGCCGTCCTCACCCAGCGCGTAAGCGGTCTTATCCGCCTGATAAACCTTGGTCAGATATTTGTCGGCTCCATCAGCCGATATATATCCTCCCTGTGGTATCAACCACGACATAACAGGCTCTTCTTTCGTATCGTTAAGCGTGATCTCCCAGAGATACCTGTCCACTAAGACTCCCTGATTGCCGATCGCGATATTCGCCTTAATGTAGTAACTGAATATAGCGTATTTTCTTCCGTCTAAGCGCAGGGCCATTCCTTTAATGAACTGCCTGCCTTTTCTGCGTTCATCGACCCTGTAAACAAACACTTTCTTGCCTTCCACATCTTCCACTTGTAAGCCATAAACATGAGATACATAATCTTTCCGCGCGTATTCGGCGGCGTTAGGGCCTTTACCAGAGTCAAATTTATGGGTCAAGCTCTCTGCCGCGAAACCAAGATGATCCCATCCGGCTGACTCAAGCGCGCTAAGCTGCTTGGAATAGAACATGACCGTAAGCCACTCGGGCTGGCTTATAAACTCGCCATTCTGGCCAAACCTGTGGCCGCTTAATATATACATCAGCCGGCCCTCGCCGCTCTTGCCCATCATGTATCTTTCCTTGATAAACTGCGCGCCAGATAATCTTATGACCTCGACCTTAAAGGAATTATAATCTTTATCAAAACCGGCGGTAAATGCCGCCTCGCCGTCAAGCTTTGTGGACTCAAATTCAAATATCCTGTCCTTATAAAAGATGCCGTCTATATCCTTGAAATCTACTATCTTGGGGGCCTTGTAGAAAGCAAGCTCTAAGGGATGCCGGTTGCCGGCCTCATCATAAGCCGCCACTATGGAGGTCCAGCCGATGCCGTATTTGTCAAAATCAGTGGCGTAGATCTCCAGCGTCGGCTTACCCGGCTTGTCTTCCGCGTAAACAACCTTCTTTATTACGTTGCCTTCAAAATCTCGCGATGTGCTGTAGACAAACTCAAGGTCCTTCTGCAGGGACCCTCCGGCCTTATTCCATAAAGTAACCGTATGAGACGACACGATGCGGCGGTTAGCCCAGTCCAGAAGATCTAACCGTCCTACGCCTACGTGCAAGGCGTCAACGACGCCGTCGTTATCAATATCTATGTGGTATATGGTATCGGCGGTGGCGTAGATCTCCAGGACCTTAAGCAGCACCTCGTCCTCCGGGCCGTTTTCGTATGCGAATACCTCATCCCTGTCAACCGGCCATTTGCTTATTGTTTCTAACTGACCTAGCGCAGCCCGCCATCCCAGGAACACCTTATAATCATCACCTTCGCGCCTTAAATGCCTCTTACCTACTATGTATTTATTGACCTTGTCCCTCACTTCTGTAAAGGCGAACCATTTATAGAAATCAACGACCAGGTTTTCCGTATCGTTGATATACCAGGATAACGCGACCATAAACGGCTCGCCCGTAGCCCCCTGCAAAACCGGATCATCCAGGTCAAAACGCAAGCTCAGGTCCTTGTCGCCGTAGCCGGCCTCTATATCTATGAGCCCTCTCTGGGAAATGATTATTGTCGGCAGGTCTTTCTTGCTGAATGCCTGATAAGTATGAATGAGCTCTCCGCATTCGGGGTCAACTATAGTAAGTTTTACCCAGGCAAGCGCGCCAACATCGGGGATAGCCCTGAACATATTGAGGCCGGCAAGATAGGCGATCAATTTGTTTATGCGCTCGGGCCAGCTGTTAGGCAGGTCTTCATATTTTATGTCCTCTGCCTTCATCACCATCTGCGTGGCGGTAAATTCTGTTTCCGATGTCTGTTCAGCCAGCATAGACCAGGATTCTTTTGTGCCTAACGCTAACTTCGACACCTCAAAGAGCCGGCGGCCGTATTTGATCTTGATCAACTCCTTATTGTTGACAAAACCTGCTTCGCGCTCAAGTTCCTTCTGCATGTCATACTGCTGGACCATCAGGAACGCTATGTCTTGAGTTATCTTGCATTTATTATCGATCTTTAATACGAAGTCGCCTATCTCTATCGCCCAGCCGATCTGCTCGCCCAGATCAAAAGGCACCTGGCTCTTAACTTCATAACGCCGCTTCAAGGTCAGGCCCTCGGGCAGATCGGGGAAGGCCGCCTTGGTGGTCTTCTCGCCCCTGTCAACCAAAGCGATATAGCGGTAGCCCTGCTCTGTCATTTCCTGTATCATTTCTAACTGCGGGATGAAGCTGCGCAGGTCAACATCAGGATATATCTTGGACAGATCAGGCGCGGGGGCGCTGGCCTGCGCGTCAACATAGACGCGGATCTCCGCGTCCGTGCTTAATGTGGCAATGTCCTTAGTCCCATCCCAGATCGGGCGCATTGCCTTGGCAATCAAAAGCTCGGTTACCCCGCCCCACTCAAATTCGCCTGTGGCGCCATTGGCATTTTTAAACGTGAAGAAGCCGAAATGATCTTCCTGGCTGTTAGGCCTGGTCAGATCCTGCTCCTGTGTCGCGGGGTCACCCGGCGTCTTATACCATTCCTGGAAGGCCTGGAAGAAGAAAACGCCGACTAATTTTATGTTACCGGCTTTGCGCTCGGCTTCCATACGCTCCACAACCTGCTTATACTGCTTGATCGTTATTACCGCCAACTCTACGGGGTTGGCCACGATCTTCGGGTCCAGGACGCCGAGTTCAGCAAAGTAATACGGCCAATCCGACTCGCTTGCCTCCAAACTCTTGAAGAATACGCTCAGATCCGCTTCGTAGCTGTTGAAGGCAAGGAATACGCGATTCTTCAGGTCTGCCTTTACCTCATTTACGGCTGCCTGCTTGTTGGGGTCCTCTTTTGCCAGGTTATCCAGTTCTTCTATCAGATACTGCTCAAGCGTCCCTCCCTTCCTGATCATCTCTTTTGACTCGTTAGGCAGCTTACTGAATGATGTGGCAACCGGATGATCGGGATCCTCCACCAATGTCCAAGCCATTTCCTTTGCCGCCTGGCGCAGGCCGTAATCTAAACTGGCTCCCGGGAACTGGCCGGGATTCTGGTTAAATTCGTTGAAGAACTGCCAGATCAGGATCTCGGGATGATTCTTGAATTCGCTGATAAACTCTCTGGATCCCCTGCTCAACACCTCCGACCCGGGATGGAAGCGGCCGTCATACCAGGGCAATATGTGTATGCCGGGAAGCTTATGCATAGCCAGAGAATCAAGCATATCTTTCTCAGGCGGGTAATAAGTCAAAGTAGAATTTATAGCCAGCGACACAAGCTGACGCATAACATCCGGCCCGTAGATCTTGACCATATTATGCGTATTAAGCAGTATCGCGCGGCCGTCCAGTCCGGGAGCGACGAAGGAAAGGTTCAATCCCCGCAGCCATTTAATCTCCACTCCCTCTTTTATGAGCCCTTTTGCCGGGTCAAATCTGACTCCGTCCTTGAATGCGGGCAGCGATTTCCTGGCCTGGATGATCTTTAAAAGTTCGGCGTTTGCCGCTTCCAGGAGCTGGCGCTCCGGCCCCCTGACAAGCTCTTCAAAGAAACGGACATTCTCTTTATATGCCCGATTGCCGCGGATTATCTGGCGCACCTGTTCGTAAGTAAGGTAGGAAAGCTGCCTTGGGCTGCCTGGGATATCCTCTAAATTAAGTATCGCCACCGGCGAGGCAATATCATAGGGCTCATCCACCTTCTCAATCGGAAGCAGGTCTTCTCCATAATGGAATATATATGCCTGATGTTTAGAATTCGGCATTAGAATGACCATAAGCCCGCCCGCGAAAGGCGCGTTGGGGTTTTCAGGATAGTAGGTAACAACCTCCGCGCGCTCACCGGAGATAACTTCCTGTTCGTCCGCGCGCTTAACGCCCACTCCGATGCCGAACATACGTTCAAAACTGCCGTCTGCCTTCATCCTCAAATAGTCGTTGAAACTGACGGTGTTGCCGAATATGTCAATGTACTGAAGCGGCTTATCCGCTGTGAGTTTGACCTGACAGCCTATGGGTTTTTTAAGGTCTGACTCGACCTTCCCTTGGACATCCTTATACCCCAACTTATAGATATCGGCAAATCTGGGCAATACCTTATTTTCGGGGTCGCTCGCTTTGTAGATATCGGTAAAGCGGGAAGGTATGTCTTTCAGGAACTCGCCCTTGCGTGATTCCGCGTCCGCGAGCGAAAGGTTCTTTATATACTCATCCTTTTCCGGGTCAAACGGGTCAAGCATCACCAGATTATAGGGCTGGTTGGGAATGTTGTGGCGTATCTGCGAGATGCCGCTTAAATAGTTTTTCCTGTTCTTTATTAAATAATCAAAGGTGATGTTCCTGGGAGTCAGGCCTTCGCTATAAAACACCTGATAATCTCCTGAACCGGCAGCCGTGGCAAAGGCCCCGCTCCTGGCTGCCTCGGCCGCCTTCCTGAGTGTCTCGGGGTCTATCTGAATAGGAGTAAATTCCGACTCCATACCCACAACGTTCAAAGGCTTGACAGTATCGTCGTATGTCGTACTGTTGGTATAGACCTTTGTGCCCTTGCCGTCCAATTTTTCATAACCCCACTTCTCGCTCGCTTTATCAGAGCTGCTCGCGGGATCCGGCCATTGTTTTTCCACCATATGATGGATATGGCCGTTAGGCAGGACTATCGGCCGGTTGCCATGATAAAAATACAGCTCCAGCGTAATAGGAATACGCCTGTCTTCATTCTCGGGCCAGCCCCAGGCAAGGACCCGCATAACCTCAGTGCCGTCCGGCGCCTTGCGCGGATTGAAATCAGCAGGGTCTCCCGGTATTGTATAGAATCTGTAATTGTCGGTGGTAACCTCTATCTTGTCGTCGGAATACTTAAGGGTATCTTTGGCTACGAAGAGCTGTCCGTCAAGTATCTGGTCATCCTGTTCTTCATGCAGGTTGGGCACGTCCACGGGTATATAGGCAACATCATTCGGGTTTCTCTTCGGGTCTTTTTCTCCGGCAAAACGGGGATGCTTGATGTCAACATACTGCGGCACATCCCAGAACATGCCCGGCCATGCGCGCTTCTGGACATAAACAAGTCCTACCGACTCATCAAAGTTCTCCATATCTCCAGGCAGTTTCGTTACCCAGACCGACTTATCCCCGCCTTTCTTGTCGGTGGAAAGGATATTTATTATGCCATATTTCTTAAGCGACCTTCTGAATTTACCGTGGTCTGTGATCACGCACACCTTACTTTCGGTGCTTATCGCCTCCTCGGGCGTTGACATTGTGAGAGAGAAGTCCTCGGGCATTATGGCTGAGAACGAAGAATCAAGGATGTCCTCGCCTGTCTGCGCGGGGAATGCCGGCGCGTGAGAGCCATCCAGGCCGACCAAGCCCTTTATCCTCAGCACCAGTTTGCGTTTCTCATCATAGCTGGGCTTGAGGATATAATCCCTGCCGCCGACCGTCATTATGCCCTCGTCTATCCTGGCTAATTCGTCCACGGTTATCTGGAACAGCTCATCTTCGGTATAGACAATGAAGACCGTGTCCTTGTCCTTAAGCAGCTCCCTCTCCCTCTCTAACATGGTCCTGGGTACTGAAATGGCCAGGCACTTCTTGCCTTTATATTCCGCGTATTCATATTCGCCGCGAAGTTTATCCGCAGAAGGAAGTACGGTCTGATAAACCTTGAGCGTGCCGTCGTTCTTATCCTGGACAACCTCAAGGCCAAGTTCTTTTTTGTGGTTCTTAAGCTCCGTAACGGGAATATACTCATTGCAGCCGGTTACTGGATTTAAGGCGATATACTCGTTGTTCTTGCGGTTGGTAAGCTCATCCCTGGCCTGGAGGCTCGGTTCAGAGTCGTAAGGCGCTTCCTTGATATGGTAGGCCTTGCCGTCAGGCAGGGTTATGTCGTAATCCCTGACGAAGAATTTGTATTCCCTTTCTCCGGTCAACGGGTCTTTGAACGGCTCGCCGTAGAGGTGGCTCTTAACTATCTCTTCAAACTGCTTCTTTGTAATATTGATACGGCCCTTATTCTCTTCGTATATGGAGCCGTAGCCTTTAGCCTCTGCCGGCTCTGCCTGGCTGCTTACCGGTGCGGGTTTGGCCTTGCTGACTGTTTCTGCGGGTTTGGGCTGAATGCCTGCCGCCTCATCCGCGAGTTTTGCCGCGCCTATGCCGAGGTTATCCTCAACCAGGCGGCCGTCCGCGTCCCTCTCCAATCTGAATACCCTTCTGTCCGCGCCCTCAACATATACCTCTACCCTGTTACCGCTATCGTCCTGCTTTACGTAATAATTAAGCAGGTGCTTCTTGCCTTGCGGGTCAATATGAGTAAATGCCTTGCGTTTTAGCTCTTCTTTGCGCAGTTTATTATCCGTACCCTGCACATATTGGAATGTCTTTTCTTCGGAACTGATGCCCAGCTTCTTAAGTTGCGCATCAGTCATAAACTTGAGCACTGCTGTGGGGGCGTCTGCGTCTACCGCGGTGGGTGATTCTGCTTTCCGGCCTTCGGCGGGCTTATTGTCCTGGGCCCTCTGGCCTAAAGCAGCGCCTGCGCTCTTCTCTTCTGCCATGATCAACGCTGTCTCTTTCACGGTCTTATCGCTGGGGGCGACGATAACTTTGTCTATATTGCCGGTGGCGGAGTTTTCAACATACGCGACCTGGCGATACGCGCTCTTGCCTTCGTTAAAGGTAACTCCGCCTCTGATCACCGGCGGGCCTGTGGGCTGGGCATAGCCGAAGGAAGCGAATTTCCTCAAGGCGTCGCCCTCATACGGCACGCCGGCAACCCTGCCGTCATGCCTGGTGACGCTGGGGCCGCGCCTGCCGCCTTCAAACATCTGCACAGACATACCCCAGCTGTTGAGCCGATGATTGTTGCGCTGCGTCATCGTGTATCTCCACTGCACCTTATATTTATCGTTATCTCCCAGCGGCATATCAAAACTGAATGTGGTCCCCCTCAAGCCAAAGCGCTGATTGCTGAAGTAGGCCACACCTATGGCGTGGCCTTCATCGGTAAGATTCAACCTCGCCTTGGCGCCCAGCTTGGAGTTCTGCTGGCCCCAGAGATACTCTAACGCGGCGTAGAAGTTCCTGCTGATATTCGCCTCGCCCTTCACGCCTATATAGTTAAACTCGCCCTTCTGGTTGAACATGTTGCGCTCATATTCGCGCCTGAAGAATGTCTGTATCTTCCAGTGGGGAATATCATGCTCTTTATCCTCAATGCCTATGCCGAACTCGCCATAGCTGTATGCCTCGTTCACGAACATGTCTATAGGCACGGAGAATTCCTCGCCGGGCCTATCGGGATTGAATATCATTACCTTCGCGCGTTCATGCTCGCTGGTCTTAAGCGCGCCTGCCTCGGCATAGGCGAACACGCTCTTGAAGAAGCCGTCCTCCGCGAAATCCTCCCTGATGTGGACGTTGCCCGCTTCTATCTTGCCTTCGCCGTCCAAGGTGGCGTCGTAATAACCGATCACGCCTATGGTAAGCCGGTCCTTCTGCAGGCGTATGGTGGCCGCCGGGCAAAGGATCACGCGCCAGCGCTTCCAATGTTCGTATGCCCCTTCGGTAGACGTGTTGCTGGTGAGGCGCGCCTGATAGTCCTGTGCCAAGCCGGCGGTCATTCTAAGCTTGGCGAATTTTCCGAAGTCCTTATCCAGCACCAGCGCCACAACTCCTGTCATAGGCGCGCCGGCTGAAAGCTGCATTCCGCCCGAGTACAGATGCAGCGTGGACCCGCCAAAGAGCCGCAGCGCCCTGGTAACGAGAAAATCATTGCTCATCAACCCTTCTGATAGCGACGCGGATAATTCGCTGTCAGGGGACTTGCCCTCCATCATCGCTATCAAGTCCTCTTTCTCAAGGAACACAAAATTATAGTCCCTGGCTGCCGGGTCTGCCTCTATCTGCCTCTGCAACGCCATCATCTCATTGATCCTGTTAAGCAGGAGCTGGCGTATATTATCTTCCGCGATGTTGCCTCTGACGGCTTCTGAGAGCGTAGCCATAAAGGCGTCTTTTGCCTCAACAAAACCAAGCCGCTGATAATCCAGGTCCGCCTGGCGGATATTATTGGTCATCCATTCAATATAAGCCAACTGATCAGGCGTCCTTCCTATCAATATGTTTATTCTCTCGCGGGTTTCGTTGATCTTCTGCTCAATGCGCGCCAGGGCCTGCCCTGTTGCGCCGCCTGCCCTGAGCATGTCCTCTAATATGCCGCTGTATTCAATAGCGCCTATATTCGCGGGATTGATATCTTCATAATCACCGGGGGTAATTATGCCGTCGTTGCCGTATAGGGCCTCTATAAACATCTGCTCGGCATTGCGCAGCTGGGCGTCATTGGGCGAGCCGGCCAGTTGCGCACGTATTGTGGCAAGCTTACTTTCATAGTAGGCAATAGAATAAGGAGTGCTGGCCGGGGCATTCAACAGGCCCAACTCAAGGCCCATCTCCACGCGGCCCATGGTAATGGAGTCATACTGCGTATTCCAGTAAGTCATCGCCGGCAGCAGGTCTGAGCGTTCATTCTCATTCAAGCTTATCATCGCCTTGCGCCAGGCCTCAACCAGGCCCATAAGTGTATCCATATCCGGAGTATCAAACTCAGCCGGCTTAGGCAGTTCGTTGACCCACTGGAGCCTATGCAGGATCACCTGGACCCTGCTCAACGACTCCACCACATCCTGTATAATAGTAGGAGACAAATGGGTCTGCCCCAGGTAATTTTCATTAAGATCGTTCTTAAGCTCTTCGGTCATCCTGTCTATCGCGTCTACATACCCATTACCGCCGGTCTTGCCTATGTCTTCCAGCACCGTCTGGAAATTGTCAATTATATTGGTAACACTGCTTATATTGCTTTCCAGCTGGCTTAGCGCGTCTACGACGGATTGCATCTCCAGCACGTCTGCCTGATATCCGGTCTCTGTTATACCCGGGTCGGCTATGCCCAACCGCTGCCTGCGTTCCAGTTCGGTTTGAAGCGCTTCCCTCTTCTCTGCCAGGTCCTCAACCAGCCGGTTCCAGGCCTGTAAAAGGCCGCTGCCGCCTGCCGCCAGCACCACCGGGTCTTCTTCCCAGGAGGCGATCTCAAGGCCAAGCGCGATACGCAACTGCATCTGAAGCCAGCCAATAGCGCCGATCGCCAGCGGATTGGTTTCAGTGTCGCCTTCCAGCCAGACCCTGTAGTTCTCGCGCACATACTGGAAGAAGATTTTGTAGCGCATATCATCCCAAACGCGCTTGGCATCCTTTATGACCCTGATGCCGCCCATAACCCCCTGTATCCTTGCCGCGTGATACATAGGCACATACTTGCTGAAGAACTCCTTCTGCATCCTGATATATTTGCCGTATTCGTTCTTGATCCTGGTGTATTCTGCCGCCTTTTTGTTCAACTCCTCAAACGAGGCAATGGCCTTCTTGCGGGAAGCGGGGTCGTTGCCGTTCTTGAACTTATCCTCAATGATCTCCTTGACGATCGGTACCGACGGCGGGTTATCCAGATAGGTCTTGTTGCCGTCCTTATCCATCAGCACCCAATTATGTGTCTCGGTCCCTTCGTCATAGGCGTATTCAACGATGGCCGGCAGCACAGCGGGCTTGCCGTCAATGAGCCCGTCGGCGATAAAGCGCATGTCCCTGGTGATCACCGTGCCGGGCTTGAGCGTTATCTTCAGGCCGTTATCAAACTCAACTACCATCGCCTCCCTGATTATCTCCATATGGAGCTCCATCAACTCTTTGGCGTCGTTGATCAGGTAGATGCCGGGCAGTTCAGGGAATTGTTTGAAGGTAATGACTTTTGCCAGCGGCACCTGCATTGTCTGGCCGCCCTTCAGGCGGGCGCCTTTGACCATAAGCGCATCGTAGTCCTCAGGTTTGACGGCCTTACCGCCCAGGCCGTTCCGCATCGCCCAGTCAATGCGCGCCATATAAAGGGAAGGTATGACCACACTCCCGCTGTAAGGATTGATGTCGGCGTCATATGCCTCGGCAAAGTTTCCGTCCGACTCGATCTTATAGAAGCCGTTGTCATAGCGCAGGACGCTGCCTTTGGCCGCTACGCGCATGTCCCCGACGCCGCTATATGCGGTGATCTCCCCCGGAAGGACCTTGAGCTCGTTGTCCTTGTCATCCTTGTAGGTTAAGGTATCGTTGCCGTTGATCTCGCCCCCGAAATTAAGCATCGCGGTAAGGAAATCATTGAGCCGCTCATAATCTATTATGCCGGGTATTATATAGTCACCCAAAGGCAGCCAGGCCTCGCCTGATGTGGTCTCTGTCTCAAAGCCGTACTTTTCTATGGATTCCTTTGTATTGGGGAAGAATATCCTTAAAGGAGCGGTGGTGGTAAAGCGCTTTTCATTATATTCGCCGTTTTCATTCTTAAGCGGAACATTTAAGTCCTCCCTGACTAATCTGCCGATGACGCTCTCTTGCCCTGTTCTCTGATCTATCTCCCGCACCAGATGATAGCGGTAAGTCGGATCGTAATTCAACCTCGCGTCTATCAATGACTGTCTCTGCCACTCTGAAGAGAATGGATAGGCGGCATAAGGGCCGGCCTTTTCCCGCGGCATGCCCTCAAATATATGCTTGATCCACTGGTTGGGATCAGGCCCTTCGAAAATGAATAACTTATCGCTCTCCAGGTCATCTACTTCCTTAAACCACTTTATGTCTATGCGCGGGTTATACAGGACAGCGGACGTCCCTGCTTCAAAGATCTTAAATCCGGACGGCTTGACATTTAACTTATGGGGGACCATCACGCCGCCGTAGTGGCGCAGCTTTCCCATTACCGGCATATTCATTATATGGGTAATGCTTGAGATGAGCGATATGCCGGAAAGCGGGTTGAACATACCTTTGGCGAATAAGCCGTATAAGATATTTATCACGTTTATGAAATCATAGCCCTGGCCGCCCAGGCCGAATCCCAGGAATACGCTCTTTGCCACCCTCAACTGCGCCAGGGCGCCTGCTGCCTGCGTATCCAGGGTCACCATAAAGCTCACCGGGTCAAAGGTGATCTCCTCGCCGGCCAGGTATCTCTTGTAATTCTCAAGGTATCTCTTGATATTGTCGCGCGTCTCACTGATGCGCTGCTCAAGATATGCCAGGGCGCGCGCCTTGCTTTCGTCAATGGCGAATTTGATCCTGAGTTCTCTGGGGTCTTCGGGCGCCTGCCTGCCTTCGTCATTGGCAATGGTCAGAGGGTTGTCTCCGGACTTCTCAAGGAGGTTCATCACTGTGGAGGCGAGGAAGACCGACGAATCCTCAGGCGTATAAACATCGCCCCAGGCAGGCACGCGCCTGTCTGTCTGCGTGGCAAAAGGAAGCGTGTCTTCGAAGGCCATCGCGTCCAGGCTCTTGCGGTATTTATCAACAAGGTCGTCCCTGCCTGCCTTCTTATAGAACATCATCGCCTCGATCGTACGTTCGGGGCTGCCCAGGTTAAGCGCGTCTTTCTCTTTAAGCTCCTGCTCCAATTCCTTGATCTCATCCGTAAGCGCGCCTATCTTCCAGGCGATCTCATCCAGCTCTTCTTTTGTCTTCTTCTTGTCCTTCTGCTGCTCCTTGAGACCCTTGATCTGCCGTTCCTTGAAATCCATCAGCTCTTTGCGCGACTTGTTATATGAATCAAACAGCCGCTTTCTCTCCTGACGTCCGGCAAACGCGATCAGCGTGACATCTGCCTCTTTGACCCCCTCTGCCCTGGTCTTGTATTTCGTGCCCACGCTTGCCTCTGTCTCCAATGCCTGCGCGAGCTCCTCATAGGTCAAGCCGATACCTTTCAATTCTTCTCTGGTCATTGCCAGCGCCGGTATTGCCTGGGCATCGGAATAGAATGTCTTGTCTATCTCGTTACGCGTAATGCCGCCGAAGAACCTCTTCTCCTTTTTATCCGCGAACAATCCCATTGCCGCGATCACCTGCCGGGCCTTTATCCCAAAGCTGACCCCTGTCTTATCCTCGTATGCCTCGTAGGCCTTTAACAAGGCGATGGCGCGGCCGTTCTCCTCAGTCGAGACACCGCCTATCAGGCGCGGCTCTATGAAATTGCCCGCCTTATCCATACGCAGGTCATAGCCCTGCTGCAAGAGCACCGGTTCCCGCGACATATCTACGCCGCCCAATTCCTCTGCCGTAAACATATCCTTTAGATCGCTCAGGCGCAGCGGCCGGCTCATAACGGCGTTGGTGATCTCCTGCGCCAAGCCAAGGAACGCGTTATCGCCGGTAGCAATGGTATAGGCGAGCATGCTCAGCGCCAGCGCCGAATCCACGCCTGTCCTGGTCCTGTATATCTCTATCCTGCCTGTCTGGGCGTTGAAAGCCTCCGGTATACCTCTGAAATACTGTTTCCTGTCTGTCTTTACGTAATTATTCTCGTAGAACTTAAGATAGAAGGAAAGCACTGCCTTTGCCTCATCCTTCCTGTCTTTATTGAGCAGCCACATCACCAGCACTGCCTGGTCAAAGGTAAACGCCCTGTTTGCCTCAAGCGCAAAACCCGGATGGGACACCCACAGCCCTGTCTTTTCCAGCTTGATGATACCGGCCTCGATCGCCTTTATGCTCTCCTCATATACCTCTCCGGTCTCTTTCCATATGGTTGCGGCACCCGCGTGTGACTGGGCGTTCTTGAATGAGACATCCAGCCACTCCTTGAGCGACTTCCAGTCATCCATTACCTCGCGATAGCGTGCCCTGAAATTCTTCTCAACCATACCGAAATCCATCGCTGTCAGGTCAGCCGCATTCTCAACAATAGCGTTTATGTCCGTATATACCCTGCCCACAAACGCCTCTTTCCGGGCAGCGTTAAGATCTTCTGACAGCTGCGCGGCGACAAACAGGTCAAGTATCTCTTTATATTTGGCGATAATGCCGTCCCTTCTCTGCGTGATCAAGCTTAATTCCTGCCTCTCCTGGGCGCCTATACCCTTATCGTTCTTCTTGTCATCAAGCGCCTTCTTGGCCTTTTCAAGCACGGATGGGGCAGGGAGCAGGGCCTTTAATTCTTTTACCTTGTTTTCAACGGCCTTCTCTATACCGTCTTTGCCCAGGCGCGCCTGAATGTCCTTGTAATTGTCTGACGGCTGCCACAAATCATCCGGCCCTATAGCCCTGGCTGCCAGATCGCCTCTTGCCTGCAGTTCTTTCTTGGCATCTTCTACGTTCGCCTTCATCTCATCAATCTTCGATGCTTCAACCTGCAGGGGCTGGACCTTTTGTTTAGAAACCGCCTCTTTGGATGCCTTAACTAAATAATCCTCTGGATCAACTTCTCTGCCGTTGATGCCGCCTTTTCTGATCTCAAAATGTAAATGGGTCTGAGGTACATTATAGGCATTGCCTGTTCTGCCCACTGCCCCTAAGACGTCTGTCTGTGTAACCTGCTGTCCTTTCTTCACCTTAATTGAATCTAAATGAGCGTAAAGCGTATAGTTTTTGTCCTTGTGTTTAATTATCACTGTCTTGCCATAGTCCGTCTTTGAGCCGGCAAAGACGACCTCTCCTTCTAACGCAGGATGCACGTCCGTGCCTTTTTCGGCCTCTATATCAATGCCTTGATGTTTATGGTTGTTCCTGCTGCTTACTCTATAATCGCCGAATTCACTTACAATGTCTCCTGCAACCGGCCATGTGTAAATATTATTTTCTACTCTCCTGTCTCTCGCTATGGCGCTGAATACGATCAAATGAAGCGGTATCCTCCATGTCCCACCCGAAATCTGTTTTGTCCGCGGCGCCAGGGCATCATTCAACTCCTCTATTCTGGCGTTAATGCCGGTTGATATGCGCTTTAATACCGCCTGGTGCGTCTGCCTGCTCCACTCACCGGTCTGCTCAAGGCCCAGGCCCTTCTGCAGCGCCTTGACCTGAGAAGACAAGAGCTCGGTGTAAATGGCGTTTGTCTCCTCATTCAGATATTCGCCGTATAACCTGATGCCGTCCAAGCCGTATTCCTTTTCTGAAGAAGAAACCCTCTTGTTCTCTAACCATTTACCCACGATCTCCCGTATGCCGATCACCCTCTGGTCTTTCTTATTGCCGTCCACCTTGAATATATCTGAGTCATCGCCCTGCCATTTCAACTCTTCCAGCCCGGCCTTCTCTTGTTCCAGCACAAGCAGGTCGTTAAGTTTCTTCAGCTTATCCTCGGCCGCTTTTATGCCGGCATCGTTTTTCTGGGAATCGTATTCTAATTTAAGTGAATTGATCTCAAGGCGGGCTTGGATCACCCTCTCTCTTAAGTCCTTAAATTCGATGCCGGCCCTATGCAGCAAGGCCTGCTCGGCAAACAGCCCCTTCCTCTCATCCATCAATGTATTGGCCCTGCCTTCATAAACGGCGGTCAACTCCTCCCGCAGGTTCTTCCAGTCATCTTCGTCAAGGTTCTCGGTCAGCTTATCGCGGCCGTGTATCCTGTAGAAGATATTAAGCGCCAGCACGGGGGATTTATCTACGGGATAACCCGCTTCCTTAAGTAAGCTCATCAATATACTATCGCTGTCGGATGAGGAAGCGCCGTATTTACTGAAATCAATGGCCAGATCATCAAGCGTAATGGCCTCAAGTTCTGCCTTCTTAAGTCCTGCCTTAATGCCCTTTATCTCCTCATCGATCGCCTTTATCAGGCCTGCCCTGTCCTGCGCTGACCTGGCGTCAACTTTTTGTCTATCCTCAATTTCCTCTTCAAGGCCGGCGATCTCTTTCCTGATTTCAAGCAGCCGCAGATTCTCTCCGGCGGCCCTGTTCTCTTTTACCTCTAACGCCTCTTTCTCTTTATTTAAGGCCTCTATCTTCTCTTTGTTGATGCCCTGTTTCAACTGCGCCATCTCTTCATCCAGCGCCTCAACCTGCTCGTCGTCTTTGTTCGCTGCCTTAATAAGGGCGTCCCTGTTTATCTCAAGCAGCCTGATGTCCTCTTCCGCGGTCCTGTATTCATTCGCCTCCAATGCTGCCTTTTCCGCGGCAACTTCCCTCTCTGCCTTTATCCTGCCTGACTCTGCCTCAATAGCACTCCACTTCTGGACTAACCTTCTGTACGCGCTGTCTTCGCTGCCCTGCGGATCATTCCAATATTTCCACAGGCCGTTGGCAACCTCGCGCGCCGCTGAGCGCTCCTTGTAAGTAGGAAGCTCTGATATGGCCTCTTCCTGGCGGCCGCGCGCCTGCTTCTCTAACTCTGAATACCAATATTCGCCCTGCTGCCTCTCCTGCTCCGCCTTTTGCCTCTCGCTCAGGTCCTCTTTCCCGCCCAGGGTATAATGGATGAACTGCGGTATAGACGCTCCGGCTATGGTCTGCGGTAGAAGAACGTGCCCCAGGCCGATGGCGCCCGGAGGAACAATGAGTTCTCCGTCCTCGCTGAACTGTCCCGCGCCTTCCAGGCCGTTTGCCAACGCCATTGCCTGCTTACCGCCGTAGTCCTTGAACAGAGGATGGTTGCCCATTGCCTGGCCGGCGTCAATGATCAATCCGATCTCAGCCGAGATCAACCACATATGCCACAGGCCGATGTAGAAATCCTTGCCCGCCCGCACCAGAGCCATATAATATCCGTTACGATCCTTTGTCTCTATGGCGGACAGGTCGAATAACTTCCTGATGCCCTTGTCCCCATAGAATGCCGCGGTGAGGATTATTAACGCGGGCGCGGCAACAACGGTCAAGGCCGCGGCTATGTCAAATCCGGCAAACAACACACCCTTCCTGACGGCGCCGGCCGGTATTGACCCGCCTCTTTCTTCATATATCTTAAGGTAACTGTTACGCAGCTGCGGTATTTTCTTCAGGTTAAGGGAGATGACTATAATCGCCAGCCGGAACATCTCTTCCAGCGTATACTGCAAATGCAGCCCTGTCAGCAAGCGCTTCATCAGCATATTGCCGCCGACTATTGAAGGCGGATTGGCGATATTCCAGCCGAACAATGCCGCCAGGGGCCCGGCAACATAATCGCCGGCCAGGGCAAGCACAGCCCTGCCGATAATAAACCTGACAATTCCGGAAGCAATAGGAAATGCCGCTTTAGCGGTTGTCCTGATGTTCTTCAGGGCATACACGGCCCGGCCTGCCAGGTCTGTGTTGGACACAGCGCCTACAGCCAGGTATTTGTCCTCCACGAATTCGGCAAACTGAATATTGGTCCAGATATAGTCAAAGAAGAAGTTCCAGAGCACCGATGCCAGATACGGCGAGATAACGCCGAATATGGCGCCATAGAGGATGCCCGGAGCGCCTAAATAAGTCCCGCCTACGACAGCGCCGATCGCCGCCAGGGCCTTTATGTAAGCGCGGCGGTTAAGCACATCGTACGCGAAACTTAAGAAATCCTTCTTAAGCGGCCTATTATATTCTTTTGATTTTAAGAATCTCTGCCAGTCATCTTTGGTGGCGTTCATCAAGGCAATGATCAGGCAGCCGGAGAATAACAGTTTGGCGGGCTTGCCGCGGGAAAGGCGGCGGATGTCCTGCGCCAACTTGCCGATACCTAACAATAACACTATGGAGGGGAACACGTAAGGAAATACACCGGCGATATAGGCGAGAACGGGAATGTTTGAATGAAGTATTGCTGCCGGAAGCGCTGCTTTTGTGGAGCCGGCGAACAACTGCAGGCCGTAAGAAAGGACGGAGATGCTTGTGATCAAACCAAATGACTCTTTGAGGAATTTGCGCGCCTGAGAAAGGTATCCCCTGTCAGGGCCCCTGATCCCGCCGTGCTCCACGCGCTGCTGCGTGACGCGCGCTGCCTGCGACAAGAACATTACAGAAGTATAAACGAAAGGAATGGATAACAGAAATGCCGCGATACCCACGATTGTCAGAGGATTGGCAAAGGCGTAAAATGCCATTGCCGCCACCGGAATCAGGGCTACAACGCTCATAGCCATTGAACCGCCGGCAGTAGCGCTGCCGGGAATGCGCTCAGAAGCGGAGCTGGAGGCCTGCTCCCGGCGCTCAGCATTTACAATACCCAGATCTTTGAATACATCGGCGGGGATAGTCGGATAGATTGCGCTGCCGCACAATATCCTGAGGAATCTTTCCTTATCCTCTGACGAGATATTCCCGGGAGCGCCTTTATAAAAATCAGGGCCCTTGATTATGGCGGAATGCAATATATCCTGAGCAGCATAGCACACAACAACATAGAAGCTCTTTACGGCTTTGTTCTGAGGAGACGCCGTATTACGTATCATATCCCAGGACGCTTTGACGGCGCACTTCAACAAGGCCTTGCCCGGCTTACTGATCTTCTGCGTATCCTCTGCTTTAAGGTTTGCTTTGACCCAACCGTTCATAATAAACATATCTAAAAATTCGGAAAATGCCTGCACGGCAAGCGTTAAGTCATTGGGCATCACATAAATGCTGCCGCCTCGCAGCAGAAGCCAGACGGCTGAGGCCTTCAACTCCTCGGGAAGACGGCCCTCCCTTATCTCTTGAGGAATCTGTTTCTTCTCTTTATATGCCTCCATATATTGATTGCGGAGACGCGCGTACTCTGTGCCTATTGTGATCTCTCTATCGCCGCTCTTGACCCGCTTTGTTGACCTTATAAGACGCTCCTCAACCCAGCTGTAAAATTTGTCCTTATCCCTGTTTTTATATAACAGATCCTTCTTTTCCCTTAGCCACGCATTCTCCCAGAGATACTGCTTTACCAGGTTATCTATGTAAGCCGGGCTTAAACCGGATGACAGTATCGCGGTATTTACCAATTCCCTGACCGTCTTTGAAATCCGAGGGCTCTTCTGCACCGCAATTTCAACGTCTAACATACCATTCAAAAATTCAGGAAGAATATGAAATTCGGAATCCGCCCTGTCTTTCTTCTCCCGCCTCAATCCCTCTATATAAACATTTACCACTTTGTCTATATAAAATACCTTTTCAATAATATTATAGAGATTTGTGGTCTTTAATTCCTTTGACTTGGCATGTATCGCCTGTTTTTGCGCCTCACCTTCAAGGCCGCTTAATTCACACCAGTCCTTGATCAAGCTGACAAGCACCTTAGATGTGATCCTCGCGACCAATTCCTGTTTATTAAGCGTCCTCTTAGCGGTAAGGAACCCGAATAATCCTCCGCCGTTGCCGTTCCCTGAAGAGCTTGCCTTTGGATTATTTTCCGCTAACGGCGGGGCAATGCTTATGTTAACCCTGGGCTGATCTTTGGTGCCGTTTTGTATATCTATATGGATCTGCCGCAGTACATTTAATATCGCGGTTGCCAGATCAACTGTCTGAGAAAACACATCCATGCCGTCCAGGTCCTCAACAATGACCTCTTCCGGCATATCCAGCTTCCCGGAGGGAGTCAGGAAGGAAAATTCCAATCTGCCTCCGTTGTTTACGGCGGCCCTGGGTACCACTATACCTGCCTTGCCGGACGCGAAAAGCTCGCGCGCGCCTATGTGATCAAATCCGGGGAACATCGCTTCTATTTGCGCCGCGTGCGATGCTAATAACGGATGCAGCGTTACGCACGAATGGTCTAAATGCGGATTGTCTCCTATGGTTACCAGTATGGCATCGTTAAAATAATGCTGCATCTGATGTGACTCATAAAGCGCGTCATTTACAAAGGCGAGCGAGGCCAATTTAGTAATGGTATATTTCTCCTTCTGGTCTATCCTGATCAACGCTTCTGATATGGGATTGCCTTCCCTCCACCTGTTCCTTACCCTTACATACCTGAAACACTCCACCCCGTTGTCTCCCGCGAACATCACACCCATAACGACGAAGTCAAAATCATCAACGGTAACATCAAGCTGCCCTAATGAATGGGCCAAACCGCTGAATCCCTGGCTTTGCCTGAATGCCTGCAGCAACTCGTCTGTCGTATTCTCTTCCCGGATATTGACTACCGCGGTCCTGTCCGTATTAAGGCCGACAAAGTGCCTGCCGTTCCTTAAGCTTATAATTAACTCTTTCAGATCTGCTACCTTGGGGCTGTCATTGCTGTCTACCAAAGTATTATCTAAGTCAATAGAGAATATCACCGGGATCTGAATGCCCTCCAGGATGCTATTTATCTGTTCGCGCATATCCTTCTGTGATGCCATACCAAGACGCGTGAGAAGCCAATTAGTAACAGATGAGGAAGATGATTCTCCCTGTCTCTCCTTATAGGCCTGTGTGTATTCCTCCCTGTCCTTTTCGCGTAAGCCGACATACAAGGCAAGCAGGCCAACCCCGAAATCCGCCCCCTCTGCGTGGTCCATAAACCACTCTGAGATCAGCGTCAGCGCGCGCTCTGTTTCTAAGAGCGCCGGCCCCTGGTCATTCTTGCCTAAGGCCTGCAGCTTATTCCTGATGACGGCCTTAAGATAAGCCGGCAGGCCCAGCAACGCGCCTTTTTTGAACGACTCCGCGCCTATACTGTGGTCAACGCCGAATGTCTCAAAATCTATCCGCTCATTCTCCCCGTGGAATTTCATCTTAAATAACACCCAACGTATAAAGTTTACATATGATTCTATCGCGGGGCCGGTAATGCCGCTGTTAAGAGGCCTGCCGTTCTCTAAAGTAACTATTTCCACCGGGCTATTATCTAATAATTGCTCTAAAGAAGGCATTGCCCTGCGGACCGCGTATCTAATGGGATATGTGGTGGTTAAAATACTGAAATGCCTTCCTGCCAGTTCTCCCTCCTGAATCTTCATTTCCTTCTTAAGGGCATAAGACAGCGCGATCTCGTCGCCTTCCGGCACGTTATGGCCTCTATCGCGAAGGATACCCTCCAGCTTCATTATTTTATTGCGTATTATATCCACTGCGGAAGACGCCACGGTCACCCGGTTCCTGCCGTTTTCCTTTGAAGCATACAATGCCTCTTTGTCTGCCTTATACTCTAATGTTGCCCGGTCATTGCCATGTTCCGGAACAGCGGCAACTCCCAGGCTTATAGTAACGTTAAGGGCCTCGCCTTTATATTCTATCTTGAGGTTCTCAACCGCCGCCCTTATTCTCTCGGCAACTATTTCCGCGCCTTTGGCATCAGTTTCGGGCAGTATTACCGCCATCTCTTCGCCGCCGTAACGCGCTACGAAATCATTGGGACGTACGGCATTCTGAATAGCCGCGGCCACCGCCTTCAGGACTTCATCCCCTGCCTTATGGCCGTGTGTATCATTAAATCTCTTGAAATGGTCTATATCGATCATTATGAGTCCAACAAAATAACCTACGCCACGGTGAACGGCGCGTTTGAGCTGCTTATCCAGCTCGGAGTCATACGCCCTCCTATTATTCAGGCCTGTCAAGGCGTCTGTGGATACCAGCCTTTCCAAGCGTTTTATCTTGTTATTAAGCGCCAAGTAAGTCGCGGCTGCTCCCATGACTATGCCGACTGCCACACCAACCACTACCGCCGAAGAACTTGGCTTTTCCGGCACAGCCACGCCTGATACGGAGTTTACCTGATCAGGCGTGGTCTGTGTGGTTGCCGTCGATGCGGTAGACAGGGATATGGTTGTTGCGGCTGAGCTGGACCTTGCCGCGGATGGTGTCTGCGTCTGTGCCTCCGACCTCTTCCCAGGATTCTGCTGTGCCGTTACGGGCGTAGACGCGGCCCGCGCCATCGTCAAACACAAGGAAGATGCGGGTCTTTCCGCTGGGTTCCTTTCCCGCTCCGAATACTGTCCTGTCCTTGCTGAAGATGACGAGGTGGTCAAACTGGAACTCTGCGAAGTTGATCCTGCACATTTTAATGCACCTCCTTCAATTAAATAGCGGGCGCGCTCGGTGGGGGTCAGGCCCCGGAGGTATCGGGCCACCAAAGCAACGCCCGCTATTATATTTGCCGCTGTAATCACGAGCCCAGCCACGGGTAGGGTGATCCCTGGCGGCGAACTTGTTCTTTCTAATAATTCAAAGGCATTCCTGGCCTTTTCTATCCTCTGCTCATCGGTCAATCCTTCTTCTTGCGCCGCGGTCAGATTTACCATTACCGGAGAGACCTCTTCAATGACATGCGGCCTGGTAAAGTAGGCGTCATCCTGCGCGCCCAGGTAATTTCTGCACCATGCCTGCGTGACCATAGTTATGCGAACAGCATTGATGTACGGAAAGCGCTTATACACGAAATCAGTTGCCCTGTAAATATCTTCGGAATTAAGAGGACCGTAGCCCAAATGCGTTGTGCCTTTAAGGCTAGGGTGGGTATGCGCCATTTCCAGGAGGTCTACGAACTGCACGCCTTGTTTCTCATACAATTCGGCCAACCACTGCATTATATAATAAACAGGGATCGCGTTTCTTCCGCCTTCAATGAATCTGGTATGTGTCGCGCCCCCATATACAGCCGTGATCATCGCGACTTCGGTATTCTGGGTATTCCTCCTCTTGTTGCACTCTTTATGAAGAGCCCACAAGCGGACTGCCCTGCCAACCTCTACCTCTGCCGGTATGATCCTTATAACTGAACGCTGATGAAGTATAAGCTCATCTACATCTGCTCTGCTTATAATAGCTTCTCCGTCAAACGTAGTGGATTTCCCGTCTTTTCTGATTAATATGGGGTCAAATTCCGGAACTTCGTTATGAGGGACTGTTTTGAACAGCGAACCTGCGTATACACGAATTCCACCTGCTGTTTGCTCTGTATTCTGCTCAACAGCGACAGGTGGACTGGTTTCGTAGCGCTCTATTACCGCGGAACTCGCAACAAGAACAGCGTCAGCCGCCCTTTGTAACTGTTCAACCGGCGGCAGGATCGGCGCTATATAGGCCTTTCCGGTGGTCGCACTGCTGGAACCACTGTTTCCGTTACCGGAACCTGAACTTACACTCTGGGCGCCTTGGCCTCTGCCTGTATTTTCCGCAGGCAGGCCTGATTCATTCGCGTTCTTGCTGTCTGCTACTGCACTTCCTGCACCTCTACGATCAATATGTTTGCCCGCTTCTGGCTCGACGACCTGGCTTTGGGCAAAGCCAGCCGCCCCGCTTATCCCGCCTGCTCCGGTAGCGCTTGAGCTTCCGCTCAACATGGCGAACATCTGGTCAAGCGGAATACCCATACCCACCGTGGCTGGCATGGGAAGTATTATCGGGCTCTGTAAGATTGTCTGACTTGCGGCCGAACCGGCTGTATTAGAAGGACTGTTACCTATATTATTGCCGCCTGTGGGCGCCTGAGGCATACCCAACGGTTGCTGCGAGCTGGCAGGCGTGCCTGTTGGTCCATCCTTGGGCGCCTGTTGGCTATTCTTTCTGGCTTTATCCCTGCCCGCAGAGAAAAATGACTTAAGCATGTACTGAGAACGGACCAGTATATCTGTATTCCCCTCAACTGTATACCGATACGGATGATCACCTTCAAGCGCAACCAGGGCATTACCTTCCGGAATCTTAAATTCACCTACGATTTCTCCTCCCTTGTACCAATTCACACCCATATGGCCGACTATTTCCGCGGCTTCATTTGTTCTCAAAACACGGAATTCTCCGCTGTATACTGATGCCCCCTTAGGATATACATCAACGACCAACGTCTCATGGCCTGTTCCCGGAGTTACATACAGGTACCAATGCGCGTCATTATTTACCAACTCTACTTCCCATGCCGGGTCAAATATCTTTAATAACTGGCCGAATACAGTGTTGCGGGTCATGCAGGCAGCGCCATCCGGTAAATACATATTAATATGCCCGTATAATGATTCCACGACCTTCTCTAACGCGTCGATCCTGGTTATCGCGGTAATATCTTTTTGTTTCTTCAGGTTACTCAACTCACTTTCCGCGATGGCAAGATCATCTTCGGCATGAATGTCTTTAAATTGACTTATCGCCTTATCATATAAATCTATCGCGCCAATTATGTCCCCTCTTTCTGCCAACACCCTGGCCTTCTCAACTTTTGCTTCTGCCGTTGAGCTGGAAACAGGGCCTACGGGCGTAAGGGCGATGCTGCCGTCCTGCTGAAGCGCTATCCTGAAGAAATGCTTTAAATCAGCGGTGCTGGCAAGGGCCTCCGGCGGTTGAAGCGCGCCGTTAACTATCGCCCCTATTTTCAGCTCTTCTCTGAGTACCAGGGGCTGCCCCTTATAATCGTCTATCGGGGTGCCGACAGGTATTATTTGCACCGGCCTGATATTCCACGGTTGGATATCCATCTCGCCGTTATTATCCAGGGTTACCTTAAATTCATTGTCTTCTTTATCAGCGGCCATTACCTCTTTTGTCACTGATTTTATGCTGCCGTCCTTGCCCTTCAATATATTGATCTCGCCCTGCAGGATAAGCGGATGCTCATCGTCGCTGCTGATATTCTCTCCCTGCTTGCGGGTTATCTTTAAAGGCATAAATACAGTATGGCCGTCTTTGCCTGTTTCGCTTACAATCCAGGGATCACCCTCATTATCTACAAGGTCTATGGAATCAACGCCTGTCTTTCTCTCAAAACCGTAAGGAAGATATCCTCCGGCAGCGGGCCTTAACACCTTGCCGTCGTCCAGTTTTATCTCTGCAAGTATTGTTGCCTTATCATCGTCAAGGCACAACCAGCCGTTTATCGCCGCTGCCTGCTGCCTGGCCTTTTTCTCTATCTGCGGCTCGGTCAATTTATCCTTATTCTGCTTAGCGTCATTAACGGCGTTCAGCGCCTCCCGCGCCATTTCAACGCTCACCACGCCCTTATTAGCCGCGATCTTATCCATCATTTCATCTATTGCGGCTATGCCTGTCCTGGCTGCCGCGGGAAGGCCTTTAACCGTCGCCGCGATGCCCAATTTCCCAAACCTGCGCATATTCTGCCACAATAAAGGATTGATCCTCAATATACCCGCGTCTAACTCTATTATCTGTTCGGCGCCCTCTGCCAGGAACTCAACCCCCGCGGGCAACTGAGCGCCGCTTATGCCTAATTCCTTGAACAGGGCGGGGATCAACAACTGCGTCCCTTTCTCAAAGCCCCTGGCCGTAATATCCTTACCGTCAACCTTGAGCGGCTGTTCAGCGATAACAGCGGTGGCCCTTGATATGGCCCTGCCGTCCAGGAACTGGAAGCCGTCCTCTGTCACCATTATCTGCATGCCCACGCGGAAACCCTCTGCTCCGGGTATTGAGAGGAACGGCTGGAGAGATACTATGTCTCCGTTGCGGACGATGCCGGATAATTCAACCCTGTCGTCATAATGACCCATTGGGAAGCTGTGCCTTTCCTCGCTGCCGAATACCTCATGTATCTTCTGCCAGAATCCGTAGCGGCTGCCCAGGCCGCGCCTGGAGGCGTTAAGTATCCTTCTCTCCTCCGCCTCCAACCCTTCTAATGCCGCCTCTTTTTCTTCGTCGCTGAGGCCCAACAGAGGTATTGATTTCTTCTTAAGCCTGATCTGCACCAACGCCTCGCCGCCTGCCATACCGGCAGCAGCCAGGCCCGAAAGGTCTTCCCAGGTAGGCGTAAAGGGATTCCTGAGATTATCGAGCACTGCCCAGAGCGCGTCATACTGCCTCAAATGCGCGTCTTTCTGAGTATGCGTGAGCCCGCTCAAACTCTCCTCAAAGCTGTCTCTGTTACCATTACTGTAATCTATCTCTTTAAGCTGTAGTTTAGCGCCTTCGCCCTTGACCACCGCGAAGACATAGGACTGGTCAACGCGCTCGCCGCCCACATCAACAACCGCGTCTAATCTAAAGGTATCGCCCGCCCTCAAATACCTGTCCGGGCCCTGGTAACCCATGATCGAGGTATTCCTTCCGGAAGATGCCGATGTATCCCGCTGCACGACTATCGCGGGGGCATCCTCGGCAGCGCTGCTGGAAGAAATCCCGTAGACCTCGTTTACAAAGGCGCCTCTTAATTGCGCCCCGGTCATATTATTGTCTTCTGCGAACACGGCAACGACGCTATCCTTTGCCGCGTTGGATACCTCGTATGCCCGGCCTTGCAGGTCAAGCTGCTCCTGTGTCTTGAACTTAAGGCGGGATAATTCATAGTTGTGGGTAATGCCTATTGCCTGGTCGGCGGAAAGGCCGGCAACCGTCTCAAACACATTGGTGCCGGGGTCCTGCTTTGCCCTGTGCATCAAGCGCATAAAGTAAAGCGAGATCCTGTCATCTATGCCTGTCATAAGTTCGGACGCCATATTAATATAATCGGCCGCGGAAATGGCGCTTAACGCCTCGGTTATGACTTCGTTAGGATTATGCTCTTTCAGGTCAAGTGAATCAAGGTCCCAATCTTCAGCAGGATTGCCCATTCTTTGTTCTAACGCGCTAAGGAAAGGACGCGTGTAAGGATTGTTCCTCAAGGCATCCACGCGCGCCTTGTGCAGCTTCCTGGCGTAATCTACATCGGTATCACCCGGCATTCTGGTGACAGCGGCCTGTCCCAGCACGTTTTTAACTATGGAGTGGTCAAGTTCGTGAATAACATCGTGGATGCCTGTGGGATTCAACGAGATAGAGACGCTGCCGCCATCGTATCGCCTGGAGAACAGGTCTTGTCCGGCGTCTATCTTTATCGGCCTGGCCTCGTTCGGCTGGTTCTGCGCGGTTACCATACGGCCCTCATCCCAGAGCGTGCCGTATTCCACAAGCTCATAGGACTGCGTATCCATAAGCTGCCCGGCAGCCGTTGCGCCGCCGCCTAAATGCTGCGTAAGATAAGTCAGGGCAATGTTTCGGCCGTCTTTATTTACGTTCAGATTCAAAACCGGGATAAGCGCGTTATATACGCTCTTTGTGTCGTATTCCGCGCTGTTCTCCACGTTTCTTTTTACCTCAGCCAGCTTAACTTCGGCGTCATCCGCGCTCATACCTGTGCCTATAAATTGCTGTTTATATGCATCGTGATTGCTTGCCAGGAAATCTAATGCCATCCTGCGGCTGATATATCCCTTATTCCTGCCCAGCAGTTCAAACTCCGCCTTCTGGCTGTAATGATGCAGGGCGATCTCATCCAGGCCAACCATCTTCTTCAGCCCCCTGATATTCGTGAGCTGCTTTTCCCTCTTCTTAAGCTCCTTTAGTTTGTCCTTCCTGGTCTGGGCGTCCATCGCCGAGTTCTTAGCGATCTTGTCCCTTTCCTTAGCGAGCTGCTTCAATTCCACGCTGAACTCAGCGTCCTTAAACTCGCCATCTTCTTTCTGCAACTGTTCCCTTAATATGCCTCTGAGCTCTCCTGCCTTGCCCAGGCCCAGCCGCGATAAGCTGTACCAGTTCAACTGCAAGAGGCCTTTTCTAAAGAGACCCATATCCTGCCTGTTCACGCCGGCCAGCTCTTCTTCAAGCGCGCGCACGCCCATAACGCGCCTTGCCTCTGTTTCAAACCACTGCATCCTCTGCAAATGGCGGCTCTGGCCGCTGGTGAGGTATTGCGCGTAAGAATGCAGCATCTTTGCCTCTGCGTTCTCAAGCTGAGGACGCAAGGCGCGCGCTAGGGCCGACCTCCAGGTCACTTCATCCTGATAAAGCGAGCCGCCCGGAAGGGTATAGGCCGCTAAATTCCCCACCTCCTGCATAACGCTTCTGCTGAATGTCTCATCCCCTGCCAGGCACTCTTCAACAATCGCCTGCGTATTTACCTTAAAAGGCAGGATGTGCTCATCCGCAACGTCTGAATTATACGCGCTGAAACCGTCATTGCTGATAATGATGACTTTTCTGCCGGTCATCGCCCCTGCTATCATCCTTGCCGCTCCGTCTTCGCCTTTAAGTTTCGCGGCGACAAACAGATTGGCTGCCTCCGCCCTTATGGGGTTGGTTTCCGTAGAGGCGCGCGCCTGTATCTCGGCGAGTTTCGCGTGCCTGTCTTCAGGCGCCGCTGCCTGATACTCTGCCTCCAGCGGCACCATTTCCGCCTGCGCGCCAAAGAACTCCCGCCATTTATTCTCGCTGCCTACTTCAAAAGTGCGGATATAGCCGTTCTCATCCACAATGATCTCGGTGCCCGCGGGCAGCCCCTCATCGGCGATTGCCTGGAGGGCGTAACGGTCGTTCTTCCAACTATCCCAATTACCGCCGGTCAGGCAATCCTCTGCTGCCGTCTTCTGAGAATCCATAGAGCCGCTGAAGCTCACGCCTATTACCCTGCTGTTCTGCCGCGACAAGCTCCTCTTCAGCGCCCAGGCGCTCTTGTAAGTATTGCCGATGCCCCCTTCAGGGGTAAGGATCTCCTCTAATAACTGGACGTACTGCGCGGGCAAAGGCAGGAAATTAAGCAGCACGATATCTATTGCCGGCTCATGCAAGCTCTCCTGCAGGGTGCCGTTGACAACCAGGGTGCCTAACCTCGCTCCCAAAAGCCGCGTCCTCTCCATAAAGCTCAAGGATGACTTGTTTGACTGCTCAAAGACCTTCTTAAACGGCGTTTCAAACACCTCCAGGCCCTCTGCCAGCGCCTGGTATTTCGCCCCCATATTGGCGAACTTGATATTGGGGAAGGAATGGCGCGCCAGAGGGAACAGCAGATTCAGGGCGACGGCGAATGATACGTTGGACTTTTCCAGGTTCTCCCACTGATCTTTTAGAGAAGCATTCTCCAATAATTCAGCAAAAGAACCGATCTTTGCCTTGCCGTCCTTCTCGCCGTATAATCCCACTGAATACGACCTGGTGAACATCTCCGCGGCGAATTTGACTATGTCTGTAAGCTTGTTAAATGAAGGATACCTGTCCAGTATGTCGCTGTAGACCTCTTTGGTGGCCTTGATGCCAAGCAGAGCAGCGTCTCTTTGCGTGATCCAGAACTGGCCTAATGTCTGAGACAGCAGGCCCTTGGCAAAATTGGTATATTGGGAGGGTATCATAATTTCCTGTGCCACGGCGCCGGTGGCTGTGATGGCGATATACAACGGCGCGATCACGCTGAGGATATTCCAGGCGCTTCTGGCGGTCACGTCATAGAACAGGCCCTTTGTGGCTGCCAGCCCTGTTCCGCCTATGCGCTGGGACAAAGAAGGTTTATTAATATCATATCTGCCGAAGGGATGGGCCAGCAGGCTCATCGCCCCCAACGCGGCAATAATCCCGCCGGTTACGCGCAGCGCCTCTGCCGGAGCCCTGCCCTTTAAGCTCAGGGCGTCAACTACCTTAAGGGCGGTTGTGTTTTCAATACCCAGGCCTTTCAGGTCGGCGCTGTCAAAGCTGCCCATAGCATACAACAGGCCGCCCGCTCCTATTAATCCCAGATCGCTGAACACCGGATGCTCAACGCCCCTTCTATACCAGCTGCTAAGGCTCTGCCGCGTGCCCTCCCACATACCTGACACGCCTTCTCTGATCGCGCCTGACTGTACCCGCTCGCCTCTGGCATTTGTATAGAACGCCTTTTCCGGACGGCCCTTCCTGTACGTCTCCCAGGCGCGGGCGCCGAATCTTGTAACGCTCTTAACCAGCGCGCCTTCAATAAGGGCAGTGGTCAAATCAGCCGGCATACCTTTATATTCGCTGAACAGATGTGGCGTTGAGGCGTCTTTCCAGTTAAATCTTTCGGGATGGCGGCTGATCCAATTCTCGGTAAGCGACACCGCGGGGTCAAACACCGCTTTTTTGGCTCCGTAGACCAGGGCCGCGACTGATACGGTATCTATGGCAAAAGAAGCGATCCTGGGAGTATGCCTGGCTAACATTCCGGCTATGGCGCCTGCTGCGGCATAAGCAGCCAGATCCAGCGGCTCTGTAATATCATTATTATAAAAACCGTAACCCAGCCCGGCAGCCGCGCCCAACAAACCATAGGTAAGAGGATAACTTATACCCTTGGATGTATCCCAGGCCCTTTCTGTCCTGATAAAGCTCTCGCCGAAGACCCTGCTCAAACCTGACTTGGGATTGGAAACGACGGGGCTGAAGCGGATATTCCTGGCTAAAAGCATTCCGCCCAGGCCGCCGATCATCAGGCCGGCGTTGGCAACATAATTGGCGAAGACCGAATCTCCCTGTTCGCCGCTATGATACAACGCTAAACCGGTTGCCATCATCGCCGCCGGCGTAAGCACTGTGCGCTCTGCCGCGGCCTGGACAATATTGCTCTGCGCTATGGCGCGCGCAAGATTGGAATTGGCCGCCTTAAAGTATCCTGCCCCGGCAAAATTCCAGATCGCGGCAGCGCCGATGCTGGCAGAGGCCACCTTATCCAGGCCGTAGGCAACGTAGGCCGACTGGTTTTTGATCGCGCCCCACTTCTGGCTCCAGTCCTCTCCCTGCATAGGCCAGGCAGGGATGCCGATGCTCAAGGCCGTATTCAGGCGCGTAAGGTTGGCCGCCTGATTGTAGACGCCGGCGGCAATGTAACCCCACTGCTGCGCGGCGGATAACTCACTGAATAACATGTTGCTGCCGTCTGCCATCCTCATCAGCCAATCGGTCTTCGTCTTACCGCTGAACAGCGGTCTACTGTAAGTCATTCCCAGAGGAGTATATTCAATGAAGACATTTCTCTCAGCCAGCAATCTTTCCGGCGCGTTAGTTGCTTTGGTTATCTGCCTGCCGGCATACCTGAAGCCAAGAACGCCCAAGGTGAAGCTGCCTGCCAGACGACCCATGTTCGCGGGATTGGCCTTTATCTCTTCGCCTATGCCGGCGGCGATCTGAGGCATTATCGTAGAAAGGGTTAATGCCTGCTTCAGGGTCTCTAAAGGATTGGAAAACGCGTAAATGGTGTAGCTGTGGCTTGCCGCCTGTAATGCAAGATCAAGCGCTCCCGCGACATAGCCGGGGATGAAGGCGTAATACCCGAATTTTTCATTCATCGCCTGGTCAAACGCCTTGCGCTCTTTCAGTTTAACCGCGTCTACCCTGCCCTCAAGATTCTCGCCAAAACCCATCCTGCCTGCCGAGGCGATCAACGTCCTGCCCGGGTCCAGCATAATGCCGCTTATCTGCGCTCCCCAGCCCAGGGAATTCACCAGAGGACGATACATCTCATCCTTGGCGATCACGGTTGAGCCGGCAAGAAAACCAAGTGTGTTTTTAGTCAAGCCGGTCATTTCATCAAAACCCCTGCCTAATGCCTTTGGATAATAAACGGCAAGGTCTTTTGCCTTTACGGCAAGACCGCGGCCGTAATCTAATCCCTTATATACCCGCAGTAACAGGTTGTGGACTATCTGCGGATTATTTTTTATGGCGGGGATAAGAAAATTCAGCGCCTTGCCGCCTGCCCATGACACTCCTGCCAGCGGAAGAGTGACCTGCAGGCCCTTAAGATGCAGGGCTAATTGGCCTGATAAACTGTTCGGCAGCTTCCAGGCATCTTCTTTGCCGCGGTTCTCTATGCCGTTAAGAATGTATCCCGCGGCCGCATTAAATGTAACTATCTCCGCGATCTTGAATAGCGCCTTGGCCTCTGCGCTATACTTGCTTACAAGGTCCATTGCCAGCCGAGGAGTGTTGAGCGCGATGACGGTCGCGGCGCCGTAGCCAAGCGACCTTCCGGCTTCAGACCAGCTGTCTAAACTCCAATCCTTTTCATAGAGGCCTTTCTCCGCGTAGCCGATAACAGGGGCTGCCAAGGCGTTAAGCGTTATCTGCGGATGCTTCGTGACAAAACCTGTAAGCTTCGCGGGTATGCCGCGGCCATACCACAGGCCGTTGGCTATGCCGACGGTGGCTGCGCCGTAGGCCCCTATCTTTCCTATGTCAGATAAACTGTCTATACTCCAGTCATTTCCGAATACGCCATTTTCAATATAGCCAACGACAGGAACGGCTAAGGTGTTAAGCGTTGCCTGCGGGTGCTTGGTGACAAAACCGGCGACATTCGCGTAGAGCTTCGGCGCCAATTTCATTATGGCCGTTCTCCAGCGATACCCTCCCAAAGCCGGCAGAGTGACCATAAGCCCTTTAAGCGACAGATCTATAAGATCAGAACTGCTGTTCGGCAGCTGCCAGGCATCATCCTGGCCGCGATTCCATATTCCGTTTACTCCGTATCCGCTGGCGAGGGTGCCCGCGGCCGCGCCTGTGGTCCAGAGCAGGCCTTTACCGGTTTTGACTAAAACAGGGTATTGGCTTAAGAACCCGAACATCTTACCTGGAATATTGCGTCCGGCATACAGCAGGTTGGCTGCCACTACAGTCGCGCCGCCATAAGCGAAGGTCTTGCCGGCGTCAGACCAGCTGTCCATGCTCCAGTCCTTATCATACAGGCCCTTTTCCGCGTAACCGACAACAGGGACTGCCAAAAGATTAAGCGACAACTTCGGATGAGCCGCGGCGCTGCCGCTCACCACGCCTATCTTTGAAATACCCTTGATTATAATGCCGTTCTTATCAAGTATCTGCCGGATTTCGGGAGTATTGATACCTTTTGTAATATTGTGCTGGGCCTTGACTGCCGTGGCCGTCCTTAAAGCGCTGTCTCCGGTCTTGAAACCGGCTTTATAAGCGGCCTTTAACAACGGCTTTGTAATGGCGTTGGCTGCTTCCTGCACGTTCTCTCCGCGCATGCCGCCGGCAAAACCAGAAGCAAATTTCATTATGGGCTTTCTTAACAGATACGTCGCCAAAACCGTCAAGGTAATCGGCAGCCCCTTAACAGACAGGTCTGCTATATCCGAGATGCTATCCGGCAGGGCCCAGGCGCCATCCTGCCCGTGATTCCATATACCATTCACTGTATAGCCGGCAACAAGATTACCTGTTGCTACCGCGCTGCTCCAGAGCAGCCCCTTGGCAAGCTTGCCGGAAACATTATATTTTCTGGCGAAGTCCCCTATCATCCCGGGTATGCCGCGGCCATACCACAGGCCGTTGGCTATGCCGACGGTGGCTACGCCGTAGGCCCCTATCTTGGCTATGTCAGACAAGCTGTCTATGCTCCAGTCGTTTCCGAATACGCCCTTTTCCGCGTAGCCGATAACCGGAACGGCCGCGATGTTAAGCAACGGCCGCGAATGGAGGCCGGCCCAGTTCATTACGCCGGCAGACATCCTTCCTACGGCGCTCGCATTCACCCACTTAATGCCTGCCTTTGCCCAGCTGCCAGCATAACTACCCGCGCCTTTCAATATCTTCCATGTGCCGCCAGCCAGGCCCCTGACAGCAGATACGCCTAATCCCTGATATAGATACGTCTCCGCGACAGTGCCCACGCTTTCGCCTATTGTCATCGGCCGGCCCAGGTATTGCGCGCTGTTATAATGCCCGTAGCCAAGGAAGGCGCTCGTCCAGAAAGGAACTCCCGGAGCGCTGGTCGCGCTCTTTATCAGATTACCTGTTGCCGTGCTTGCCCTGTATAAGAAGCCGGCTCTGCCCGTTATCTCCGCTCCCGCAGCCCCCCAACCCAGGAATTTAGCGCCCAAAGAAGTGCCCATCTTGCTGCCGGCGCCCGGGAGCAGGAATGTCGCCGCCAGCAAACTATCCTCTCCGAATGATAAAGGCCTGCCCTGATATTGCATAGATGCCCAGTTAGCCGCCACATCTGTGACGGCAGCGGCTGAAGGGATCATCAATCCCCTCGCGCCGACACCCAGCTTAAGCAACTGGCTGCCGTAATATACTTCAAGAAATGTCTGTCCTGCCTTGCCCCAGTATCCGATACCCCTCACCCAGGGATTTTCAGATTGCAATGCGGAATTCATCGGGCTGTATCCTTTTGTCCAGGCATCTTTCCCGTAGGCGCCGACGTAGTAGGCATTATTGAACCAGTAAGGCGCGGCATCAGAACCATGCAACCTGCCTAACGTCTTATCATAGGCCCATACGATCCCGCCGATGCCATACTCTATGCCGCTCTGCCCATACGTCAGGCCGGAGTTCAAGGCGCTGCCTACCGTGTTTATCGCAGCCACTATTTCCTGAGAACCGCCAAGGGTGTATAACTTCACTGATGTGCCGTCGGATTTGCGCAGTTCCCAGAATCTCCAGTTTTCATCCGGCAGGCCTTTTGTATCAATGCCTTTGCCGTCCGCGGTCCTGATCATCCTTCCTATCTCTGCGTCGCTGTATATGTAAGGCCCGGCGCTTGTCAGCATAAGCAGGTGATTCTCTTCAAGGGCCCCGATTGCCGCGCTGCCCGTATCCGCTACCGGCCTCCAGGCCCTGCCTAAAGCCCCCCTTGGCCTGCCGCCTTCGTCAAAATACAGCACACCCTGCGCCCGGCCGGTGAGGGGATTGACCTGCGCGCTGCCCGGGGCGATCTGCCACAAGACATCCAGACCCTTCTTGTCCAAAGCAATATTGACATGACTGCCCGGTTCAACAAGTGAATGGTCAGCGATCGCTTCCTGCGCTCTCGCGATGTCCTTCTGCGCGTTAAGCGACATATTGGAAAGGATATCGCCTATAGAAAGCTGCAAGCCATAGGCGTCTTCGGGAATATTGCTTGCAAGGTTACGCAGGTCTTTCATATCTTCGGGAATACTGTTGATCAATTCCTTTTGTTTCTGCGAAGCGGCATCCTTCTTGCCCGTATTGATATAAGCCAATAACTCCATAAATCCCTGCTGCACTCCGGGAAGGACCTTATCCAATTTTTCTTTTTTCTGTTCGGCGTATTTCAGGTCACCCTTGAGCTGGGCATTCCCGATCTCTATGGCCCTGGCCTGGTCCTGTGCCGTGTATTCCCCTTTTACCGGGAAGATGCCGTTTCGGGCCTCCCATTCACTTTGCGCGGTGCGGGCAGAGGCGATGGCCTGCGCGGATACCTGCTGGCCGCTGATCAGGTCCCAGCCCCTTCCCAAACTGTCTACGATTATGTTCCCGTAATTGTCTGTAACACGCGCCTCTTCCGCGCCATTCTTCAGTACGATAGCGGGCTTGCCTTCTGTGGCCTTATCATCCACGACCAATAATATGCCGCTGCCGGGCGCGCCCAATTCCCTTGAGACAAAATACTTTTCATTATTGACAAAGGTTACCAGGCCCATCCCGTTCTCGCCGGACTCAAGGGAGGTGCCCGCGGGGACCGCCTGATTGAGCGCGGCAAGGTAAGGATCAAGCGGTATGGAATTGACGAGCGCCTTGCTGAGCGCTGCTATGGCAGTGGGCAGGGCCGTCCCGGACGGAGCCAAGGCCGCCTTTAATTGCGCCGCGAGGGCAACGCCGTCGGCGTCTCCGTATAACTTGAATAACTCCTCTGCCTTATTTATGTTCTGCAGAGCGACGTCATTTTTGCCGTTATTGTAATTGTATAAAGCCAGATTGTAGAAATTATCAGCCAGGCCTATTACATTCCTGCCGGTATCGTAGGCGTTGTCCGCGCGCGTCTGCGCGTCCGCGTACCTGCCTACCTTAAGATAATACTGCGTTAACTGTTCATCAACGATCGCCTGCGGGGCAAATGCCTCGCCTACGATGCTCTTAAGCTTATCCTTATCGCCTGCCGCCAATTCCTTGTATTTGCCCCAAGTTATCTCCTGGGATTTATCCGGCCCGAACTTTAACACGGCATCCTTGGAATATTCCACGAGATAGGTCAGGTCAGATATCTCAAGGGTGTCGGTGTTTACTATGAACGCGTGGTCCCACTTGCCGTCCTTGTCCATATCGCCGTATGCCAGGCGCAAAGGTATGCCCAATTTAACGGCTATCGCCGCGCCCTCGGCGTTAAAGTTAACGCAGGGGCCGAGCATCTCCTGCTTGAGCTTGTCGTTATATTTCATCTCGGTGAAGATGAAGCTTACCAGTTTGCTGTCATTATCCACTTCAGCCCTGAGGTTCTCAACATTAAGTTCTCCTCTGGCCTTCAACTCGTCTATCTTGTCATAGACCGGCTTTGATTCCGCCGCGCCTATCCTCTGTATGGCCGGCTCATTGGCGATCAAAGGAAGCAGGACATCCAGGACCTTGCCTATGACCCTTTCAGGCAGGACAAATTCCGCTTTTAAGGGGCTTTCATCCAGATTGGTAAATCTGGCTGTGAAGGGGCTGCTCAATTCCGATATGGTTCCGTCCAAACTTATGGACCCGACTCCGGATATGGCATTTCCGTCAACGCCGATCCTGTCCTTGACCTCCCATGCATCAACCACTGCTTTTGAAGGAAGGCCTACTCTTGTCATGCCTGTAACCTCTACCTTACCTTCGGCGTTGGTGTAGAGTTTTGACCCATCCTTTATAACATCAAGATAGGCGTCTATTGTGTCCGCGCCCTCGGCATCCTTGCCTTTACCTATATTATATGTAAGCGCCAGCTCCTCTGCCCTGTATCCGCCCACGTTCACCGTGCCGTCCTTTGCCTTGAATACGTGCAGGATGAGCTGGCCCAGATCATCCGTGCTCTTCAGATGATGTATACCGGTGAAATAGGACAATTGCCCGTTCTCGTTAAAATATATGTTTGAGCCGTTGGCAGCCAAGAGGTCTGCGGTAGGAAGCCCTAAAGGACTGACGGCCTTCGCGTATACAGTGTTATCTCCGGCGTTATTCAACAGCTTGAGCCCCTGCGTATCCTGGGATATGGAGCCGTTCAGCAGGCCGCTGAGGTTGACATTCAACCACTGGTCTTTACCCATAAGCATGCCGTTGGCGGTGTCCCTTACCATCTCCACCTCGTGGAAATTGGTCTTGGCCTTATGAAGGGCATCATATTCCGCGTCAAAGGCCTGCCTCAATTCAGCCGGCTTATCGGCAATACCCGCCCTGGCATCCGCCACATCATTGACGAGCTTGGCAAGCTCTGTCTTCTGGTTCTTTACATGTTCAAGGTATGCTTCATCCATTTCCTCCACGGACAGATCCTTGTGCTCTGCTTCAAACTTGCTCCTTGCCTCCCTGTCTGATTCAGCGATGTTCTGGAATATGTCCTGCACAACGGCAAGGGTCAGCCTGTCATTTGCCATCTGCGCGGGCGGCAGGAAAGGAGCCAGGCCCTGCGGCTTCAACCTCAACATACCCACCTCTGAATCAGGCCCGTATCCGGGTATATCCTTGAAATCCAGGGCAAACGGCACATCCACCGTGCCCGCGTCGCTCATATCGCTATAAGTGCTTGAGCCGGAGAGTTTCACGCTGTCCTTCACCACGCCGTTATACAACCGCCCGTCCCTGCCCATGACAAACTCTTTGGCGATCGCGTCTACGCGCTGCGCTACGTTGTGATAGTTACCCTGCTCATCAATGTAGTCCTCAGACACAAGCAGGCCTTCCGTACCCTGCTTTTCCAGCGATAACCGCCCGGAATATAGATCGATCCTTCCGTCTTTGAAATACACGGTCTTGTCTTCAGCCACTACTGCGTTCCCTGCCTGTTTGCCCTGAGGGTCAACAAGCCGTATAAGCGCGGCATCGGCTCCGGTGGTGTTCTTCATAATCAGGCCGGTGGTATCCTGATAAGCGCGCGCGTTGAACTCCGTGGAGAAATCCAGGACGATCCTCTGGCCTGAAGCAACCATGCCGTCAGGCCCGCTCTGGGGATACAGATAATGGATGTTCCTGCGGTCGGCGTCCGAAACAGGAAGCCCCATGCCATAGACCATATGGTATGTGTCGCTATACGCCGCGAAGGCGGCATCCTTGTTGGCATTGAATTCCTCGTCGCTGCCAAACATTATTTTATTCATAAGTTGAGGGTGGCTTTCCCACATCCCGCTGAAGACCGCCTCATCCATGCTCACTGCCCCGGCTGAATTACCGGAATTCAAGCTAAGCAGGTTCATCGCGTTCTGGGCCAGCGCCTTTTTCTTGTCAGGATTCTTCAGTATCTCCTCTTTCTCCTGATCGGAAAGATTCCTGAAATTCTCGATCAACTGATTGCGGGACTCTTCTATTCTCTGTTTACCCTCTTCAAACGCCTTCTGCTGGTCTGACTGCACCAGCTGCTCCGGAGGCGTAAACCTGGAAAGGTCGGAATCAACTAATTCAAGCTTACCCTGGTGTCTTACCGGCTCGCCGTTCTTATTCAACCGCTCAACCGCGGCTACGGCCGCCGTCCTTAAGAATTTCTGTTCGCTGATATTTTTACCGTCATATATCCTGCGCTCCGGTGAGACCAGAGAATTATCAAGGTCAACGTCAAGATAAACCCTTCCGTCAATACCTATATTAAATGTATGCGTGAGTTTCGGCGCGGGAGTGCCGGCGGCAATAAGACCGCCGTCTGGATCATACGAGATATCGTTTATGTTGTAAACTTCTCCAGGTATTGCCGTGATCGAGCTTTCCGCGTCAGGCCTGAATCCGGCATAGCCGCCCTCCGCGTCAAAATACAGCTCTTCGCCTGTCTTGTTGGCGATGTGTTTGCCGTTCTCATCAACGATCTTTATGTAATGGGAATTGCCCAGCGTGAGCTTGCTGGTATTCTGCGATAACTGCGCGCTGAATGGCGTAATCAATGTGGACAACAGCGACTGCCCGCTCACCATGCCGTCTTTCAACGGGCTGAGCTTATGATTATCCTTGAAGCGTTCGGCATAGGCAACAGCCAATTGCTCCAGTATCTTCTGGCCGTCCTGCTTATCAGGCGCTGACCTGACCTCGCCGGGTATGCCGCTGTCCTCGGCTATCTTGTTTAACTCTTCTAATTCCGTCGCCGGGCCTTTGGCAGTGCTTTTAGCGGATGCCTCTACATTATCGTAGAACTTCTTAAGGTCGGAGAAGCTGGTCAGGACCGGCGGGACGTAAGCCATATCGCCCATTTTCTCCAAGAGGATGCTGCCTATCTTTGCTTCACCTATCTGCTGCTCTATCCTCTTGTAGGAATCGAACGTGGTTTGGCCTGTCTCGATCTTGCCGTCTTTCTGTGCAGCCCAGTAAAAGTTATTATCGTATAATTCTACGCCTTCGTCGACAGAAACGTATTGCTGCGCGTCGGGGCCGCTGCCGGAGAACTCAAAGGTAAAGGGCAATCCTTTGACTTTGTATCCGCCGAAGGTAGGCAGCCCATTCGTGGTATAGCTATGGCCGACGATCCTTCCTTTGGGAGAAAACTCCTCAAACCTGCCTGTGCCGGAGAAGAAACTGCCATTTTCATCAAAATACGCCTCCTGCATAGTGCCGTCGGCAAGCGTACCCTCGGACATAGCAATACTACCCACATTATGAATCTTGCTGTTATCCTCAACAGTTATTAAAGTAAGGAAATCATCCAGCGGCCCGCTGATACTGGCGTACCTCATATTGCGCTGGTCTAAGGACATTGAGCCGGAGAACAGGGTGCTTAAACTGTCTATTTTTACGCGCTGGCCTATCGCCTTGTTACCTATGGCAGTAACGAGGTAATCGCCGGCAGCTGCCTTCTCAACGTCGGCACTTGTGGTGGTAGGCGTGGCCTTGCCTGCCTGCTCAAGTTGGTCCTTAAGCCCCTGCTCAACGCCGGGCACAACAGAACCGACAACAGGTAGACGGGTCATCTTATCGTCGATGTTTCTTGAAACAAAGGTTAAGTCTCCTTCTTTGATCCCGTCGCCAGGTTTAACCGAACCGATTGAGGCGGCAACATCGTGCCAACCCTCTGCGTCAAGGTATCTGTCCAACCCTTCTGCCTTCCTGAAGAACGGCCTGCCTTGATCGCCTTTTTCCCACTCAAGCCGGGCGACCTTTGTCTTGCCCTCTATGCCGTCAACCGGGTCTTTTAAGACAACACTCACCTGTTGGCCGTCAAAGGCCTTATAACCCTGTATCTTGTAATCAGTGGCGTTGCCATATTTATCGAAGGTAACGCTGTTGGAGCCGCCAAGGTAGTTAAAGCCGTTATATACCCCGTCCGATCCCTGCTGGATAGCAGGCATAAACGGATGCTGACTGTCAAAACCCTCTAAACTGACCCGCGCGTTGCGAAAAGCCGGAGAAAAATCTATCTGCCCCAGCGAATAGTTGCCGGTTGTATCTGTAAATGCCAGTTTCGGGTCGTATTCAATGCCCAATTCAGGGCTGCCTTTCGTCACCTCATAAATGGTGTCCCTGAACCTCCTTAAGGAATAAAGCCTGTCTGCAAGCTCCGGCAGCTCGCTGCCTCCGGATGAATCTTCCGGCACAACCTGCGGCTGAAGATAGAGCTTGCCGTTATTGGCGTTATCGTTATCTGTATAAGAAAGCTCCTTGGGCCCAAGCGCAACCCTCCCCTCTGCCTTCTGAATATCTTCCAGAGGATTGCCGGCCGCATCGTAGGCGCGCTGATACCTGGTAGCCCTGCCGTCCACTACCTGCTTTCCATACTGCCAGTCCCCTCCTGCTTTTGCAGATGCCACCGTGCCCCAGCCGTGAGAGCCCTCTTCAGGCACTATCGCGCTGATCAGCCGTTCATTGATATTGCTTCCTGTCAGCCCCGTATTTATCGCCGCGGCCTGCTGTTTATATGCTACTGTGGAATACATATCGGGCCTGGTGGAAGGGCTAAGCAGGCCGTTGGATAATACCCTGTTCCCCTTGAGATTCCAATAATCTATGCCGTTTATTCTTATGGCTGTTTCAAAATCCTCTTCAACAAGGCCTATGCCGCCGCTAAAGGTCAGGTTGTTAGAGCTGACCAGCGTTCCCGGCGTCTCGCTGAGCAGGAAATACGCCTTGTTTGCCGGCCCGGCTATAATATCAAGTTTGCGGCTGACAAACCTTATAACGCCCTCATCGGACATAAGGCTTAAGTCCGAATCCGACAGGCGCGTGGATATGGGGAGCATATCCTGCGGCAGGGCTGATGCGCCTATGTCGCCTCCCAGCCCGGACGCGGACGCTGCCTTTGCCTCTATCGTGGCTTCCAGGCAATCGCTTTCCTCAAATTGGACCGCTAATTTATCATTGCTGTGCATAACGTCGCGCTCAACACCGGCGCCATCAACAAGCTTCATTGAATCCGCCTGAAGCAGGTCATTGGATACGAAATACGCGGAAAGCCCGGGGTCCTGCGCTAATTCATCCTGCCCCCGCTTCCTCAGGTCAAATTCTAACGTAGTAACATCCGTCATACGCAGCGTAAAGGGCTCCCTTGCTCTCAGGACATTAAAGGATGTATCCAGCCGCTCAACACCCGCGTCTTTGTGCGTGCTGTAGCCGAAATAAGATATGGGATTTTTGCTATCGTGCGGCATAAACGGCGTGACAGAATAATCCGCGTTAACGAAGCTCACGGCGTTACCCAATAACATATCACGCTTATCTTCTATCGCGTTGCCTGACGCGTCTATCTGCGCGATCGTCTGCGTATTCGCATCTTTCAGGTTGCCGGGCAGAGTGTAACCGGCTAAATTACCTGCCGGTGTAGCGGCAGCAGCGTCAAACGCGGGCGAATGGACCACGGACCCGGGCGCCACCACGAGGCGGATATCCACATCCCTGGTCAATTCGGCTAAATCGCCTGCCTGTCCTGCCCCCGCAAATGTGGTCTTACCCTCAATAAGGTCCAATCCCGGCGCGTCGTCCCTCTGACGGGCGCTGAATTCAGAGGCGCCTATAAGGCCTGTCAGGCCGCCCAGCTTCACGTCGGCCTTGCTGCTGATCGCGGTTTCTCCGTTGACATATGCCACGGCATAGGGCTGGCTGCCTGAGAAGCCGACCTGCATCAGGCCCTCTGCCGGCTTAAGCGACTTCGAACCAACAGAAGTGGTTATGGTTACAGGGACCGGCACCTCCTGTCCGCCCATATACGGCGTCGCGGCCAGGAATGATTCTCTCCCTTTCTCGGGGGCGAACCCAACGGCATAAATGCTGTCTTTAATGCCTAACGACTGCGCCAAGCCTTCTGCGCCGCTCTCAAGCATGCGAAAGCCCTTTGTGATCTCCCGCTCATAGTGGCTTAAATTAGCTTCCTTGACCAACTGCTTCGCCTCTTCAGCGCTGTTGACCGCCTGATTGGCATACACCCGCGCTCCGTCAATCAAGCCCGTATATGTGCTGAGATTGCCGGTCTGGGTAAAATAATACTGAGCCGGCGACGAAGGCATATTGACCTGCCAGGTCATGGCAGATGCGTCAAATCCGGCAGGACGGGTGATCGTGCCTGATACGCCGGAGGCATTGACAAAGTTCAAAGGATGCGCTGTTACATAAGCGTTGAAACTGACGCCCAAGGCCGAAAGTGTGGTGCCGGAAAATTCCACCGCGCCTGTAATGCCCTGTTTGGCTGAATCAACTACATTGATGCCTGCACGCGCGAAATTTTCTATGACCTCGCGCACGCCTTCCTTAAAATCGCCGTATTTCTTCAAGTTAGCGAAAGAAGTCAATCCCGAACCTAAAAGCGCCATGTCCAGGCGGCTGCCGCCTTCATAAGCGCTCTGATACATCGCCTGTATAAGCGCGGCCCCTTGCTGCTCATGCAGAGAGGCAGCGGGCTGAGCAGAGCGATCATCCATCATAACCGCGCCGATTATATTATTCGCGCCGTCTTTGCTGCGCCACAACGCCTTGACTATATCGGCGTCGGTATTTCCTGCCGAGGCCTCTAATGAAGAAATGTCGGAAGGCAAAGCGGGGATATCTGAGAGAGGTATCTCTTTCTTGAACTCCTCGCCGGTGGCTGAGAGCGTCCCAGTGATGATAATACCTTTGTTATCCTCTTTAACATTCCACTCGCTCAACGCGGGAGTAGAGAACTTCCCGGGCAGGATAAAGGATATATCGGCGCCTTTAGCCCCTTTGGCCAGACGGTCAAAATAGGCTCCGACCGCGGCGCCGCCCTTATTGAACGCCTCGGGCAGGTTTGTTCCGAATAATGTCTGGATGCCTGACTTGATGTCAAAATACAGGTTACTTTCACCCTCTGTTACCTTCCATTTCAGGGCATCCCCTTCCTTAAATACCGCGATATTGCCGATCTTGCCTTCCTGCTTATCTCCCAGGACACTCTTTATTATGCCGCGGTCTTCCAGGCCGAGAATGACATCCCTTGAGCCGTCTTCAGGCCCAAGCGTGATCTTTAAGAGCGAGCCGTCGTCGCTGACGCCTAACTTATGCGGGTTGCCTCCGTCAATACTGACCGTGCCCTTTACCGAAGCAGGGTCTATTGTCGCCTTGCCGTTAATATCGTATGCCGCCTCCCAGTAGGCACCCGAAAATTCCATGTTACGCGTCTTTAGCTTTCCGTCGGTATCCTTTACCTGATAATCCAATGATGTTGAAACCGGCGCCTCGGGGGTGGCGATCATAGGATCAATAAAGGTTATCGCGCCCTTGTGGGTCTTCACGTAATCCTGCTTGTTATCTACGCGGGACTGGAATTTATATCCCCAGGCGTTCAATGTAGCCCCTTCCTTGAAGTTAACCCTGGTATTGTCGCGGAAAGTAGTCGAGTAATCGAAACCGGGAGCTGATGTCGAACTCATCAGGGATATCGGATTGAACAGCACATAACCGTCTTTCTGGAAACGATGGCTGTTGCCATCAAAATAAAGTATGTTCTCCGCGCTGCCTAAGTTTTTCTCTCCCTTAAGGTCGGTAAAATACGGCTGGGCATCTGTCTGGACCTTTGGAACGCCGTTAACGGCTAAATTGTCTTCATCGTTAAACTCAATCTGCCTTCTGTCAGCGCCTTCAACGAAGTAACTCTGGGCGATAACCGACTTAAGTTCATTGGCATTGTTTATTGCCTTACCTGCCTCTACCGGCCGCGCCAGCATCAAATTGTCCGTTGTTGTCTTGAACGGCTCTAATTTCTTAAGTTCAATATCCTGCGCGTTGCCGTTATTGTCAAACTGTGTCGTAAAATCGGCCTTGATGTCCGCGCTGGCAAACTCTGCCACCTTGCCGTCATTTATCTTAAAGGACAACGCGTTCATGGCAAATCTGTCCTCTAAGAGGTTCTTTCCTGAACCGCCCACAAGCCTCTTGGTAAAGGTGGTATCTCCGTTCCATTTGTTTATGCGCTCAATGTCAAGGGAAGCTACGGCGTTGCCGGCAACGGCTATCTCGCCTGTGGCATGGTAAAGCGCCTTGAAATTATCTTCGGGCTGGATCCTGAGGGAACCGAAAGGTATGCCTTCTTTAGGGGCGTTCCTAAAACTAAGATCTATGTTGTTCCTGTGAAGCGTGCCGCTCCAGTCAACGTTCCAGCCGTAGCGCGGGTCATGAGGCACCTGGACCAGTATGCTCGCTCCGGCAGCCGGGGTGAATTCCGTATTGTCGGCCTTGTAATCTTCAACAGCGGCGTTGCGCACAACCTTACTTAATTCCGCGGGAATTTCAGTAGTGGCTGTCTGGTTCTTGTTGACCGCCCTCTCCTTTCTTTGCGCCCACTTGTTATCAATCTTTGCCAGATAGCCGGCGGCCTCATACTGTTTATCCGGCAAGGCCGATATGGAGACCAATTCGGGAGGCAGCTTGGCGATTATACCGTCTTTTATAAAGGATTGGGGAATATCAACGGCAGGCACAGGCACCTCTCCTGTCATATCCAGGGTTAATTCCAAATAAGGCGGCTCGCTGGAATCCTTAAGGCGCATGTCCAGCATTTTAAGTTCGCCGTTTAATTCAAAGGGGCGCGTGCCTGTGGCCAGGTCATGCTTCTCTTTAAGATATATATCCTTGAAAATATTCTTTCCCTGTTTAACCTCACCCTGGCGGAAATAGCTGCTTTCAAAACCGCCGTACACTATGCGGTCTGCCGCCTTATTGTAGGCGATGGTAAAATTCTGCCCCGGCAGCTCTCTATGTATATTCTGACCGACCAGTAAGTTGTTCTTACCGGTTATGTTATCAACGATGCCGATGATACCCTGGGTGAGCACTCTTTCGCCCTCGGGATTGATCACGTATCCTCCCAGATCCCTGCCATTCTCATAACTATGCTGATGCACGATCTGCTTGCCAAGTATCATCTCATGTCTGAGCCCCTCTGATACATTGATGCCGCCGAAGGGAGTGGTCGGCCCGATCACGGCGTTAACGCGCATCCTGTTGTCTCTTCCGTTGCCTTCAAATATAGCAAAGTCGCCCTTGCTGTTGGGGATCATATTGATCTTATCGGACTTAGCTATCGTTTCATAGTCGGCAGGCACGTTGGGCTTATTAGCGGCGCCATAGCTTGCAATGTGGCGCTGAAGATCCCTCACCGCTGCCTGGTGCTCAAAGGGGTCGGAATATGCCGGGTCAAGTTTTACGATGTCTCCTTTCCAATTACTGTCAAGCGCCGCGGCTTGCAGGGTATTCTTATCAGCCGTGTCCGCGGCAACGAAGTTCTGAGGAAGAATGTTCAGATCGCTTACGTGCGCGCCGATGCCGTTACTGAGGACAAAATCGCTGGCGGCCTGGCCTCTCTCATTCCATGTTTCAACCCCTAATATCTCACCTGTCTTGATCAACCCGGGTATGGCATTCTTCTTTCCATCTAATGCCTTCCAGCTATACTGGGCGCGGCCCGCGGGCAGGATGTCTTTGCTTTCTCCGGGAATTATAGTATCAAACATCTTGCTGAAGAAAGACCGCTTGATATCGCTGTCCCGGTTGGGATCTCCATCCAGGAGTTTCCCGTTCTTGTCAAATAATACGCCGCCGTTGCCGCCGAATGAAAACACCCAGCTGCTGTCCGGCCTGACCAGTTTTTGATCTATCTTGGAAGATATGTTTTCGGGGATTATTATTGATTTATCCTCATACTGGAAGCCGCGGTGCTCGGTTATGCCGCCCTTGTGCATTTTTATCGCGCCGGCTATGACCTCTTTGAACGAGCCGTCCGGGTTGAAAAGCACGGAACCGCTGCTTGGGCCCCAGATACTGTTACCCACAACGCGCCTTACGTTCCCCGCGTCAGACCAGGCCCATTTCTGCTGATCTATGTCCCAGGCCTTCTGCCGGGACATATCCAAAAGGAAAGAACCGCCTTTATCCGTATCAAAACGGTGGTATATTATCTTTTCAGGCAAGATGCCTGTCTGGGACAGGCCCGCGTGCAATGTCTGTGTAAGTATGCCGGAAGCCGATGAACTCAAGGTCGTGCCGGTATATTTTGCCCAGCCGCTGAAGGCGTTTGGCATCAACTGCTGGTCCCTCCAGTTCAGGCCCATTCCTTTGTAAAGATCGGCGTAAGAGGTAATACTGCTTATGCCTGTGAGGTCCCAAAGTTTAGCGCCGAATACAGCGCCTTCAAAAGTAGTATTAAATGGCAGAGAGCCGCCAAAGGAAAACAAGTCATTTCTGAAGGTGCCTATGTTATCAATAAAGGCGTCGCTGAAATTCTGTGTCCACCTGCCCGTGCCTGTCTTCTTATCTGCCGGAGCAATGGCATCAAAGACCTCATCAGGTATATACATACCGGCAGCCCGCCTTGCTAATTCTCTATCAACACCGCCGGTTATATCCGAGTATCCCGCGGAAGAAGCGATGTAAGCGGCATTAATACCCGAAGCCAGCGTCCAGTTAAACAGGCCCACAGCCGTGGGGTACTTCTTCATTGTCTCTTCGCCGAATACCATCTCACCCAACATGGTTAAACCCACGGACATACCGGCGTTTATAACACCGTTGATAATTGAATTGGTCAGGGAGTATGACCCATCCTGGGTCTTAACCCACTGCAAGCCGCCTGCTGCCGGCAGGCGATAGGCGTAATTTCCGGCAATGCTGCCTACTGAAGAACCAAGGACGCTCTGATAAATTTCAGGGACCCCTAATTCTGCCGCGCCCCACTGCGCCAGGCCCGAGACCGCCTGCGTGACCATATAGTTCTTGAATGTATTGCTGGAAAATACATGCGTAAAGCCGCTCATAAAGCCGGGGTCGGAAGCGCCAACGCTGAAAGAATAAGTATTATTGCCGATGCGGTTGTTGTTATAAACGGTCCCGAATTGTTCGGCGCTCTTCATATCCTGGTAAGTGCCGATATCAGTATAGTTGGCCATGCCGCCCAAGGAATTGATCAGGCCGTTGGTTATCGCGGTGCCGCCTGCTATGCCGCCCAGGCCGCCGAGCGCCTGCGCTGCCAAAGGAGGAAGGCCCGCGTCAACTAAGGCATCGCCTAAGTATGTCTGTATCGTACCCTGGAGGCCGCCCTGGACCAGGCCCAGGCCTACGCCGGTAAGGATCTCGTGGCTCATCGCCGCCCTGCCCAGCCAACCCATGCTGTTGTTGAGCATCTCAGCGCCGAAGGCGCCGCCTGTCTGATAATCAAACGCCCTGAAAGCCGAGTCACTTCTTATCTGATTCTGTATCCTCGCCTCTGCCCCATCCACCCCGACCATATTCTGGATACTGCCCGGGTCAAAGGCCGCCTGTAATCCGTAGGCAGCGCCCATACTCGTTGCCATACCGAATATCTGCGCGGTGGCAGGGCTCATATCCAGGTAGTAGACGCCGATGCCGGTCATTGCCTTGCCAAACTCGGCAACGCCCAACGCCATACCCAGCCCCTCTATTCCTCCGCCGATGCCAAGCTTGCCTAACATTGAACCCTCGGGGACCGGCAGGAAGCAAAGTCCTACTGTCAGGCCAAATGACAAGGCCGCGTCCCAGAAGTCGGTCTCAAGATAAGGCAGGTCCTCCTGTTCCAGTTCCAACCCGCCCAAAACGCCCTTGGCCTCTGTATCGCTTATCACGCCTATTCCATCTTTGCCCAGATAATAACCGCTGAAGCGCTCCAGAAATTTCTCCTTCGGCAGGAACTCCTCCTTACCTCTATCTATGAAATAAATATTATTATTATTCATATAGGTAACGAGGACGAAGTGCTGCGGCTCAAGGTGGGCGATAAAGGGCTTGCTGACCGCCTCTAATTCCCGGCCTTCTGCCATCTTAAGCGGCAGCATATCAAGGCCGAGTTCCCGGGCGACTTTATACAAGGCGAACAGTGAATTTCTCACCCTGCCCTGATGATCAGCGGCGGGACCGCTCAATATATCAACAAGGCCAAGCAGTATGGCGATCTCCTCCCTGCTTTGGCGCCCCGGATTATCTTTGATCAATTCATAAAGCACGTCCGCGGCGCAGGTTATGGGCTTGCTATCAGAAGCCCTCAGCCACTGCGATATATTCCTCACATCGGCCGCGGTCAAAAGCAGCGGCTTGTCTTTGCGGCGCGGATTGTGGACATCAAGGATAAGGTTCGGCGCGAGTTGTATGTTATATAAGGGCTTATAAAGGAATGGGCCGAGCGAATGGATTATATTTTCGCGGACTATGTATTCCGGATTGATCTCGGCGGACGGCTGCCCCTGAATGGATGAGACCGGCGAAGGCAAAGCAACTCCCCTAAGGTGGCTCCAGAGCACGGCAGGGTTATATTCAACAGCCCAGGAAACCTGCTCAGGCAGAAAAACAGCCACCACCAGAAGCGCGACTGCCTTTATCCAGATTTTCTTTCGCCAGTCAATAAACATAGCTTATCCTAAAATCCGAACGTCCCTCCCCGCATAAATTGCAACAATATCGGCCCGGCCACCATGATCAAAACCATCGGCAGAATGCAAAACAACAAGGGAAACAGCAATTTGATCGGCGCCTTCAGGGCCATCTCTTCCCCGTTCTGAAAACGCCGTATGCGCATCTCTTCCGACTGTATCTTCAGCGCCTCTCCCATAGGAGAACCCATCCTGTCCGCCTGAAGCAGCGTCCTTGTGAAAGACGACATCTCTACCATGTTGACCCTGTAAGAAAGGTTCTTCAGCGCCTCCCTCCTTGTGCGGCCCACCTGCGTCTCTCTATACATCATCGCCAGCTCTTCAGTTAGAGGGCATTTCTTAAAATCCCTGATGACCCTGCCCACCGCGAGCATAAAATCAAGGCCGGCGCCGACGCACAGGTAGAGCAGGTCAATGACAAAAGGCAGGTCTCGTGATATGGACCTTTGCCTCTTTTGCACCCGGCTCCTTAACCAGAGGTCAGGAAGAATAAACCCGATCGCCAAGCCCGCCGCTATATACAGCGGCCGGTTAAAAAATATTATGGAAACAACAATGCCTGCTAACGCGGTTGAGACAAACTTGAAGCTAAGGAACTCCAAAGGATTTAAAGGATATCCCGCCATAAGCAGTTTCCTCTCCAACCCCTTTAATTTAAGGCGCTTGCTTAACGGCCTGACAACAGGCAGGAACGCGTCAAGAAATTTGCGCAAAGGGTTCCTCTCCCTTTTTTCGGATTCAAGAGCGGCGATATCCAGGCTTTCCTGTTCATCCTCGGAAAGATACGCCTCTTCTCTTTTGGTAAAAGGAGACGACAGCTCAAAGGCGAGAAGGACTATCGCCGTAAAAATAAGGCAGTACGCGGATATCAATAATATGCCCATCTCACACCTCTACCTTGCTGAACTTCATAATTAAAAATATACCTATTATATAAAGCGCGGCGCCCCCGCCTAAAAGCATCTGCCCCATCTGGTCGTTAAGCATTACCTCAAAAAAGGCGTTGTTCATGGTATAGACAAAGAACCCGAAGGCGATCGGCAGAATACCCATGATCGTGCCTTGGAGCTTCCCCTGGATGCAGAGCGCGTTGACCTTGCCTATAAGCTTGTTCCTTTCCCTTATGGTAGTCACCAACTCAGAAAACGTGTCGGTAAGGTCTCCGCCGGATTCCCTGGCCACAAGTATCGCCGTATTGATCAGATCAAGCTCATCGATCGGCATCCTCTTCTTAAGATTGTTCAAGGACTGCTCAAGCGGCATACCCACGCGGTTCTCCCTCACCACCAGCCCGAACTCCTGAGATACGGGCGCGGGCATCTCTTCAACTAATGCCTCAAATGCCTGAAGCAAGCTCAGGCCCGCCTTAAGGGAGCCCGAAAGGATCATCAAGGCGTCAACCAGCTGCTGGGAGAACATTTGCCTGCGTATCCTCTCCATCTGCTTTATAACCAAAGTAGGCACTATGAGCCCGATGAAACCCGCAGCAGCGGCAGCGAGTATATTACGGAAAACCAAATACGCCCCGAACGCCAGGACAACGGGTATTAATACATCAAGGACCATGATCTTGTTAATGGGCAGGTTCAAAAACATCCTGTCAAGCTTAGGCGCGTATTGTTCCATGCGCCTCTGGCGCTGCCTTTCATACAGCTCTACTGCCAGCGGTATGCACTCATTAATAAGCAGCCCCACCGAACCAAAACTCAGGATAAATATGGCGAATTTGATCATTCCTGCTCCTCTTGTCCGTCTTCCGGTTGTGTCGCGCTTACGTATTCTCCGTGCAACCTGTCGTAATCCTCAACCTCTGTAAATTTGTTGCTATGCATTAGTTCCGAAGATGCTTCATCCGGCCCGTCTACGTTTACAGCGTTGCCATATAACCCACTTAGAACTTCGCTGCTGATCGGTTCAGAGGCCCCAGGGTCGGTTGTCACTTCATACTGCCAGCCGAAACCGATCGCGTCTGCGGCAGTCCGCCACCTTCCCTGCATAGCGCGCTTAAGGTAGACCTGCATGGTCATGACCGCCGCGACCATCACGATCACCAACACGCAATACTCAATCGCACTGATACCTTGGTTTTTCATAGTTCGCGTCCACCATTCTTGCCAGGTCGTTCGCCCGCCAGTAATGATAGGCGTATGAGCGCGACCTTATGCCCTTGCCTAAAAGCCGCAGCGCCTCTATTTCGCTTAACCTGTTATCCGGGGTTATCCGCCCCAAGTCAACAGCGTCGCCGTATCTGGAATTCCAGAAACCTATGGCGTTCTTCGGCTCATCAAACCTCTGCACTTCAACCGATACCTTGCCTTCTTTATTCCTGAGATAGACGCACCTCTTTAATCCGCCCCATTTCTTCTTCGCCTGCAGATACGGCACCTTGAACGGATACACGGTGACGTTTATAACGTGTATGCCCGCTTTGTCATCCCAGGCATACAGGGCGTTGGGAGTAAGATTCCATTTATCCTGCAACGCCTCTACCTCACCGTTGAACAACTCAATATCATCCCTGAACTGCTGGATCGCCTTTATAAAAGCGGTCATACTTCCATCCTGCCCCTGCTGCAACCTTGAAGGCCTGTCGGATGCGGGGTCAACGTCTTTATCGTATATTTCTTCGTTGATCTCATCTATTATTGCCTCTTTGATCACCTTGTCCGCGTCCCAGTTCCCATACCTGAAAATCCCATAGTAATTTTGATTTTGGATTGAATCAGGCAATGCATCCCTCATCGCGTCCCTTATTCCTGTTAACTTCAACTCCCATGCCTCTAATGACTGCAGCCACCCTTTCTCAACAACCGGTGTCTCACCTTCAAGCAATTCGCCCTCTCCGGTGCACCAGTTATCAGGAACCCAGCTTATCTCGTCATACCAGTTGTCATAATTAATCTCTGCTGAGCTTTGGTTAGGGTGGCCGGCAAGCGGCTTATATCTAGTTCCTATTTCGGGTTCAAGCCGTGCGATTTCACCTTCCGCCAGGCCTTCGGGAATATCAAGCAAATCATACAATTGGCTCTGCCACATTCCAAAAGTCGCCAGCAGGTCCTTATCGCTGATCGTCATCTGCCCCTGGACAGGCCGGTAATCCCTCTGGAGACGGCCATTAACATATTGATAACCCCAGAAATACCTGTAGCCGTAGCCGGCCGGTATATATGCGCCGCCAAAGAATGACTGCATATAGTCCTCAAATGCCTCGGCACCCCATTTTAACAAATCAACCTGGTCAACCTTATTGTATTCGCTGCCGCTGTCAGAGCGGTATTTTGCATCAAAATCTATCCAGGTCGCTGTCTCGTCCTCATCGATAAGCTGCGCTCGCAAAACAGACAGGATTGCCGAAAGATCGCTGCCGAACACCGCCGACATCGCGCCCTGTTCCAGGTCTAAACCTATATTTAAACGCACTTCTGTCTGGCTTACCTGCTCAGCCCAACCGTTTTCTGTCAATTTTCTGGAAATGCTGTCCCACTCAAGCCCGGCCTGCTCAACTAGATCTCGTGTAACTATCCCCGCGTCGGGATAAAGTTCGCTGAAGGCGCGCTCTTCCGTCGCGTTACCGGGCACATAAAACGGAAGGGTTTCTCCCGTAAGAACCAGATTATTTGCCGGTAGAGTAATATTAAAGTCGTAGGAATGATAATAAGTATAGCTGCCTCTGGAGCTGCCCCACTGCCAGCTCCAGACAGGCGCGTTGATATCTCTTGCCAGCTCTTGCATATACCGCCAAATATCACTGCTGCTGACAGTAATTGTATCGGCGTGGTCCCTGAACAACACGCGCAATAATTCGTTAAGTTTTATATCCGTATCGTTAAATGTTTCTATCAAATCGCTTCTATAGATGCTGGAACTTATATTCTGATATGAATACTTGCCGCCGGACCTGTCATAACCATAGAATTCCAGGTGATCGCTTATGCGGAAATTTCTTAACACAAATAATTTGGCAAGAAGACGTTTGATATTTGCTTCATCCGCCGCCTCTCCAGCAATATCAGGCCACTCCTCTTCATACAGGACCTGATATTGCCCGTCTTCATCCCGCTCCAGTTCTATCCTGAAGGAATTCTGCATGAATTTCTGCTCAGCGTCCCAAAACGCCTTCATCTTAAGCTTAAATTGCGCGATCTTGGCCTCTAAATCCTTATTATAGCCGTCCACGTTCTTCAGCCGCTCCACATACCATCTGGAAAACCGGCCGATCTTATCGCCTTTAATACCAAGGGGTTTCTCCCTGATATCGCGGCGGCGCTCTCTGCATACCGGCTCTTGGCCGGGATTAGGAGCGTCATAATAATAACAGCCCACCTCGCCGTCCTCATCCAGGTCAAACTCATCAGCCACCTTAACCGGGTCATCAACTATCTTGAACAGGGCGGTCTGTATCGCCCCTTCCCTGAATTTCATCTGCTCGGTCATCTTGGCAAACTGCCGGTTTACAGCCCGGACCATTGCCGGCTCGATCAGAATTGCCTGTGCCGCGACTCCTATGGTCGCTAAAACCGCTCCTACCTGGGCGCCGGTAAGCGCCGCGCCTGTTAAACCTAAAAAGCCGCCGAATCCAACAGCCATGAGAAAGGCCGCAGCCACTATTGAAAAGAAGAAGCCCCAGTTGAACTTGCACTTATGGTCTCTGTCGCCTATAAATTTATGAGAAAGATAATGGGCAAAACTGCCCAGGTTATTGGCTAAATTAAATGACGCGGCGTCTGCCGCCTGCTCTACGGAAAGCTTCCTCTGTGAAAGGTGGCCTATATTGATCGCCACGGCAGCAAACAGTATCAGCGCCGCCAATAAAAGCGTTATCAGCGTGGCGATCTGGCCCATCTTCTTTCTTTTGCCGCAGAGCATCATTTTATCTCACCTTCCATCTTTATGATCCTTAATCCCTGTGTAACGCGGGATTTTCCCGGTCAAAAACATAAAGCGGCTTTGCTGTATAAAATCCTGTTGACCAGGGGTATAATCTCTGGCGCCTTGTACCTCTCCCTAATTCTTCATCATCTCTTTTCTCGTTCTCTACTGTCGTCATGTTAAAAATCCTGCCCGACTGATAGTCGGTATGCCTGTATTTGAAATTATTGCTAAACCAGAGCAGGATATTGAACGTCCCCAAAAGCAGAACCACAAAGGCGATAAAGGCAACCGTTGATTCTATGGTTACCTGCCCCGTACCTTTACCACGGACCTTCAACCTTATGCCCTGTTGCCCATCCCTTATCTTTATCATAACGTTTCTCCGTAAACACAAGTAATCCAAAACCCTCATTGCCCTCTATATTATCGTTGGCATTGTTTCTCGCCTCTCTCAACTTTAAGTCCAGATTACTGGGGGTAACATTATTAGTTGCCCAAAGCACTTGAAAGAAAATCATCAAGTGGCTGAGGTACTCTGGATCGGCGATGACAGCCGCCTGATAATCGCTTACCAAAACAATAAATGCTTTAACGTTGGAAAAATCGCCTTCTCCGGTATTGGTTTCAGCTATATCTATGCTTGGATTCTCTGTAAATGTGTCCGGGGATATATTATGAAGCCCAAGGGGATAGATAAAATGTTCTTTCCCGTTTATCTTTACCAGGTTATTTACCAAGGCAAGCGTTTCATGTTTTAATATAAATGAACCGCTGTTTATATTCCTTTGTATCCAATAAGAATTATATCTTTCCGGCTCATTTTTGGAATCTTGCCAGACCTCACCTTCCTGGCTGTCTATAACCCTTATATAATCAACCACCTCGCGGCTGCCCATGCCGCTTCCCTCTCTCCTGTTCTCTACGCTCAACACGCTTTCCTCTTCGCCGTCGCCGTCCAGGTCAAGGCTGTCGCCTTTAGAAATCTTGTCTACGGCAACATCTTCCCACTCCCAGCTTCTAAGGCGGTCGCCATTTTCAGCAACCCAACGCATCTGTCTGACATTTACGCGCGAATCCACGGCGTTGTCTTTATCCTCAAAGAACACCGGTTTACCGTCGGCGTTCTTTTTGGGGTCAATATCTTTTCTCTTCCTGGGCATAGCCGACAAAACAGTCCCTTCCGGCGACTCTAAATGTCCGTCCCTTACATATATCGTCCGGAACCCCGCGGTTGTAAAGGTGTATCTTTTATCGCCGAAATCATAAATTACCCTGGGCAAGTCCTCTTGTTTGTCCCAGGTAATGTTGTAAAACAACTTCTGCGTCCAGACGGCAGAATTGAACTGCACAAAAGGCGTACGCTCCGCGTATCCGCTCAAACCCAGGGGGTTGCCCGGGTCAGGAACCGGCAGCTGCGTGAATCTGGCGTAGGTTATGGTCCTCGCGTCATTCCGGGCATCGTATGCCTCTTTATACGACTGCCTGAATACCTGCATAGACAGGCCATGGTTATAGTTAAGCGTCGTCCCGTATTTAACAAAAAACCCTATCACCAGAAACAGCGCCGTGCCGAATAACGCCAGCTCTGTCAAGGCCTGCCCGGATTTTTTAATTACCGAAATACTCATATTTGGATTGCCTCACCTTCTCATCTCCTTTGCGCAATGTTACGCTGCTAACCTGCTCTGTAGTGCTTCTATTGCGACCATCCGCCTGGTTCCGCGGATTAATAATACTTGATACAGACACCGAGCCGGTTTCCAGATACGTATACATACCGGAGTAAGTGTTCCCCGGAGAATACTGCTGGCCTATGTCGTCCGCGGCAAGCCGCATCCTGCCCTGGATCGCGCGCTTAACATAGGTCTGCATGGCGATCAAGGCGCCGACAATAACGATCACCAGCACGCATATCTCTAACGAGGACTGGCCTGATCTACGCATCATCTTTCCTTCCTTATTCAACCGGCTGAGTTGCCTCAGCATAAGATTTTGTCCACGTTACTTCTCCGCCTATCGGCTCTGCGCCATCCGGAAGATCGGAATGATCCGAAGGGCCAATCTCCAGCACGGTAGCGAATTCCTCATTTACAGCCGGACTGTCAACGCCGTATTGCTCATCTTTTTCGTTGCCGGCCATGAATTCGGTATCTTTAGTGTTGCTTAAACTATACGACTCTGCGGCCGATCTTGATATCTCACCCAGCATCAGGTCACGCTCAGGGACGTACTGGTCACGCTCAATATCAAACTCGGGGCCTAATTTTAAAATACTATTAGCCGAGTTAGCTATGCCGCCCTGGATCGCGCGCTTGACATAGGTCTGCATAGCCACAAGCGCTGCCCCCACAAGAGCGAATACGATAGCGTATTCGCTCAAGCTCTGGGCTTTAGTCCTCCTGATAGAACCTCCGGCCATAGCTGAACACTCCCTGTGAAGTTAAAACTGCCATAAAACACTTTAATTGCTAACGGCCTGTATCCATCGATTATGACTATCAATGGTCACATTACTCGTTGGGCTCGAGGCCTCAGGTATCGTGTCTTCGTCTGAAACAAAACCACCGTAATCCGTTGTTGCCGGCTCCGGCTCTTCGTCGCTATCCGGATCCTGTCCCCAGAACTCATGTTTTTGCTTGGCAACGATCTCCCATCCTTTACGGTTCTGCTGCTGCGTATCGATCTGTGAACCTGACCGTTCAAATTCTCCACCACTCAATTGCACCCAGTCCCTGCTAACTGTGTAAGAATCGGTCTGATGAGCGCTCTTGGTATAGCCCGGTGAATACTGCTCGCCCATATCATCGGAAGCGCTTCTCAGACGGCCCTGGTAGCCGCGCTTGATGAACGTCTGCATGGCTATGAGGGCGCCGATGATGACTACTATAAGTATGGCGAATTCCAACGTGGATTGGCCTTTGTTCTCTTTAATAAACATTTCTTCTATCACCTCCTTACTATTGAGGAATTGGCGACGTCTCTGCAGTAGCCAAATTCGTATTGAATTCTGTTGAATATCTACCACTATGCACGGCTGCCTGATCTGCGGCACTCACGCCTTCTAACGCGTCGGGTGTCTCTCCGCCAGTAATCGTGTGTTTCCGACCTTCGTTTATCTCTTCCGGAACTTCACCCCAGAATTCAAAATTTGACTTTGCCACTGACTCCTTATTGATCCTGTCTTGATGCTGGTTCTTTATCTCGGAAATAGAAATTATTTTGTTATTAGCGTCGGCCTTTACCCTCTCCTCGTTATGCGCAAAACTTATATTATACTCATCGGATTGCGTGTATCCCGGTGAATACTGCTCGCCCATATCATCGGAAGCGCTTCTCAGACGGCCCTGGTAGCCGCGCTTGATGAACGTCTGCATGGCTATGAGGGCGCCGATGATGACTACTATAAGTATGGCGAATTCCAACGTGGATTGGCCTTTGTTCTCTTTAATAAACATTTCTTCTATCACCTCCTTACTATTGGTCAACCGGAGCGTGGAATTTCTGCGCCCCCTTTCTCGCTATCTCCTCTCTGTTAATATTTCTCTCAACCTCGCCGCCTTCCTTTACTTTAGTATCTACCTCGTCGGCTCTACCGGTAGCAAACCTTGATTCAAGATAATACGGCTCATATTGCCCTGTCTGAAAACTCAATTCTGTGGTATTGCCAACATCGGTAAGCGTTATTCCCGTCTCTGTTCCGGCTATTGTCGGCTGAAGCTGCGTAGATTGCTCTATCCTGCCCTGCAGGCCTCTTTTTACGTATGTCTGCATGGCGATCGCGGCAGCTACTACCAGCCCGATAAGAACCGCGTATTCCGCGGTATTCTGCCCCTCTCTATTCCGTAGTAACATTTATTTTCACCCCCTTTAAGCGAATGAATGACTCTGACTATGTGCCGTTAATGGTCCGATTAGCTGTTGCCCCGGGTTTTTCCTGCGTCTGGTATCCTATTCTCTTTGTCTTAGTGTCGGATTCAGCGCGTAAAACAGCGCCTCCCAGACCTACATGTTCATGTTCAGGCGTTCTGCTGGCGCTTACGAAATCCGAACGAAGATATTCTGGTTCATACTGATGCCCGCTTGCGAACAGGTTCTCAGCACCGATAAAAGGCACCGTAGCATTTATGGTCGTATTTGTCGTTGTCGTATTGTTTACGGGATTGGTCGTCCGCAATACACCCGCAAGACTAAAAGTGCTTACTGTATGCGGCCTTGCGTCTACCGCGTCTTTCACCTTCCCTTGTATGCTTCTCTTAACCAATGTCTGCATGCCAATCGCGGCAGCTACTACCAGCCCTATCAGGACGGCGTATTCCGCGGTATTCTGCCCCTTTCTATTCCGTAGTAACATTTATTTTCACCCCCTTTAAGCGAATGAATGACTCTGACTATGTAGTGCCGTTTACTGTTGGCCTTTCTCCTTCTAAAGGCGTATATGTTGCCCTGTAGCTCTCGGTCTTGTCTTGCATTTCTCCCGCAACATGCGCTACACCCAACTCAAGATGCTTCTTCATAAGAGCGCTGATGACCACTACCGCAGCCACAATGGCTGTGAATACTATCACGTATTCCATTATTGACTGGCCCTTCTTCGCGTTGAACTTCATTTCTTTCACCTCCTTCTTTTAACAAAAAATCCCGGCAAAATTACCGGGATAAATCCTGTCAGGTATTCAGCGGCTCGGCGTTGATCTGATTCTCCAATGCCTTCAGATTCGCCTGCACAGCCCGCTGCACATAAACGCGCATAGCCACAAACGCGCTGACCACAATAATTATTAAGACAGCATACTCAAGTGAGGCCTGACCCCTATGCCATCTATTTACCATCGCTACCTCCGGATTGACTCTGCTATGCCGCTGAAAAAACCTCTCAATCCAAACGCGCTTTCGCTTTTCAAGTAAGCCGCGAACATCACAAAGGTCACCACCGCGAAGGCACAAAAGATCAAAAAATATTCTACTGTTGCTTGGCCTTTTTTAATTCTTAAGCACTTTGTAAAAGTTTTGTTTAAGTGCCTAATAAAAAAACCGAAAGTTTCTTTCATCATTTCCTTTCGGCTTTCGGTAGCCCGGCCTACCTTGATAACAATGTTGTCAAGGTACCGTGGCTTTGCGCATCCCGGCTTACGCCGGGAATTGCCCTTTTCGCTGCCGTTCTACTTGCACTTAAAATATACCATATATACTACTATATGTCAAGCGCAAAACTGCCTGAAATTGAAAGCGGTTACATTATTGTGAGAACCAGAAACGGCGGCCGGTTTTATCAACGCTATTTAGTTCGTTGGCGCGCTTAGAAAGATAGGCAATATCGTTGGTATGGCCTTGCGGCTGGAATTTGATGAGGTTGTATTTATCCTGTTGGATCGATCTGCCGCGTAGTTTGAAAACCCGCTCCGTTATATCGTTTAAGGCAATCTTATCATAACCTATTGGCAATAAATGTGTTGCGCAATACTTTATCAGGCCCCAGCGCCAGGCCTTAAGCACGCTCTCAAAGGATAGCGCCTCAGGTATGTATCCCCTCTCCCCCTGCTTGCGCGTTTCCTCCGTCGAGAAAACATTCTTCAGGCCGAATGAGAAAAACTCGATCCTCTTGTTGAAATCATCCAGAGCATCCTTGAAATCAGGCCATTTGTTTAAATACGCCCGGGCAACGTCCTCTTTGCTTAACGACTCTTTATCCATATCTGTCAGCAACACAAGATAATACCTGTCCCGCGAGGCCTTCTTAATGAAAATGGCCCTTAACGTAACTAATTGATTTAGCTTATGTTGCGTGAATTGAGCCGTCCCTTCCGACAATACGATCTCCTCAAGATCGGGTCCTGGCCGGAAAAAAGACCCTTCTTTTTTATCCTCTAAGGCGATTTCGGAGGCGTATTGCCCTTCAGGCAGCCCTATTATAAAGTCGGTTTTAAGGCGCGGTATCTCGCAGGCGCTGCTTATCTCCTCTCTGCCAGAGGTGAAGAACGATATGTTTTTAACGTAGAGATGCGAGGGGAACTTACAGCAGCCGATGAAATCAAGCAGGCCTTGCGGCATCTTGCTCGCTAAGGGGGCGATAAAGATAACAAACGGCTCTGTCTTGTTTATGAAGGTATTTTTTATATAAATCTCTGTATTGTAATATGTTGCGTAAAAATCTGACGGGATATTACCATAAGGCCAGATCGTCCTCGCGCTTGCGTCAATATATATTGAAGAGTCGTCTGATAACACAAATTTCAAATACTGCACCTCTCGGATACGCGGCATAAGCTCTTTGTATAACCTGAAATTGATTGCTGTATTATATTGCAATTGTTCAAGATAAGATACCAACCCCCCATAATCTATGCCGGCTCCTGTAAGGCGCTCAAACGTCTCTTTTATATAACTATTTGATTCGTAATCGTTTACGTCACCAAATAGGGAGATGTACAATAAAGTTTCCACGAGCGCCCTGATGTTTCCAGGGGCATTTTCGGCAGTGGTTTCTTGCAATAAATTCGTTATATAATCAACCCCTCCCAAAGTGTTTTCAATTGCCTTGAGCAAATATAGGCCCATATTCAATTCGCCTTCTTGAGGGAGTTTTGGGGGCTCCGGTTTTATCTCTGGCCTTATCTCAGGAAGGGGCGGCACAGGCGCCCCCTTCCTGCGCCTGCCAACAGGGCTGCTTAGATTTAATTGTTTGATTATATTATTTACTGTGGACTTTGATATTGTCTTATTGAATCTCTGAGAAAGCGTAGCGGATATTTTCCTCGCGCTCAGGCCGGGGTTTTGCTTCTTAAGATCAGAAATGCTCTGTTTGAGCTCTTCAGTTACTTTGTAGATAACGCCCATTTAGTCAGCTCAAAAATGTCCAATCTAATCTTTAAGTCAGATTGGACATTTATGCCTCCACATCAAGTATAATACAAGAGTTAACTAAAGTCAAGTTAATTCAGATTGGACAATTATAGGAGAGTTTACTGAAAGGTAATGACATCCCCTGTTTCAGTGCGGGTCTGGCGAGCAGTTCCGGAAGGAAGTTCTATGCAGTAATAAGCCCCAAGATAAATGCCAGAAAGGCGCCAGGGCTGGAGATCATGCAAAACCTTGATAACCCTGCCCTGCCTTGTGGTAAAGACAGCGTCAATGCTGAATTTCATAAAAAAGGTGTGAATGGAGGTGCAGGCGGCTATGACCAGGCCCTCTCCCTGATGAAGGGACGTCTTTCCCAAAAGCCCCTTCATGCGCGAAACCAGGGTATCGGCTAAGGCGGCGTTTTCTGCCAGAACCGTGCCCTTACCCTGGTTGATTATTTTCATTACTGCTTGAAGAGGTTATCAGGGACTTCAACACCGTGGGACTTTATTTCCTCTATAAATGAAGGGATATATCCTGTGGGGATGTAGGTGCCGGTGATCCTTCCGTCCTTATCAAGCCCTGTCTGCTTGAATGTAAAAATGTCCGCCATATCAATATGCACGTCGTCCTTCATGCCGGTGATCTCGGTGATCTGCATGATCTTCCGGGAGCCGTCAGAAAGCCGCGCCGTATGCACGATTATATCAACTGCCGAGGCGATCATTTCGCGTATGGCGCGGATAGGCAGTTCTGCCCCGGACATCAGTATCATTGAATCAAGCCGGGAAAGGACATCGTGAGTGGAATTGGCGTGTATGGTGGTAAGCGAACCGTCGTGGCCTGTGTTCATTGCCTGAAGCATATCCAGGGATTCCGGGCCGCGGCATTCGCCTATTATTACCCTATCAGGCCTCATTCTCAGGGTATTCCTGAAAAGCTCCCGTATGCTGATGCCGCCCTTGCCTTCTATATTGGGCGGCCTTGACTCAAGCCGCCCCCAATGCTCCTGGCGAAGCTTCAACTCTGCCGCGTCTTCAATGGTTATGATCCTCTCATTCTCCGGTATAAACTCGGAGAGCACATTCAAAACCGTGGTCTTGCCTGAGCCGGTTCCGCCGGACACTATCAGATTCTTACGCACGATCACGCATATCTTTAAGAAATCCTTCATCTGTTCGCTTAAGGTGCCGAACCTCAGCAGATCATTGATATTGAACCTCTCTACGCCGAATTTCCTTATGGTAAGCATTGGCCCGGTAAGGGAAAGCGGCGGGATGATCGCGTTCACGCGGGAGCCGTCAGGAAGGCGCGCGTCCACCATGGGAGTGGACTCGTCAATATGCCTGCCGAGAGGGGCGATTATCCTCTCAATGATCTGCCGGACCTGATCGTCCGAAAGAAACCTCTTGCTGGTCAATTCTATCCTGCCGCGCCTTTCTATATAGATCTGGTCCTTATTATTGACCATTATGTCGGTTATGTCTGGATCGCTGATAAGGTCTTCCAGCGGCCCTAACCCCAGCGCTTCATCCGTGATCTCTTTTATAAGCCGCTTTCTAACCTCAAAACTGGAGAGGAATGCTCCGGTCTCGGCAGCCAGGGCGTTTGACACGGCCTTCTCGGTCTTCTCCTTTATCTGGCTCACCTTATTCGGATCGATCGTATTCAGATCAAGCCGTTTCAGATCCAATTCTTCTATGATACGCTGGTGCACCCTTTTCTTAAGGATGATGACTTCGTCCCTCTCGGACTCTACTCTTTCCGCCAGGCGCAGCGGCTCAGCCAACCCCAGGCGCCGCCAGAAATCTCCTTCCTTGGCCAAAACAGATTCTCTTGCCCTCTCCAGCGCCACCTCCTGGTGTTCAATGTACAGGTCCGCCTTCTCAACAAGGACCTTGCCCAGGCCCTTGATCACATTGCTTACCTTTGAGCGCGGGGCGTCAATTACGATGGGGACCCTTCTGTTCACGGAATAACCCACTGCCTTGCCTTCCGAGGGGATCTTGGCCAGTATCTCACAGGGAAGCGCTGCCCTTACCTCCTGCCAGGTAACACCCCCCACGCTCTCTGAACGGTTGAGGAGAAGCTTTACCATTTTCAGGGGGAAGTGCAGCGATTGCAGAACATCCAATGACCACTTGGTCTGATACACGGAAAGTATGTCGGGGGTAACCACCAGGAGGACAAGGTTTGACTGATTAAAGGCATAAAACAGCATCTCAGAAAAACCCTTACCCACATCCATAATAACGTAGTCATATTCCTTATTGAGCATCGCGAAGACGTCGCTTATGTATTTTTCCTCAAGGTGCACGCTCTGGCGGGGGCGGGAGACCGCGGCAAGGAAATCAATTTTCAGATCGGGGAGTTTCAGCATAAACTCCCTTATAGACGCCACCGGCGGCTGTTTCTTAAGGCCGACTATCGCGTCAAGAAAGTTATACGACGGGCTTATGTTAAGCATGCGCGCCATATCTCCCGGCGCCTGAGTATCCAGGTCAAGCAGGGCGACCTTCTTGCCCTGGTCTTTTGCTATGCTTACGGCAAGATTGGCGGCGATAAGGGTTTTCCCTACCCCACCCTTAGTGGAGAAAATCGCGATTGTCTTAGCGGAAGGCATAGTTATTCTTCAGCGTCTTTTATAAACAATGGGGACGTCAACCCAGAGTTCTCCATCCTGGATCTGGGGCGGAAACGGAGGATAGGGGGACTGCGCTTTGGCAACGGAGATCGAGGCGTCATCAATGATCTTGTAGCCGGATGACTCGGTTAATTTTATATCCCCGAGCCGGCCGTTACGCAGGATGCGAAGGCTTAATTTCACTACCCCTTCCCATCCCGCGTCGCGGGCAACCTTAGGATAATACACTGACCTGGATATCTTGGTCTGCACTGCCTTGACGTATTTGTACACATTTTCGTTGCCCAGAAAATATGAAGGAGAGACGATATCCGCCTCAAATGAGGCATCGCTCCTCTGCCGGGACATCCCCCCCTTGCGCAGGGAAAGATTGCCGATGTCCTCTTCCTTTATAACGTGAGGGGTAAGAGTGATCACCAGCTCCGTCTGGTTATTGGTAAAACTTTTTGACCTGAACAGAGCGCCTAAAACCGGCACATCTCCCAGGGCAGGCCACTTAGTCAAGGTATCGCTGTCTTTATTCTTAATTAAACCCGCCAGAAATACGGTCTGTCCGTCCTTAAGATATAGTTCGCTCTCCGCCTTGCGCGTGTCAAAGCCGGGTATGTTGATACCGCCTGCCGTTACTGAATTAGCGGTATTTATCTCGCTTACCTCCATTGTCAGCTGGGTAATGATCGCCTCGCTTTTTGTGTAAGTAGGCTTGATCTTCAAAGAGATACCTATATCCCTGTATTCCACATTAGTGGTAAAATTCTCTCCCAGCGTGCTGGTAGTGACAATGGGCACCTCTCCGCCGACAAGGAACTCCGCCTCTTTACCGCTTAAACATACGAGTTTTGGCCGGGAAAGCACCCTGCCCTTGCCGCGCTTGATATACATGTTCAATGCCGCGGTCACGTCTGTGCGGGTAAGGTAGCCGATCCTGAATGCCTCCGCCACCCTGTGGCTGAGCGGCTCTGTGGCTATGCCTTCAAAGGGGTTTTCCGTTACGGTTGTAAGCGGCTGGAGCGTCCAGCCGACGCCCAGATTATCGGCGTCGTCTATAGTCAACTCCAGGATCTGGACGTCTATCTCAATAGAGGTCTTTGACTCCTCGGTAATAACCGTGTTTACTACATATTGTTTCAAATCGCCCAATACGTAGTCAAGCTTCTCTTTTTCCGCTTCATTCACTACCTGTCCGCTCAGAAATACCTTCCTCTCATCCTCGTTTATCTTTGTCTGAACTTCGGAAAAACCCGTATCCGCGAGGACCCGCTTGATCCGCGCGTTAACCTGGTCCAGATCCACGCTGAATACCTTCAGGCGGAAGGAGTGCTCGCCGAATTTATCCCAGTAAACAAAGGTGGTGGTGCCGTCCGCCTTAGCGTTCACTACTATATCTGTTTCAGTAACCTCGGCGACATCCGCCACAGCGGGATTACCGATCACCACCCGTGTCGGCTCTTGCGCTTCAAAATGCCTGACCTCATTCACCATCAGCATTATCTCTTCAACGCCTTCTATCTCCCCTATATCAAACAATGCCGACGCGGGAGCGGGATGCGACAGTGCCAGTAAACCAACCAGGATAGGAACTAACAGCGCTTTTCTCATTGCTCTCCCTTTCCGCCTGTCAGCGAAACGGTTTCCTTGCTAAGCCCTCTATATATCTCCACTTGCCTTGCCTGCGCCGGAGCCGTAGCTGCCTCCTGCGCCTTCTGGATCAACTCGGGATAGATATGCTGTAAGACCATATCCCAGCTTGCGGGCGGGGCCTTGGTAACCTTACTGTCCGCGGGCGAACGCAATGACAGCCGGATCTTTCCCTGTTCATGCACAAAAGAGATCAGCGTGGCCTCTTCGGGGCTGACCGCTAGCGTTATAGGCGGGTTTGCCTGGGCGCTTGAACTCTCGCCGCGGGAGGTCTGCCCCCCTACCGCTAAAATAAGTATATTCTGGAACATCGTCATTGTGGTATTCTGGACGACCTGGTTGCCGTCAGGGCCGCGCATAGGTATGGGCACGTCTCCCAGCACATCTACATAGTCACCCGGCCGTATCATTCCGCCTACCGCGGCAATATTATCTATTATCAAAGTTATGGCGCGTTTTCCAGCCGGTGTCTTCATTGCCAGGGTAGTCTCATCTCCCGGCAGTTTGATCTTATTGCTCAGAATATGCTCGCCGCTGGATATATCCAGAGAGGCGATCTTGCCGATCGCGGCTCCCGTGTGGGTTAATGCCCTGGGCTGTATGGCTGACTTGGGAACCGATTCTACCTTAACGTCCCTCTCTTCTAAAACCGTGCCGACGGAAATATCGCGCGCGGCAACAACGACATTAGAGTAATCTTCTTTCTGCGCCCGAGCCATACTCTTTAACCCCTCTTCTTTTTGCTTTATATAAGTATTAATAAGCAAAACGGCAAGCGCGCCCGCGATTATGGCTATGGCCAGAGGCATATGTTTCTTGATACCGGAAACGCCAAGGGAGGGGATCGGCATAAATATTACTCCACCTTATCTTCGTACACTTCTATTTTGGACTTACTGGAAAGACCGCCTATCAATTCTTCGATCTTCTGTTGCTGCTTGAGGAACCTCAGGCCGTTCTTAATATCATCCCACATCTGCGCCAGCGAGCGCGTCTGTCCGCCTTTCTTCTCTTCTAATTTAATAATGTAGTAGCCGTCAGGGCCTTTAAAAATACTGCTGGTCTTGCCCTGCTCAAGCGTGGGCGAAAAAGCGACATCCTCAAACTCTTTGAATTTCTGGCCCGCGGCCACAAACCCTATATCTCCGCCGTTCGCGGCTGAAGAGTCCTTGGAAGAGTTTCTGGCTACCGTCGCGAAATCAACCCCCTGGAGCAGCTGGATCAAGGCCTGCTTCGCCTCATCTTCCCCCGCCGTGACGATTATCCTGAAACGCCTCTGCTCGGGCTCGCGCAGCTGCTCTTTGAACCTGTTATAGTACTCCTCTATCTCCTGCGAGGTCACGTCTATATTGGCCGTCTCTTCCCTGACCAGCTCGGCGACCACGAGGTTCTGCTTCAATTTATTCAGCGCCACCTCTACCTCGGGGTTATCGTCAAGGTTTCTGGCCATACCCTCCTGATAGAGAAGCTCCCTTCTAACCAGTTCATTCCTGAGATAATCCAGTTTTTTATCCCGCGTATCTATCTTAAGCTCTGGCCTGTCCGCGGGGACCAGGTTGTTGTAACCCGCAACCTCCTGATTTAAGTCCTCCAAGGTCACGAATGAATCGTTGACCTTGGCCGCGATGGTACCCTGGGGCTTAGCCGCCTTCGCTTCTGTTGTCTTTTTTTCTGCCCCGGCCTGCTTTTTTAAAAAGGGGATCTGGTCGCATCCCCACAACATAGCTGCTGATAAGATCACGAAAGAAAGAAAAACATGACTGCCCCTGCCCTTCATATGATTACCTCCCCGTAAAAAGAAAAAGCCAGCCGGTAATTTTTACCGCGGTGCTGGCCGTCCTCATAAACAATATCCTTTCTCATATCTTGTTTATATTCTATAACATAAATATAATAAGAGTGCAAGAAAAATTTTAATATAAATAAAAAACTTTTAAGAAGAGAAATATGGTATATAATCTTAGTGAAAATGGCTGACAGGTCTAAGTTCATAAAAAACACTGAGTTCGCGTTAGGGGCAGCCGCCCTTGCCTTTCTCTTCGCTCTTTTATACCTGAATATGCTCATCCAGTCGCGCGATCCGGATATCTGGCTGCATCTTAAGACCGGAGAATATATTGTCCAGAACCGGGCTGTGCCGCAAGAAGACATATTCTCCTCTACGGTATCCGGAAAAGAATGGATCGACCATTCCTGGCTTGTGCAGGTGATCTTCTATTCGGTATTTCATCTGTCGGGAATAAACAGCGTTGCCTCTCTCTGCGCCGTCATAGTCCTGCTTGCCTTTCTTTTCCTCTTTCTAAGCACCTACGAGCAGCGCGAGTATTTGGTCTTAAGCGTACTCATGCTGACAATAACGCTCCTGGCCTCGCTTATAAGGTTCAACCTGAAACCGGAAAACTTCTCCCTTCTGTTTTTTGCTATTTATCTATACATATTAAGGAAGCATCCGCATAATAAAATCGTCTTCATCCTGCCCCTGATACAGGTTATCTGGGCAAACTGCCACGGATTCTTTATATTGGGCCCTCTTTTATTGTTGATATTTATCGTCGCGGAAAAGACAAAACGACATCTGTGGCCGGTCTTCCTGCTGGCCTGCGCCGCGTCTTTCCTGACCCCATACGGTTATAAAGGGGTGCTGTATCCCTTCACCATAATATTAGGATCCACAGGAAAGATCGGCATATTTTATAAACATATAATCGAGCTTCTGCCCACCTGGCAATTAGGCCCGCGGGCGTTCCTGCCGTATCTTGCTTTGATCATAATCTCTCTATTCTCATTTTTACTAAATCATAAAAAACTTAATCCCGCCTATATTATAATCTGGCTGTCGCTTTTGGGCATATCGCTCAGGATCAACCGGAATGTCATCTTCTTCAACTTCGCGGCCTGCCTATTCACCGTGGATAATATCAGGGCATTTTGGGAAAAGGAAGGCCCTAAATTCTCCCGGGGCATTCCGGGCAAAGCCATCTCTGCATCTAAATATATCCTGATCATCTTTACAGCCGGCTGGCTGCTGCAAAAGAACGCGGCCATATTAAATAATAACCCGTATTATTATATCTCCGCAAGGGACTGCCCTGATAAAGCGGCTGAGTTCATCCTGAAAGAAGGCCTGCCGGAAAATATATTCAACGTCTTCAACCACGGTTCCTATTTTATCTATAAACTGTTCCCGCGGGAAAGGGTCTTTATTGACGGAAGGACCGAATTATACGGCGGAGGGTTCTTTGAGGACTACCAGAAAATACTTAATATCAATGAGCCGGCGATAAATAACCTGCTTGAGCGATACAAGATAAATACGGTCATATTAAGCGACAACTTGCCTACGGTATCCGGCCTGATGGCATACCTCTATCGCAGGCCGGACTGGGCCCTGGTCTATTTTGATGAAGACGCGCTGATATTCTTAAGAAATAACGAACGAAACAAAGCGCTTATCAGCCGGCTGAAAGTTGATTTAAATAACCGGCCGGTTACAAAGACGGGCCTCTCCGCTACGCACGCAAGATTTGCCTGGATGTTTTATTATCTGGGCCTTAAGGAACAGGCAATAAACGAGGCCAAAGAGGCATTAAAAATATGGGAGAGGTCTGCGGATGCCTATAATGTCCTGGGCAGGATCTATACCGCGCAAAAGCGCTACGCAGAGGCATTGGAAAATCTGCGCCTTGCCCGCGCCTATGCTCCGTCTAATATGGAAACCCTCATCGGCCTTGGCGATCTTTATATGGAAAAAAGAGAGTATGCCGAGGCGATACGGATATACAAAAAACTGGTTGATCTCTACCCTTATAAATCTGAACCACATTATCTGTTAGGAAAGGGTTACCACGCGGCAAATAACCTGAAGGCGGCTATCAAATCCCTGAAGAAGGCAGTCGGATTAAATCCCTACAAGGATAAATATCATAAAGAACTTGTACGGGTCTATAATAAAGGATAGGATATGCTGGAAGGGAAAAAGATTATCGTAGTTCTACCGGCATTTAACGCATCCGGGACGCTAAAGAAGACATACGAGGACATCCCCGAAGGCATTGTAGATCAAGTCCTATTAATAGACGACTATAGCTCCGATAATACCGTAGAAATCGCCAGGAAGTTAGGCATTGAGGTCTTTGTCCACGAAAAAAACAAAGGGTACGGAGCTAACCAGAAAACCTGCTATAAGGAGGCATTAAGAAAAGGGGCGGATATTATAATTATGCTGCACCCTGATTACCAATATCCCCCGCGGCTCATAACTGCCATGGCAGGGCTTATATGTTCGGGGATATTTGATATCGTGCTCGGCTCAAGGATACTGGGCGGAACGGCCCTTAAGGGCGGCATGCCGTTATACAAATATGTTGCTAATAGGACGGGGACATTCATAGAGAATCTCATGTTAGGGCAAAAGTTATCCGAATACCATACCGGCTACAGGGCCTTTGCCAAAGAGGTACTGCTGAACCTTCCCCTGCTTGAGAATTCCGATGATTTTGTGTTTGATAACCAGATCATCGCCCAATCCGTTTATTTCGGCTACCGCATCGGAGAAATAACCGCCCCTTCCCGATATACAAATGAATCTTCATCTATCTCTTGCATAAGAGGCATAAAATATGGTATAGAGGTAATGATAACTGCCTTGAAATTCCTGCTGCAGAAACATTCTGTGGCTAAGTTCCGTATTTTTAATAAAGATGGGGGGAAGCTCCTGCAATAACATAACGGCCAGGCCCTGCCTTCTGATATGTTTCCTCGTGCTGATCGCTTCCTAATATGGCTGAATATCATAAGGAACTGGGACGGGTTTACGAAATAACCCTCGATCCCGGTATGGCCACCGAGAAATCCGATGACGCACCAACCCGCTAATCAGATCTCAAGACTCTTCTATTCCGGCATATTTATTCTTAGTTTTTGTCTGTTAGCACTGGAAATCCTGCTAACCAGAATTCTCAGCGTAATATTCTGGTATCATTTTGCATTCTTAGTGATATCGGTTGCTATGTTCGGAATGACAACCGGCGCTCTTATTATATATCTTATTCCAAAGGCCTTCTCGCCTCATTTAACCCAAAAACATATAGCGCTTTATGCCTATCTCGGTTCTTTCGCTGTTGCCATAAGCCTGCTGTCTTTATTTTACCTGCCGGCGCTATTTGCCTTGCTAAATGCCTCCGGCATGCTTCTGCCGGTATTGTATATTTTGCTATCCCTGCCGTTTATAGCTATTGGCATATGCCTATCTTTGGGCCTTACAAGATTTCCCGAACATACGGGAAAGATCTACAGCATAAATCTTATTGGCTCTGCCCTGGGTTGTATCGGCATAATCTTTATCTTAAATACCCTCAACGCGCCTTCGGCCGTATTATTCATCGCCTTCCTCTCAGTATTAGCGGCCCTGCTATTTGCTTTTAGCGCGGGGATGGGTAGAATATTCAAGCTTTTATGTATCTTCACACTCCTGTCGGCATATGCCCTTTGCCTAAGAAATGAGTATTATAATCATATAAGGCCTCTATGGGTAAAGGGTGAAATACGCGAGAGGCCGCCCTTATACAGCAAATGGAACTTCTTCTCCTACATAACTGTTGATACACCATCAAGAAAACCTTTTGGCTGGGGATTCAGCTCAAAAATATCCTCAGCTGAAATTAATACGCAGGAGTTAATGCTGCTTATCGATGAGGGTGCCGGAACGGTCTTGACCAAGTTCAATAAACTCTCGGATTTAGAATATCTTAAATTGGACGTCTCTGCCATAGCATACTATCTGGGCCACAATGAAGATGTGCTTGTATTGGGCTCCGGAGGGGGAAGAGATCTATTGACCGCCGCGCTCTTTGGGGCAAAAAAGGTCGTGGGGGTAGAAATAAACAAAGATATAAATGAAACCGCTTTTAATAAACTTAAAGATTTTTCGGGAAAGATAAACGATTGTGGCCAAATACAATTAGCAGTGGATGAAGGTAGAAGTTACGTCTCAAGGTCTAAAGAAAAATACGATATTATACAGGCCTCCTTAGTCGATTCTTTCGCGGCTTTCGCGAATGGGGCTTTTGCCCTCACGGAAAACGGCCTCTACACGAAAGAGGCATGGGTTATTTTCCTGGAACATTTAAAGGAGAAAGGTATTTTAACGTTTTCCAGATGGTACGACATGAACAATCCTTCAGAAATATACAGGTTGATCTCGTTGGCAAGAACTGCCTTGCAGGAAATAGGCATAAAAGACCCGAGGCAAAATATTGTCCTAGTCCGCTACCTGTGGCCCGGAAGCAACTTGGGTGTGGGAACGATCCTGGTAGGAAAAAATCCTTTCTCGGATTCAGAGTTGGCGACTTTGGAGAATATAACCGATGATTTAGAATTTGAACTGGTTTTATCATCGAAGGTATCTAAGGACAGCAATTTTATTTCCATCCTGGAAGGCGCTCCCTATCTCTTTTTAAACATCAGCCCCCCCACGGACAACAAGCCGTTTTTCTTTTATTTCGCTGAGTTCCGCGACCTTTTTTCAAAGAATATATCTGATCAAGGAATAATCGTCCTAAGAAAGACCTTCTTCAGTATATTAATCTTTGGGACAATCTTTATTTTGATACCGTTGATATGCAGACCGCGCCATAAAGAAAACAACCCGGTATCTGTAAATATGTTGGTCTATTTTGCTTCGATTGGTTTGGGGTTTATGCTGATTGAAATACCTTTAATGCAAAGATTGGGGATATTCCTGGGACAGCCCATTTATGGATTGACCATTGTTTTATGCTCTTTACTCTTTTCTTGCGGCATAGGCAGTTATTTAACAAAATATTGCAAAAGTAACGCTAAAAAGATATTGCCGTTTTTGGTATTATTACTAGTTACTTCTATTTTACTGAATTTATTACCCTTGGTCATTAAACTGGCTACTCCCGCCCCTATACCTATAAAAATAATCTTATCTCTTTCGGCTGTAATTCTAATCGGTTTGTTTATGGGCATGCCTTTCCCCATAGGGATGGCAAATGCCGGAGGAGAGGATGCGTCGCGCGTACTTTACTGGGGAGTAAACGGTTTTACTTCTGTTTGCGGTTCTGCCCTGGCTGCGGTTATATTGATCAATTTCGGTTTCCAAAAAGCCCTTATAGCAGGCGCTATATGTTATCTAATAGCCCTCTTATCGCTATTGCCTACTTTAAAAAAATCCGCCGCTTAAATAATAGCCCCAACCGGATTTGAACCGGTGTTTAAAGGCTGAGAACCTTCCGTCCTGGACCAGGCTAGACGATGGGGCCAAGAGGCCAAAGTTTTTATTATTTTAACAGACGCGACTACTTAGTCAATATAAAATAAGAGGGCGCTACTTGCGGATCTTGATCAGGCCTGACTCTTTCCAGCCGGAATCATCGCCATTTTTGTCAATTGCCCGCAGGAATACTTTTTTACGTATGTTGCGGCCGCCATTGTTCACAAACCGCAAAGATAATACCATTTGCAACATCCTGCCGGACTCTTTCATCTCCCCTAATGCACCAGCCCAGTTAATTAAAAGTATCTCTCCTGAAGAATACAATCTCTTCTCTGATACATTATATCTAAGTTGGGCCCCTGAGTTGCCCTGAGGGCTATCTCCGATAAACAGATACACATCCTGCAGGTCCTGCCAGCCGGCATTATCAAGATAAGTGGCTGTAAGCGTCAAGTCTTCTCCTGAGCGAACCATCTCCCAGTCAGGAGAAAGCCCTCCTATGCGCGGCACAGAGCGCACAAACTCAGACCTTGCGGAAACTGTAACGCTGATGGGCTCTTGGGAAACATCGGATTCGTTATAAAAGGTTATGGTGCCGGCATTCAAAGTGGAGGAAAGCTGTTTTCTATCAATCGAAATTTTAACCGGAGCTGATGCCTGAGAGAATACTTGGATACGATTATTGCCTGCATCACTGATATACATATTACCTAAAGTGTCGACGGCTATATCATTTGGTTGCTTGAATTCCCCTTCCCACGTTCCCCACCTTCCAAAATAAAATAATGAATTGCCATCTTGGTCAAATTTATAAATTTCGCCGTTATCAAGCACCAAATAAACAAAACTATGTGAATCACAGGCAATTCCCGTTATATCTATGTTATTTTCCCATGGTTTAATCCTGTCGTTTAATTGGTCAAGCGTCCAATTGTCAATCAAATCTCCATCCTGATTTAATACTGCGAGACCAAAATAGCGATCGTTGGAGTGGCCGCGGTTATAAGCAGCGTAAATGATATCTTGGGAGGTTATAGCTATCGCATAAGGCCTAGTGAACATATCCCATTCCTCTATAACGTCGCCCTTTGAGTCATATTTAATGAGAAACTCGCCAGACTCTGGATCAGAGATATACATATTATTCTCGGAATCGATAGCAATATTTTCTACTCGGCCGTCTTGACCGTGAAACTGATTATTTAAAACTATCTCTTTGATCAAATTACCTTCGTTATCAAACTTGAATACATTCCGAAAATAAGGAATATATATATTATTCTCTAAATCCAAAGTTATATCATCGCTTATTACTGATGGAATAGCCACAGACCATTCCTTGACTTTGACAAGCCCGCCTTTTATACCAAATTTTTGGATAAGCAAATCTTCTGCAGACGTGTTCTGTGCGGACCCGATGTAAATATTGCCCTTTTTATCAACATCTAACCATAACGGACCATTATAAAATATATCCCCTGACTGCTTATTATAACTTCCCCACTCAGCAATAATCCTGCCTTGAGAATTAAACTTAAGGATTTTTGTATTGAGCTCATCAGGTGTTGAATACGGACACATATATATATTACCATCTTCGTCTATTGCCACATCTCCTGTATAATGCAAGTGAAAATCTATATAATTGCCTGAGAAATCGACAATGTTCCAACCGGAAGAAGACTGAATAAGGCGGCCTTCAGTGTCAAACTTACCTAAGAATCGTTTGTGCTCATGACCTATATAAATTACATCTTTAGAATCTATGGCAAAAACTTCGCCATATTGATAATCGCTGCTATTATGATTGGGATTGCTGGTTTCAAATCCCCATCGCTTCATATAATTTCCGTCTGAATCAAATTTCCAAATTCTCATATAATGATTATCGGCTATGTATATATAATCTCCAGAATCAATAACTATGCCTATAGGCTGGCCATAATAGCCTAATGTCGCACGAAAACTCCCCCAGCGTTTAATATAATTTCCATTTTTACCAAATTTATGCACGCAAAAGTTCTCATAATCAGTTACGTAGATATTATCTTGAGAATCAACAGCTATATCATATGGCTTCCAACTGGATCCGGGCTTAAAACTTGTAATAAAATTGCCGTTTCTATTAAATTTTTTAATCCTTGCTTGATCATTATAATAATAGTTATAATCAGTCACTACATAGAAATTATTCTCGGAATCAAAAGCAATATGATGAGGATAATAAACATAGCTGTTACTTGATGGATTGTCATTCCCTACTTCAAGTATAAATTCACCATATTTGTTAAACTTTTTTATGCGCTTATGATAAGTATCAACCACATAGATATATCCCTCGTGATCGACTCCAATACTGTGCGGATGGCTGAAATACCATGGATTCGGCAACTTTGGCCACATATTGGAATATTGATACGGTGCATTAGCGGGGAGTTGGTTTGTGGAGGGGATTGTGCCCTGGTTTTGTTCAATCTTGATCCAGGGGACATCGGTTTCAGCGCGCCAGGCAAGGGTGTCGCTGCCGTAATTGGTGATGGCGATCTCCTTTTCAGTGTAGCTGTAGCCGAAATCAAGGGTTTCATCAGAAACGCTTAACTGCGGGATCTCGCAGAAGGCGGTGTTGAACCGGGATAAAAACAGGGTTAAAAGAGCAACTAAAAATAAGCGTTTAATTAACATAATGCCCTCCAATAAAAAAACCGATCTCACCTCCTATTATGCCTCTGACCCTGAGGTAAAAATCGGTTTTTCATTATATAAAGGTTCCCGAAATTGATACAATATAAGTATACTATGGCGAATGCCGGTTTTCAAGGCATAATTGTATTGACACCTGAAAATGCGCAAGATACAATAAACCAAATATGTCCATCTCAATAGGCGCAGGGTCGAGCACTTCCGCCGATATTCTGAAAGCAGTTAATCAGGCCTGCAGTGAGGCAAAGGAAGGGCTCTATCCAAAAAGGCCGTCTTTCGCGCTTGTGTTCAGCACCGCGGAATACGCCTCCGCTTATGCCCTGAATAACATTGAAACGATCCTCGGCAACGTGCCGCTTATCGGCTCAAGCGGGCTTTACCTGATATATAACTCCGCGATCATAAAACAAGGCATTATCGTCGTGCTTGCCTGCCTGGAAAAGGCCAATTACACATTGGCGCATACGCACAATATCGGCAGGGGCGCGGCGTTGAACGCCGGCAGGGAACTGGGGGACAAACTGTTGTTCGGCATAAAGGGCGGCCAGCGCAACTTCTGCCTGGTTTTCGGAGACGGGAACATTAACAACGGCCGCGAGGTGATAAGGGGCCTGCAGGAAAAATTGGGCTTTAGTTTTCCCATTATCGGCGCCAACTCCTCCCTGAAGGGCAATACAGATAAAACATACCAGTACTTCAACAATGAGCTGCTCAGCGGCTCCTACGTTGCCCTGCTGCTGGGCGGCGGCGTCAGCTTTGGCTTCAGCGTGCACCACGGTTTTAAGCCGCTGGGCAGGCCGCGCGGCATCACTTCAAGTAAGGGCAATGTCATCTTTGAAATAGAAAACAAACTGGCTGTAAAGGTATATGAGGATTACTTTGCCAGGAAACTGCCGGAGCTCAAAAAAGACATACGCTACATATCAGTGCTCTATCCCATAGGCATTGATATGCCGCAGGAGGAGGAATACCTCTTAAGGAACGTCATATCCCTGGAAGAGAACGGCGCCATAATCTGCGGGGCGGACCTGCCGCAGCAAAGCTCAATGCGGCTTATGATAGCGACTGAAGAATCCTGCCTGAAATCGGTAAAACAGTCGGCCATAGAAGCGAGAGGAAATATGGAAAGGTCCGGCATATCAAAGGAAAAACCGCCTAAGTGCGCGTTCTTCTTTAATAACTATTCCAGATACCGGCTTTTGGGAAGGCACGCTGCCAGGGAAACAGAGGCCCTGCGGCAGACCCTGGAAGGCGGCTTTCCGCTTACGGGATTTTATGATTCGGGGGAATACGCGCCCCTTAAATACTATGGGACAACAAGACAGCACAACCAGGCAGGGCTTGTTCTAACACTGGGGGACTGATATTGGAAACCGTTAATATCCACGCGCTGTTAAACATGTCCTCTCTCATTACCATCATCGTGCTGTGCCTCATACTGGTAATGAAGATGGAGCGGATAAAGCAGCTGCAGCGGCTGGCTGAAAAGCTGAACCGCTCCCTTAAAGAGATGGACGAACAGGCAAAACTGATAATACGCACGGATATGGAACTGAATAAAACCCAGGAGGAACTGGACAAAAAGGTATCCGGGCTGTATACGCTGCAGAAGATCTCCCGGGCGTTAAGCGTTACCTTTGATGAAAACAAGATACTGAAACACCTGACCAGATCCGACGTAGAAGAGTTAGGGTTTGAGAAGTGCCTTATCTTTATGCTGCGCGCTTCGGAGCAGCTATTCTCCCCTGTCCTGCTTATAGGATATTCCGCGCAGGAACTGCAGGAAACGTTCAAAACTATCGGCCCCGGATTATTGGCCCTGATCATCAACGAGGCAAAAAACATATCATCCATATCCGGGGACGCGCCCATACAGAAAGAGAGGATACGCAAACTTTTTAACGCGGAACACTTTGTCATATCGCCCATACTGCCCCCGGAAGGCGATAAGGGCTTCATATTTATGGGAAGCTCAAGCCCGGAAATAGTGATAACCGAAGGGGACGAGGAAATAATCAACGTGCTGGCAAACCACATCGGCCAGGCGCTGGAAAACGCCCGGCTTTTTGACAAGACCTACCAGGCCCAGCAGACCCTTGAGAAAAAGGTTGAGGAGCGCACCAGGGAGTTAAAGAAGGCCCTGGAAGAGATCAAAGGGGTGAACAAAAGAAAATCCGATTTCGTATCCGCGGTCTCGCATGAACTGCGCACACCCCTTACCTCAATAAAAGGATACGCCTCAATATTGCTGGCGGAACGGCTGGGCAAGATCCCCAAAGAGGTCAAAGAACGCCTGGAAAAGATCAACAAGCATTCGGATGAATTAACACGCATGGTCAATGACCTGTTGGATGTATCGCGCATAGAATCGGGAAGGGTGGAGCTGAAGATGCAGCCGCAGGGCCTGAAGGAAATTACCGATTCGGTCATAGACCTGCTGCAGCCGCAATTAAAGGATAAACGGATATTGATATCCCTGGATATACCGCGGGGGCTGCCCAATGCCATGGCAGACAGAAGCCAGGTTGAAAGGGTATTCATAAATCTGCTGGGCAACGCGATAAAATTCACGCCTGAATCGGGCAGGATCGCCGTACGGGCAAACGTGAAAAATGAATTCATACAGATCGACATAAGCGACAATGGGATCGGGATACCCGAAACGTCGCTGCCGTTCATATTTGACGAATTTTACAGGGTGGATAATGAAATAAACCAGTCGCTGAAGGGTACCGGGCTGGGGCTTTCTCTGGTAAAATATATAGTAAACGCGCACAAAGGAGATATCTGGGTAAAGAGCAGATTGAACGAAGGCACGACCTTCAGTTTTACCCTGCCGATCACGAGGTGATATGCGTAAGGAAACTATCTTAGTAGTAGACGACGAGCCGGATATAAGGGACATCCTGAACCTGACGCTTAGCGAGCAGGACTACAATGTGATTGAGGCGGAGAACGGCGAAGAGGCACTGAAGATCATCAGATCAAAACCGCTTGACCTGGTGCTGCTGGACTACAAGATACCGAAGATGGACGGCAGGCAGGTCTGCCAGATAATCAAAGACGATATATTAATGAGGCATCTGCCTGTAATAATGCTTACGGGCAAGGGCGATATTGAGCATAGGGTCGGAGGCATTAACGCGGGGGCGGATGATTATATAGTAAAGCCGTTTGAGCCGAAAGAACTGCTGGCAAGGATACATATGGTGTTAAGGCGCACCCAGAGAGACCTTGAGGCAAACCCCTTGACCCGCCTTCCGGGAAATGTATCTATCCTCAGCGAATTGTCGGGCCGGATGCAATCGGGAGAGCCGTTTGCCGCCTGTTATATAGACCTGGATAAATTCAAATCCTACGACGATAAATACGGTTTTGAACGCGGAGACACGGTCATAAAGAAGACCGCGGAGATACTGCTTAAGGCGATAAAGGAAAAGGGCAACCCTGCCGACTTTGTGGGCCATATAGGCGGGGACGACTTTGTCATTGTCACGACTCCGGACAAGGTGGATGCCGCGTGCAAGAAGATCATAAAGGACTTTGAAGCGGCGGTCCCTTCCTTCTATGAAAAGGAAGACAGGGAAAAGGGTTTTATTATGGCTAAAGACAGGAAAGGAACTGTGCAGAAAATACCGCTTCTCTCAATCTCCATCGGGGTCGTGACAAATAAGGCGCGCAAGATATCGCATGTAGGCCAGATAAGCGAAATAGGGGCGGAACTGAAATCCTACGCCAAATCGCTGGAAAGAAGTAATTATATAGTAGATAAAAGGGTTGACTAAGGCCCTTCCTTCCACAAACCGCGGCCGCGTTGGCGCGCCTGCCTCTCAAGCCGCAGTAACTCATCGGTATATTTTACGTTAGGGGGAAATGTATAGACCTGAGCGAAGCCCTCTTCTATAATCCGCGCGTTTGCCATTGTGCCGTCCTCTAAAAACACATAGGCAAGCAGGCGGCCGTACCTGTCGCGCCTCTCTACGTCAAACTCCAATCTTACCCGTTTGCCTTCAAGGAGGCCTTTTGTAAACAGATAGGACTCTTTCCCTGATCTCTTGATGGCCTCAACGTCGCGCCTGGTGCGCCGGGCGTCGCGGTAGAGCTTGTTGGACTCGTGCATCTCAGGCGTATCAATGCCTATCAGGCGCACCCGCTCTCCGTCGGAGAGCACAACCGTGTCTCCGTCAACAACACGCTTAACCAGGACGCCCTCGGAACAAAACGCCGAAGCCGGACAGGATAAAACTAAAGCGATTATACATAAAAACATAAACTTTCTATGCATAAATCTAAACCTTTACCGCCTTGATAATAAGATGCTCTCCGAAAAGAAGCTCCTTGGAAAGCATTATTCTGTGTATGCGCGCGAAATCTATGTCGCCTTTTTTCTGGGAACGTTTTGCTTTGGTATACGACTGAAAGGCTATCAACGGAACGAGAAAGCACAGGCCCAGCCCCTCATATCTGCTTGTATATATTCCCTCAATTTTAAATCTTCCAACGTGAAGCAGATATTCCAATTCATGGTATCTCCAGGGAGTTATATGCAGATTCCAGATGGTTTCTCTGGGATTTTGGGAATGTTCCAGCGGAACCTCCCGGAAATATTCCCAGCAACCTTCCGCAAGAAATCTTGCCCTTGATTTAAGATTAAGTATATTGGGGGTTGACAGGATAATCTTACCCCCGGCTCTTAAAACCCTGTGCAACTCTTTAATTACTCCGTATGGGTTTTCTAAATGTTCAATGACCTCGGCCAAGACGACGAAATCAAAGTCATTATCGGAGAAAGGGAGGTTTTCGGTAACGTTATATTTTTCAAATTTAACTTCATTCTTATGCCGGAAACGTCCGCCATCCATATCCGCAGCCAATACATCAAAACCGACATTCTGCAAGTGATACGCGTAGTCTCCGCTGCCGCAGCCGATATCCAGCACTCTGCCTCTGGCTTCATTTTTAAAGATCTCAATAAATTTCTCCAATAGAAAGTTTCTTTTCATAATATGGTGCGCGGGGAGGGATTTGAACCCTCACAGGTTGCCCCACTACCCCCTCAAAGTAGCGTGTCTGCCATTCCACCACCCGCGCGAAATCATTCTTTATCTCACTCTACCATTATTTCCCTGGAACTCTGCCATAATCCATGTATGTTGCAATACGAAGAGGCAAAAAGTACGCCGGCCTTCTCGGTTTTTAAAGTCAGAACCGCCTCCGGGTGCGTAAATACGCTGCTGGTGTTGGGGCCCTGCGTAGATTCTCCGTGGGCGTTGAATTCACATTTCCCGATCTCATAAGGGAATTTCTCGCCTTGCGGCAGAAAATACACGCTGATCCAACGGATGTGGTGCTCAGTGGTATTAGGATGGGCTATCTCCTTGCCCACGCTGACCGCGATCTTCGCGAATTCGCCTTTCTTTATCTTATCGGGCGCCTCGATCACGGGGACATGCTTCTCTTTCTTCCAATCGGCAGATTGAAACATTTCCTTTAATTCAGCCATATTCCCTCCTCTTTCTCAAGCGGTGAGCAAGCCCCGACGGCTTATTACCGTCGGGGCGCGTCGAACCGCTGCCCAGAGTTGTCGCCAGCCGCACCGCACAACCTCAAGTGGTTCAATTAGTTGTGAAAATGGAGATTAGGCGAAGCAAGCGGATTTTGCTTAGTTTAGTCGATCCCCTGCCCCCAAAACCCATCCGGTTGCCGCCGGTTTACCCCAATACCATAGTAGAAGCCTTAAAGATCAAGGCATTCATGAGCCAGGGGCCTACGATGCTGACCTGGGCACAAACCCGTAAAGCGTTAAATATCTCAGAAGCCAAGTTAGCACACCTGCTGAAAATAGTCAAGACGCTACCTCCGGACTTCGTAGAAAACATGAAATCTTGCACTGATGAAAGCATGCTAAAAATCTTCCACGGCCGAAGACTTCTGAAGATCTCCCGCCTAAAAACCGAGAAAGAACGCCGAAGCGAAATTGAACGCCTATTGCTAAAGATTTAGACCTCAATTTCCCTTCTTATTTATTAGCCTCTACTCGCTTCTTAACATAGGCTGTTTGCTTCTTGTAGGAAAACAAAAAGATAACCAGTAAGGTAACCACGAGAATAAAAAGCTCCCACCCTCGGAGGATCGAAAACTTCCTTCCTAAAATTTCAACTAATTTAAGCAAAACGAGCAGCCCAAAGCATGCACATAATGTGCGGTAAGTATTGTTGACTTCTGATAAAAGCTCAACTCCTTCATCTTTTTTTGTGGCGGCTACATAATCTTTATAATCTGCGAATTTAAGGAATGACGTACATTTCAACAGTGGCTCAACAACAAGAGAGCCAACCCTACTAATTACCAACCCTACAAAATAGTACAAAAAGAGTCCCAAAATTACATCCTGTTGTATAAAAGAATAGTCAGTTATTGCGTCAGCCAGAACAACAAAGACAACTCCGGGAAAAAGATAATTAAATAGATTATATGAGGAAAGTTTATCAATTATGTCTTTCATTTATTATTCCTCCCCTATTCTGCAACTTCATCATAAAATGGCAATGGTTCTGCCTTGACCCAACCGCGATCCGGAGCATTGTCAAAATGACATTTTGTGCTTTCCTTAGTAGCAAGAACTTTAGCGCCACGTCTCATAAAAGCATTTACTACCTTTCGCGATGGGTGCTTAGGGTCTCCATCTTTTGGAGAGCTCACAAAGGCTGTTTTTAGGTGTGCTGGTTCCTGTAACTTTTCACCTACTATAGAGTCGAGCAAAGAAGGACCTATGTTATGCTTACTTCCATGATGAGGAACTTGAATAAAGTTTAGTGTTTTCAAATCGATCCCTAGGCTTACCGCCTTCTTGATTGCCCCACTTAACGCCTCAATACCAGCATCTCCAGTAAATAGAAATTTCTTCCCTTCAACTTGAAGCAATAAAATTACACTTGAGTTGTTTTCTGCGCTCGTTTCGTTTTCCTGCGGGTCAGCCAATGTTTCTAGTCCCCAGTTCTCAGCAACCCATTTGATCGCCTCTTTAACAGCAGTAACAATCCTCTCAGTTAAAGTCAAACTTTCTTTTGGTTCAGGTGTTTCCCGGAAATTAGCAAGCATAACACTATAGAAATCTTTGGTAGGGCTTAATACAACTATTTCGGCATTCCCGTCTGTAAAATCATCCGCAAAAGGCTCATAAACGCGAATATTCTTCTGCTTTGCCAATGATTCTAACTCATAGGCATCCTCTAATGCTTTTTTTAAATTAGCTTTTAAACTGGTCCCCGTAATTTTGCCGTTTTGAAACATGTTCTTTAAATCTTGGGCATGTTCCCATGGCCTATGAAGACATAGAACTCCAACTGTAAGATTGTTAATTACCTCGGTTAATCCAGAAGCATGATCTGCGTCAGGATGAGAACAGAAAACATAATCAACTTTTGCGGCTTTATAATATTTCTTGATATGTTCAATAAGGGATTTACCGGATTCCTTTGTCCCTCCGTCAATAACCATTATTTTTTGCTCCGAACGATCCCCATGAAGGTTGCCCCATCGAATTGCAATAGCATCGCCTCCACGTTCACCCTCACCAACTGGTAAAAAATCTATCTCAAATCCCATAATTCACCTCACAGATTGATTCGCTTTAGTGCCCAACCAGCTAATTTCTCACAATAAACATCAAGCGAATGATGTTGTACGCCTATATCCTTCGCGATCGTCCACGATAACCAGATTAAATTTAGCGATCGCGTTAACTCGGCATATTCTGTTAACACTTTTGCATCTGCGTTTATTGACACTTTAGTCAAAAAGCGCATATCCCCATGATGCTGGTATTCAGAAAAGTTCTCAGCAAGTATTTTAACCTTATTGTTCTTTACCTTCTTCTTAATCAGCCAAAATAGGGGCAACATAATCGGCGTAAATGGTAAGAAAGGCACCACATCAAAAGAATTGATGACCCTGTAGATTGGCGCCTTGATCTTATCGTCAAATTCTTCATTGCCGACTTTAGGGCTTCCAAATGTGTAGCATGCCGCCAGGTTATCTGAATTGATCTCGGACGTCGCAATTAAAGCCAATGCCCCGCCGAGAGAATGGCCGGTTACATACAATCCATAATCAGTCAAAGACTGCAGTTGCTGAGTAACATCTACTTGTATTTTTTTAAAAGCCGAAAGAAAACCTTTGTGAGTTTTGATATTATTCTGATCCACCCGCATAGCGGCATATAAATCAGTAAATACATCAAAGAACGTTTCAAACGTCAAACCTTCAGTCTGTGTACCTCTAAATGATAGGACCGCCATCTTGTCAGGATCCCTTTTTGCCAAAAAGGCCTGCGTTCCATCTTGATTAAATGCTCTAACCAGTAAGAATCCTGCTTCTGTTAACGCGGATTTCAACTCAGTGTCGTCTTTTTCAAAAGGCAAGTATGCCAGTTTCGACATTTTGGCCATAAGCCAAGATGTCCTATCACTATAAGCTGCTCGTTTTACCGGCGGGGATAATAATTCAGGATATTCAAAATATTTGCCGCTCATATAAATCCTTCATAAAAAATGCCATAAATCCTGAATTCGATCGGGTTATGGTATATGACATGTTACTAAGCCCTAAAGGCTTTTAATCCAATTTACCTTCTTCTAGATCACCTGGAGGCTCAATCCCTAAAAATTCTCTATAAATCCTATCCTTATAATCTTTGCCAATTTCGTTCACGGCACTTATAAATGCCTTATATGTTCCTGTTCCGCCGATTTTTTCCCAGAACTCATCCCCGATAAGTACAACATCATCATTTTTCATATCAAACCAGCGAGCGGGGAAAGCCCATGCGTAATCAGCACGTTTGCCATAAGGGTTATACGGCAACGCATAATAGGCACCATCGACTTGTAGTGGTTGCATGCTGTAAAGCTTCAAAATTTTTTCTTTACTGACCTTCGTTTGATCGCTATTGGGCAAAGGAGCCTTTAACTCAAAAGCATATTTTTTATTACTACGTTTATCCTCAGCATAAACATCGCAGATAACAGTCGTGGGGATAAGCTTCTCGCTCTTACCTTCTAAAATATATTGCAATTCCTTTTTCCAATCAGGACGCACCTTTTCCTTGCCTCGCCCGGAATGCTCCAGGGTATTCAAAACCTCTTGAATTCTTCGTAGCCGTTCTGAATTTACTTGTCCTTTTATTGACACACCCTGCTCACCATGTCCAAGCCCATTATTGGCCGCTACAATGGCTAATTTCTCCCAAACATTACCAAATGGAGTAACGAACCGCCTTTCGAAATGAGATCCTTTAAATATCTCATCCGGCACCAGAGCCGCATATAGCGGCTTCTCTGCTTTGTGGTCTTCTTTAATAAACGGATCCTCGACTAAAACCTTATGCATAATTCTGTCCATCATCGATTTGATGACAGACTGGATCGCCTCTTTCATTTTTTGTTTATCTGTCATATTTTCTCCCATATTAAAATGCTCTCATAAAAAGCGCCTTCTCGGCGGCCTGTTCGTCTATTTACATGACGATCGACTCGCCCTACAGATTTGAAGCCTACGTCTTCTGCCTTGTACAAGTTAAATTTATCGTTAACAACGATTAGGGCAAGTCCTTTTTTAACCATAAAATCTCTGGTATGCGACAGAACATCGTTTATACCTTTAATATAATCTTTGCGAGCCTGTTCCGACTGTCCATTTTTTGCGGGGCCGATTTCCCTCGTCTCATTATTTTGTAAACCCAATAGTTCGTAAGCATATTTGTGTTGGTCGTGATAATCAATAAGTCCCAGATAGGGCGGCGATGTAAAGATCATATCAATATTCTTCGGCAATTTTACTTCGCGGGAATCATCGTGAAAGATTACAACCGATGCTTCCGTTCGTAATTTTGCGTATTCCTTTATTCTATCCAGCGTATCAAGAGTATACCTGTATAAAAACTTATAGGCTTCGCTTACTGGCTGACACGTTCGATTATGTTTATAACAAAAATATGGTTCGATTTGAGGTTTTTTAGGGAAATCCAAATCATAGTGCGTCACAAGGCGAGCAGAGCGAGCAGAGCGCGATAAAATTACTTTCAATAAATCTTTATACGTGTATTTATCGATCAAGTCTTTAAAATACAGTAATTCGTTTTGCGTGCTCTGGGAGAACCATGTTTTGACGTATTCACTGCTGGTTGATAAACGGCCATTACCTCCATTTTTTGGAGAAGAGGGGCCATATTTAAAAGTATATAATTTTTTCAGAATATCTCTCAATTCCGTTTCCAGTAAATCTAAATCATATTTAGCCGTCTTAACTTGAGAAAGCAAAGTGTTGAACGAAGAAATGTCTGTGCCGATTGAATCAACCCCAAGAATATTTGCCTCCACAAGGGTTGTTCCAGATCCACAAAATGGGTCGTAAACTAATTTTGGCTGATATTTCCTAAGGAAAATTTCGACTAATTGAGGAATAAATTTCCCCATATATGGATGCAGTCTATGGACATGCTTTGTCCGTTCGTTTTCCGGAAGATCTCTTTCACGCCAATTCAGGTTCAAATCATCAAGTCTAGTTTTTGAATTAACACTTGCGAAATCGGTAAGAGGGGTTTGTTTATATTGGATCGATATTTTTTCTGCTACTGCGTTATCATACATACTTTTCTCCTCTATCCTTAAATAAAATTACTACATATTTGGAATCGTTGCCACGACCACTCCCTGAATCTGAAAATCCCTTGTTAGAACAATAGGCTGGTGCTGTTTATTTTTTGATCTGGGTTTTAAAACAACCGTCTCCCCTGCCTCGTGAAACTCCTTAACAGTTGCTTCATTATCAATCAGCGCTACAACAGTATCACCATTCTTCGCTGTTACTTGTTGACGAACTAAAACAAAATCTCCGTCACCGATGCCTTTCTGATTCATCGAGTCACCTTTTGTTTTTAGAAGAAAATAACGATGTGGCGGACAGGCTAATTTTATGCTAACCGGTATTTTAGCTTGTATATTTTCTTCGGCAAGCATTGGAGCGCCGCAAGCTACAACTCCAACCAATGGGACATCCACGGTCTGAGCACGTATCCTATCATCACCAACACTTTTGACAAACTGCAAGCTTCCATCGTCCCTACGACGTAGCACACCTTTCTCAATCAGCTTGTTAACAATCAACGAGGCAGAACGAGGCGAACGATATCCAAGAGAAGACATGAGTTCACGCATGGATGGGATGCGTCCGATGTGCAGGATGAAATTGCGTATTTCGCGGATGGCTTCTAGTTCCTTATTCGTTATAGCGGTAGTCTGCATGTATACAGTATTATACACTTAGGATAATTTGTCAATGATTTTTTTCAGTAATTAAACATATCTTTCTGGAAGGGCGCGCTGGAAATACTTGCGAAACAAAAAACCTCCGCCAGCCTACTTAGCCAACGGAGGATCTATTCTTCAAGACGATTTCCTATTTATTGGATAATTTTTTTGCAATATTTTTGATGCTGTTATCCGGATGCTTAAGGAGCTTTTCTTTATCGTAGGCGATAAAATCGGGGTGGAGGGATATGCGGTACTGCTTTGAGCCGTTGTTCTCTATAAACTTCTGGCCGTCTTTATCCAGTAGGCTTCCCTGCAAAGCCGTCCTGAGATTACTGTAAATCTGAAATTTCTCGACATCGGCAATTATGCTGTCCGAGCCCAAGCTATGCCGGTGAACCCAGCCCTCTTTTGTTTTTTTTAATTCCAGCGCAAGGCGCAAGAACAGCTTAAACACCGAGTCGCCAAGCTTTATCTTGTGGTTATTCACTTCGATTTCGTTGCTCCGCCTCATGGGAATGGTGCCGGGTATATAGACCTTATCGTAGCATTTGTATTCAAAATCCTTATAATCC